>CALZQA010000015.1 GCA_945828315.1 uncultured bacterium | reverse complement strand
ACGCGCGACCTTGCCAAGGTCGAGACCGCGGGTTCGAGCCCCGTCTATCGCTCTTCGAGAATCCTCGGAAACGCTGATGAGCAGCGGGTTCGGGGGTTTTTATATTCCATATGAAAAAAGACTGTCAATCCCCGTTCTGACAAATGCCGATCAGTAAGGGAATTGACAGTCCTTTTTTATTCTTCTGCGTTCAGTCCGTCCAGATAATCATCGACGGCATCGGTGTTGACCGTTACTGCGGAACTCTCAGCGTCTGCCCCTGTGTCTCCGGTCGTTTTACCGTAGACGGAGTAGCCGATCCATACACAGATCGCTGCGACGATCACGACTCCGAGTACGCCTACAGCGGTACGCTCCAGTTTTTCTTTGCGCATTTCCTTTTTGCGGTTTGCTTTCTGCTTTTTATGCTGATCTACTTTTGCCTGACTCATAATATTTCTCCTTTTGCTTGATAGTCGGGGCGGAACCTGCGTGATCGGCCCGCCCAATAAATAACAGTATACACTATTTTTTCTGTTTGTGGTTGAAAAACACAAAAAATACATATAAAATTGGAAAAAGATCATATTTTGGAGGAAAAAATGAAGACCGGAATTATTTTTGACATGGATGGAACCTTGTGGGATTCTGCCAGAGAGGTAGCTCTTGCATGGAATCAGGTGATCACAAAAAAAGGAATGAAGCCGCTGACGGATCAGGATCTGGCGCGCGTTATGGGATTGCCGATGGATAAGCTGGCACGGGCACTTTTCCCGGAGATGGAAGCGCAGGCTTCTTATGATCTCATGGATGAGTGCGTGCTGGTGGAGAATGACTATCTGGAAGTTCACGGTGCGACGCTCTATCCTGGTGTGGAGGAGACGCTGCGCGGGCTGGGACGGATGTATCCGCTGTATATCGTGAGCAACTGCCAGTGTGGTTACATTGAGGCATTTCTGGCTCACTATGGATTCGGTGAGTTGTTTTCCGATATTCAGTGTTTTGGCGTCAACAAAAAACAAAAGGGAGAAAATATCCGCATTGTCGCTGAACGCAATGCACTTGACCGCGTTATCTATGTGGGAGATATTGAGGGTGATTACCATGCGACTGTTGAGGCAGGCGGGCTGTTTGTCCACGCTGCCTATGGTTTTGGCACACTGCCGGAGGAAATTGCAAAAAAAGTGCCGGCGATCCGAAAATTTTCCGAATTGCCGGCAGTTGTTGAACAGCTTTGCAAGGAATAAATTCCTGTTATGCGGATGCGTTGGCACCGTCGCGGATCCATGCACGCACATCGGGGATCTTGCTTAAGATAGGAAGCAGCACACATGCGATCACGATACCGGTAACACCCTGCACGATGTTGGCAGGTACGCCTGCTGCGGAGTAGGCGATACCGCCTGCAATGGCAGCTGCGGTAAATCCGCCGTTGGAGGCTGCATTTAAACCAATCTCAAATAAGAAATAACCAAATACCATGATCGCCTCGCCGATGAAGCCGCCAATAATGACGCGCACGGTTGAAGCGGCCTTGTTTCCGGCAAGAAGCTGGCTGCTTTTGCGGAACAGGATACCTGCCACCATAGCGGTGAGTGCTTTGATGATGAGGGTGGCCGGTACCCATACCATGTATCCGCTGAACAGGTCAGAGAGCATGGAGCCGATGCCGGCTGCCAGTGCGCCCATGCCGGGGCCGAGGATGATACCGCACAGCAGTACCATGCCGTCACCGGGATGGATGTATCCGCCTGTAGGGGTGGGGATCTTGATGATCATTGTGCAGATGCAGGTCAGGGCTGCAAACAATGCGGCAACGACCCATTTTTTCGTTGAATTCGTATTCATGTTTATACCTCGTTTCTCTTTGTTGGATTCCCTATAGGGTTTTTCTGATGATAAAACAAAACTGGATTGATGAAAATGTCCAGTTTTTGCAAAATAGACCATGCCAGTTGGCACGATGGAAAAATAGAAAATGGATAGCAATCGTATAGGGAATATGATATACTCATTACTGAATAGGATTTTTTTCGACGAGACGGGCTACGTCCGGGAGAGGAGCTTGCGGTGGGCAACGGAATCGTGCTGCAATGGGCAGCGGTTATTTTTACAACACTGATCCTGATGTGGACAAATCAGGGGAAAAGTACAAAAGAGAAAAAGGCCGGTCTCTCGTTTCTTACGATGACATTGCTGCTCAACATCGGGTATCTGTTTGAACTGATGGCAGCTGATAAGTCTGCCGCTTTTCTGGCAGTTCAGATTGAATATGCCGGTCTCATTTTTATGGGGTACTTTATCTGCCTGTTTTTTGTTTATTACGCAAAAAGATCTGTGCCTCAGTGGATGGGTGTGTATACACTGTTCTTTGATCTGCTCCTGTTGGTCGTCACATGGACCAGCAACTGGCATGAGTTGATCTATAAAAACGTGCGCTATGAGCTTGTGGATGGTAACTATGAGTTGCTCTATGAGCATGGACAGCTCTATATGTTTATCGTTCTGGGCTGCGAGCTGGCTCCGCTCGTGCTGGCGCTTCTGATAGTCATTTCTTATCTGGGTAAAGAGTGGGTGGCACGTCTTCGCAGGCAGGCAGTCCTGATGTTTTTGATGCTTTTTGGTTCCTTTGGGATGTCGGTCGCATTTTTTATGAAGATCGTTCCGTTTCATTATAATATAGCAGGTCCGGCAGGAATGTTGCTCATGGATCTGTTTGCGTTGCGCTTCTGGGGAAAAGAGGGTTTTCATCCGGAGACAGCATCCATGCAGACTGCATTTGATAACCTGAATGAGGGTGTGATCATCCTGGATGGTGCCATGCAGTTAAAGGCGTATAATCATGCGGCAAAACGCATTTTCCCGGAACTGGAGCAGAATCTGATCGATCATAATGTGAAGCGTCTGCGCAGTATCCCACTGGAATTGTTTGAAGAATACGAGAAAAAAGAGATTGAATTTGGAAACCGGCATTATGAAGTTGCGCGCTTTGAGGTGCGGGATGCCAGAGATTCGCTGCGGGGTTATGTGCTGCTGCTGAGCGACCGGACGATGGAGTGCAATTATATTGCTGAGATATCCAGCGGAAGAAAAAGGGCAGAGATTGCGGAAAAAGAGGCGTTGCATGCGCTGGGAGAGGCAAAGCATGCCAACCGGGTCAAGTCAGACTTCCTTACGAATATATCTCATGAGATCCGTACACCGATGAATGCCATCGTAGGTCTCGCAGAACTGATCATAGAGGAGAGCCGCGGAAGAAAGATATATGATTTCGCTTGTGATATCAAAAATGCTTCCACGAACCTTTTGGCAGTCATCAATGATATTTTAAGTCTTTCCAAACTGGAGACAGGTCAGATGGCGCTGGAACAGGAGGAGTACGGCACGGAGCAGCTGTTGGAGGAAACATTGCATCTTGCCAAACTGACTGCTTCCTCCAGAGGCCTGCAGCTCAAGCGGGATATTTCACCCAAGCTGCCCTGCCGGCTGATCGGTGATCCGATGCGTATCCGCCAGATGATCAGCAATTTCCTTGATTTTGGAATGAAGTATACAAAACGTGGTTATGTGAAACTGACAGTGACACACCGGTGGCTGAACGAAAAACATGTTTTGATGGTCTTTCAGTTTGAGGATACAGGCAGCGGATTTACAAAAGAGGAGACAGAAAGCCTCTTTGACCAGTTTCAGCGTATGGACGAGAGCAAGGATCGCAATCTGGAGAGTATTGGCCTTGGCATAGCGATCACTAAATGTTTTGTGGATCTGATGGACGGCACGGTGGAAGTTTCCAGTGAGCCGGGTAAGGGAACGGTATTTACTGTCTGCTTTCCGCAGAGGGTGGCGGATATACGCAGCATTGAACAGCAGCCGTGGCGCAAACTGGATGTCGTAGCTGATATTGACCGGGCATTTGTTGTACCGGATTACCGGGTGCTGGTGGTGGATGATAACAAGATCAATCTCAAGGTGGCATGCGGTGCTCTGGAGCCTTACAAGTTCCGTGTTGATGAGGCAAAGAGCGGTCGTCAGGCGATCGATCTGGTAAAGAAAAATGTGTATGACATGATCCTGATGGATCATATGATGCCGGAGATGGATGGTATTGAAACGACCGATCATATCCGTAACGAATGCGGAGAAAACGGCACGCAACCGATCATCATCGCCCTTTCTGCCAACGCCTACAACAATGCAAGAGAAATGTTCTTAAACAGCGGTTTTCAGGATTTCATCGCGAAGCCGCTGGATAAAAACGAATTGCATGAGATGCTGTGCAAGTGGATCCCTCAGGAACTGCGTCAGCCGGTGGAGGGAACGGCAGAGGCACAGGAGAAGATCATCCGTGCCGATATGGCGGAAATGTTCATGACAGGTGTTGATGTGGATGCTGCCATGGGTGCACATAGCGGAGGCATAGAGGATTATCTGGAACTTTTGGAGCTCTATTACATGGATGGAGCCGAAAAAAGTGACCTGCTGGAGCGGCTGGTACGCGATGAGGACTTTAAGAATTATGAGATCGAGGTACATGGACTCAAGAGTGCGTCTGCAAATATTGGTGCATTCGAATTTTCCGATCTGGCCAAAAGTCATGAGTTTGCTGCCAAGGAAGGCGATTACCAGATGATCCGTGATGGATATGCCAAGCTGTTGTCTGAGTACAACTTCCTGCTGCATGAGATTGAACGGGTACTGAAGACAAAGGGATATCTAAAGGAAGATGATGCGGAGAATGCGGTCGGAGAAGGCGAATGTCTGGAGGTTGCTGAGACATATCGGCGGATGGCAGAGATCCTGGATGATATCGAAAATTTCCGGTCGAAACCTGCTGCGGAGAAGACAGAGGAACTTTTGTCAGAAAATATTGAAAAAAGTGCTAAAGATTGCTTGAAAGATGTGCGAAATAGGCTTAAAATGTATGATGACGATTCCGCTGAAGATTTGCTGAGAGTCTTTCTTGAGAATGTTGAGGGATCTGAATCCGAGGCGCTTACATAGGAGAAATAAACATGGAGAAAATGAGAATACTTGCGATTGATGACAATACTGTGAATCTCGCGACACTGGAGCAGGAATTAAAATCAAAATATGAAGTGATTCCCATGATTTCCGGTCGCAGGGCGATCAAGTATCTTTATAGAGAACAGGTAGATCTGATTCTGCTGGATGTCGAGATGCCGATCATGGATGGCATTGAGACACTCAAAGAGATCCGTGCACAGGAAAACGGGGTGACTGTACCGGTTATTTTTTTAACTGCAAAGAAAGACAAAGCAACCGTCATTGACGGCGCCAAGCTGGGAATCATGGACTATATTACAAAGCCTTTTGATCCGGAGGATCTGCACGAGCGTATTGAGCGCGTGTTCAAACGGCTTGGTGTGCTTCCGATGGAGGAGGAAGAGTTATATCAGCGTGTGATCGGCATTTTAAAAGATATGAAGGATAATCGTATCAAGCAGGCGATCGTGAAGACGGACGAAGTCCTGAATTATCAGATCGATGAGGAATTGTCAGGACGTATCCGCAATGTCCTGGGCAAGCTGAAACAGGAAAATGTGGAGAGCGCCATTGAGATGATGGAGCGCGTGGTGGAATTTTTGGACAAGCGTCTGAACACCGGCAAAAAGGTCAACGTACTGCCGATCGCGGAGAGTGAGATTTCCGTGCGTATTCTCTATGCAGTGGATGATCTGGCAAACTTTAAGCGCAAGGAGGCCATTGCAAAACTTAAGGACCTGCAGCGCTACGATATCGGTACTTATGTATATCATGTGACAGATGAGGTTATTGCGCTTTTGGAAGATTATGATGAGGTCAAGGCAGAGGAAATGCTGCAAATGCTGTTGTCTGATCTGAAAAACGCACCGTCCAGCGAGTTGTCAAAGATGGAGCTTCAGGACGGCGTCAGAAAGCCGCAGGGCTATCATTCTACGATCAATAAATAAACAAAAAAGGGGATGTCAAAAAGTGAAGAATGAAAAAAAGATTCAGGATATGACGAGGCAGGAATATACCAGCTACGTACAGCAGCATTACCGCAACGACCCGCAGTGGGTACGGACAATGCTTATATCAAAATATGACATAGAACACAAAACAAAAAAATAATAGCAGCTAAAACAACAGCAAAACAGAAAAAACCACAAAAAAACAGAAAAATATGTGGTTTTTTCTTTTATACTATGTTATACTCTGGAGTAGGAACCAAAATACGTACGAAGGTATCAAACTATATATGTGGAGGGTATGATTATGCCGAAACAGTACTACGATGGAGAGATCGAAAAGTCTCCCAGAATTCAGAAACTGATTGATCATCTGTTTGCGGATATGCCGGTGATCGAGGCTGACCGTGCAGAGATCGTGACAGAGAGCTATCGCGAGACAGAAGATGAGCCGATCATCATGCGTCGCGCGAAGGCGTTTCAGGCAATCTGTGAGAAATTGCCGATCGTGATCCGTCCGCTGGAACTGATCGTTGGAAGCAATGCGATCGCGCCGCGCGGATGTCAGATGTTTCCTGAGTACTCCTATGCATGGATGGAGGAAGAGTATGACACAGTAGCAACGCGTGAGGCGGATCCGTTTTATATTGCGGACGATACAAAGAAGCGTTTGCATGAGGCATATAAATATTGGAAGGGAAAGACGACCAGTGAGCTTGCGACATCCATGATGGCTGAGGAATCTCTGATTGCCATGAAGCATAATATTTTTACGCCGGGCAACTATTTTTACAACGGTATCGGTCACTTTACCGTAAAGTATGAGGAAGTGCTTGCACTGGGATTTGAGGGTATCATCGCAAAGATCGATGCAGAGCTGGACAAGCTGACGCTTTGCGCACCGGACTATGCGACGAGACATTCCTTCCTTACTGCGGCAAAAATGAGCTGCGAGGCAGCGATTACATATGCAAAGCGTTATGAGAAGCTTGCAAAGGCTGAGGCAGAGAAGGAAACCGATCCGACCAGAAAGGCAGAACTCCTTACGATCGCATCGAACTGTGCAAAGGTTCCTGCGAAGCCGGCAGAGAGCTTTTACGAGGCATGCCAGTCCTTCTGGTTTGTACAGGAGCTGCTTCAGACAGAGTCCAGCGGACATTCAATTTCACCCGGACGTTTTGACCAGTATATGTATCCTTATTATAAGAAGGATCTCGATGAGGGAAAGATCACCCGGGAGTTTGCGCAGGAGCTGATGGATTGTGTATGGATCAAGCTGAACGATCTGAACAAGTGTCGTGATGCAGCCAGTGCAGACGGATTTGCCGGTTACAGTCTGTTTCAGAATCTGATCGCAGGCGGTCAGAATGAGGAAGGACTGGATGTGACAAACGATCTGTCCTTCATGTGTCTGGAGGCGAGCATGCATGTGATGCTGCCGCAACCTTCACTGTCTGTCCGTATCTGGAATAAGACACCGGATCCGTTTATCATCAAGGCAGCACGTCTGGCGCGTACCGGTATCGGACTTCCGGCATTTTACAATGACGAGGTCATTATCCCGTCACTGATGAGCCGTGGTGTGTCTCTTGCGGATGCCCGTACCTACAATATCATCGGATGTGTGGAGCCGCAAAAGGCAGGAAAGACAGACGGCTGGCATGATGCTGCATTCTTCAACATGTGTCGTCCGTTAGAGATGGTATTCTCCAATGGTTATGAAAATGGAGAAAAGGTCGGACCGCAGACTGGTGATGTGACACAGTTTGCGACCTTTGAGGAATTTTATGCTGCTTATGAAAAGCAGATGAACTATTTTATCGCAGTAATGGTCAATGCGCTGAACTGTATCGACAATGCGCATGCCACCAGAATGCCGCTACCGTTCCAATCATGTATGATCGATGACTGTATCGGACGCGGAAAGTCGCTTCAGGAGGGCGGCGCCATCTACAACTTTACCGGTCCGCAGGGCTTTGGTATCGCAAATGTTGCCGATTCCATGCTGGCGATCAAGGAGCTTGTCTACGATAAGAAGACCGTGACGATGGCGGAGATGAAGGATGCGCTGGAAAACAACTTCGGAAAAGGTTTAAGTACCATGCGCATGGAGGAACTTTCCGGACAGATCATTTCATCCATGCTGGCAGCCGGACAGAAGGTCGGCGACAAGGAAGTGCAGGTCATTGCGGAGACGATCGCAGCTCAGAAGCCGGATCCCGCGAAGCAGAAGCGCTACGATGAGATTTTGGATCTGATCAGCAAAGCACCGAAGTATGGAAATGATGATGACGAGGCAGATGCAATGGCACGCCGGGTTTCCTATGCTTATACGAAGCCGTTGGAGCACTATAAGAACCCGAGAGGCGGTATTTATCAGGCTGGACTTTATCCGGTATCCGCAAATGTACCGCTGGGCAGACAGACCGGAGCCACACCGGACGGCAGACTTGCCAACACACCGGTGGCGGACGGTGTCGGACCGATGCAGGGCAGAGATATCAAGGGACCGACAGCGACAGCAAATTCTGTTGCGAAGATCGACCACGGTATCGCATCCAACGGAACACTGTTCAACCAGAAGTTCCATCCGTCAGCATTGGCGGGAGAGGAAGGCTTACAGAAGTTTTCTTCTTACATCCGCACATTCTTTGACGAGAAAGGAATGCACATGCAGTTTAATGTTGTGAGCAAGGAAACGCTTCTGGATGCACAGAAACATCCGGAGAACTACAAGACACTGGTTGTCCGCGTGGCAGGTTACAGCGCACTCTTTACGACGCTGTCCAAATCTCTGCAGGACGATATCATCAAGAGAACAGAGCAAGGTGGATTTTAATAAATGAGTCGAACAGCAACCATAGAACGTAATACGAAGGAAACAAAGATCCGGGTGACGCTGGAGCTGGACGGAACCGGAAAAGGTGAGATCAATACCGGCATCGGATTTTTTGATCATATGCTGGAAGGGTTTACCAGACACGGGTTATTTGATCTGAAGGCCATGTGTCAGGGTGATTTGCAGGTGGACAGCCATCACAGCATTGAGGATATGGGTATCGTGCTGGGCACTGCCATCAAGGAGGCGCTCGGAGACAAAAAAGGGATCGTGCGTTACGGAAGCTGCATGCTTCCCATGGATGAGACACTGGCAATGTGTGTGATCGATCTTTCCGGCAGACCATATCTTGTATTTGATGCACCCTTTAAGGGTGAGATGGTTGGAGGAATGGACACACAGATGGCTCGGGAGTTTTTTTACGCAGTCAGCTATGCTGCCGGTATGAACCTTCACTTGAAGGTGCTGTATGGTGAAAATGACCATCACATGATGGAGGCGCTGTTCAAGGCGTTTGCAAAAGCATTGGACGCTGCCACAAGGTTTGATCCGCGCATTACGGATGTCTTATCAACGAAGGGGACGTTATAACGTCCCCTGTTTTGTTGAAAATGCCGAAAAATAAAATATCTAGTATCCTCGGTTGACACTAAACACAACATCTAGTACAATACATGATAACGACGTTTTTAGATAACTCGGACTGAAGGAGTAAGCGGTATGAAGATAATTAAGAGAAGCGGAGCAGAGGTTGATTACGATATCACAAAGATCATTGCGGCAGTGCAGAAGGCAAACGAGAGCGTGCCGGCAGCAGAGCGCATGACACAGGAACAGATCCTGCGGATTTCGGACAATGTACGGAATACCTGTGAGGAGATGAACCGTTCATTAAATGTGGAGGAGATACAGGATCTGGTAGAAAATCAGATCATGGATCTGCGCGCTTTCGGCGTGGCAAGAAACTATATCACATACCGTTACCGGAGAGCACTCGTGCGAAAATCAAACTCTACTGATGAGCAGATCTTAAGCCTGATCGAGTGCAACAATGAGGAAGTAAAACAGGAAAATTCCAACAAAAATCCCACGGTCAACAGTGTTCAGCGTGATTACATGGCAGGCGAGGTCAGCAAGGATATCACCAGGCGTTTCCTTTTGCCTCCGGAAGTGATCGAGGCACATGAAAAAGGAATCATCCATTTCCATGATGCTGATTATTTTGCACAGCATATGCACAACTGCTGTCTGGTCAATCTGGAGGATATGCTGCAGAACGGAACGGTCATCAGCGAGACGATGATCGACAGACCGAAGAGTTTTGCCACTGCATGTAATATCGCCACACAGAGTATTGCACAGATCGCCAGCGCACAGTATGGCGGACAGAGTATTTCTCTGGCACATCTGGCCCCGTTTGTGCAGATCAGCCGTGACAAGTACCGTGAGAAGGTACGTGAGGAGTTCGAGGCAGAGGGTATTCAACTGGATGAGGAAAAGATCAATCATATCGCGGAGATGCGCGTGCGGGAGGAGATCAAGCAGGGTGTACAGATGATCCAGTATCAGGTGATCTCCCTCATGACGACAAACGGACAGGCTCCCTTTGTTACAGTATTTATGTATCTGGACGAGGTACCGGAAGGACAGATCCGTGATGATCTGGCAATGATCATCGAGGAGATGCTTTACCAGCGCATCCGCGGCGTCAAGAATGAGCGCGGTATTTACATTACACCGGCATTCCCGAAGCTGATCTATACGCTGGAGGAGGACAATATCCACGAGGACAGCAAGTATTTCTATCTGACGAAGATCGCTGCAGAGTGCACCGCAAAGCGAATGGTTCCGGATTACATTTCGGAAAAGATCATGAAACAGCTGAAAAAGGGCGATGTCTATACCTGCATGGGCTGTCGCAGCTTCTTGACACCGGATCGTTTTACCGATGAAGGAGTCGGAAATATTGCCAATGCCGGAAACTATGAAGAAGGAAAACATAAATATTACGGACGTTTCAATCAGGGTGTTGTGACCTTAAATCTGGTTGATATCGCATGTTCATCCGGCGGAGATATGGATCAGTTCTGGAAGATTTTTGACGAACGTCTGGAGCTGTGTTACAAGGCATTGATGTGTCGTCATAACCGTCTGAAGGGCACACCTTCCGATGTGGCTCCGATCCTCTGGCAGCATGGAGCACTGGCACGTCTGGCACCGGGTGAGAAGATCGACAAGCTGTTATACAATGGCTACTCCACGATTTCTCTGGGCTATGCGGGACTTTGTGAATGTACCAGGTATATGACCGGAAAATCTCACACAGATGCAGAGGCAACACCATTTGCTCTTCAGGTCATGCAGCACCTGAATGATGCCTGTGCCCGCTGGAAACAGGAGACCAATATTGATTTCAGCGTTTATGGAACCCCGTTGGAGTCAACTACCTATAAATTTGCAAAATGCTTGCAGAAGCGTTTTGGCATGATCCCCGGTGTAACGGATAAGAGCTATATCACCAACAGTTATCACGTACATGTGACAGAGCAGATCGATGCTTTCAGCAAGTTGAAATTCGAGGCTCAGTTCCAGCAGCTGTCACCGGGTGGCGCGATCAGTTACGTGGAAGTGCCTGATATGCAGAACAACATAGAGGCCGTGCTGACTGTGATGAAGTACATTTATGACAATATTATGTATGCAGAGTTGAATACAAAGAGTGATTATTGTCAGGTATGCGGTTTTGGCGGCGAGATCAAGATCGTCAATGACGAGCACGGCAAACTCGTGTGGGAGTGCCCGAACTGCGGTAACCGTGACCAGAGCAAGATGAATGTTGCACGCCGTACCTGCGGCTATATCGGTACACAGTTCTGGAATCAGGGAAGAACACAGGAGATCAAAGAACGCGTACTGCATCTGTAAATCTAACATGACCGGCGTCGATGGCGAGGAGAAAATACTCTGCCGTTGACGCTGTTTTTTGATGAAAAGAAGAGAGGGAGATTAGATGATGATGGGGAATTGCAAGAATTGTGGTGCACAGCTGACGGGCCTGGCACAGTATTGTCCGGACTGCGGGACAAAAGTGGAAAGTCCGATCACATATCAATATGTGGAAGAAGATGAGAGGGATTTCGCGTTTCATTCAGAATACTATGGGTTTATCGGGGGAAATTATCCCGGACATATACAGGGATGTAGCTGTGGAAATACATGGTATGACGGTGTTATGTACGGATTATATAAAGAGAATGATCGGAATTTCATCTTGAAGATTAACGAGAATGGAAGCGTTTCTGACATTTTTGATCTTGGTGAATTGAATTTTCGTTTTTACAATATCTGCTCAAACAGACACGGCTTGTTTCTTGTGAACGATCAGTGTGTGTTTGTCTATGATTTTCAGGGAAAGAAACAGCGTGAAATTGTATTCAAAGAAACATTTGGAGAACAGTATCAGGTATCAGATTATTATATTTTTGGAAGCAAGTTGTATGCTGCCATGTGCAAAAAAGTGAGAAATGTTACTATCCCGGAACTTGGGTTGTGTGTAAAAGCATATGACTTTCTTGCAAATCGGATGGAAACGGTCTGGTCGCTGGAGCAGGGAGCAGAGGAACTGGAAGCCTATGCAAAGAGTCAGTTGAGGGGACAGATGGAAGAATACGGCGGTGGGAAGAATCTTCCGCGTGCGGAGAAGCCTGGTTGGGAGATGATAACGGAACCGACCATCTGTGCCAATAGTCAATACGCAGTCATATCCTATGAATTGTCGGCGTCACTGAAAGATGGAAGCGACTATCAGGTATTGGTATATCCATTTCTGCTTTTGGATTTTAAAACCGGATGTTGCGAAGATCTCAAAGGTGTTTATAAGGGCAAAAAAGGCATAGACCGGATGCGATTGGATCTGCGTCGAAACAGAATGTGGCTTCCGGGAAAAGAAAATGATTCCAGATGTGTCGATCAGCTGTTGGGCTTTCCGATTCAAAGCTGGAGTGAGATCGACCTTGAGCGGTATGAGGATATCTGGCGGTTTGATACTAAAACGGACGATTTGTTTGACCTGGAACGATGCTATTTCGACGGGGAACATGCATATAGGGCAGATGGACTGTACAATTTTTATGCGTACAAAAAGGATGGAAGCCGGGCTGTAGAGTGGAATCGTTCCGGACATGGGCAAACCCATTGTACAGTGCTTGGTCCGTATGTGTGTGCAGCTTTGGATCTGAATGGGGGAATTTTCCGGCATTCCATCGAACTGCCGGAGGAAAAATGTTTCGACTGGGATCGGAAGGTTGTGGAGGAAATGATCCGCGAAAGACAGGAAAAACAGGAAAAACAGGAAAAACAGGAAAAACAGATTCATGTGGCTGTGGAAGAAGCACCGGAGGAGCCGGAAGGTGCATTTGAGTCCATGTCGATCCTTCAGCTTCGTGCATTGTTTCAGGATTCATCGAAGTATGCCGAACAGCTGAAGACATTTCGCAAAGACTTAAAGGATGACAAATGGGACTTTAATGTGGTCATGGGAATACTGCTTGGAAGCAGAAAAAGACATGCGACCGGACCGAGACACATCCAGGAGCAGAATGCGGGAATCGGACAGGGCGACAACAAGGATATGGTAGTGGTTACGCTTGATCAATACGGTATGATGGATATCTATGAAAAATATGAGAAGATATCCGATCCGGATATTATGGTGGCGCAGGCGATCAGGGACATTTGTGAGAGAACGCCGAAGCTTGCATATATTTGTGATGCAATACGAACCATTTTACAATAACAGGAGAAGGATACCATGAAGAAATGTAAATGCTGTAATTTATATATTGATGAAAAGAGCCGCTTTTGCCCGTATTGTGGGGAGAAAATACAAAAATCAGTTCATAAGGTTGAATTGGCTGCAGTGACCGAAAAACTCACCGTAAAGACGGAAGTATATAAATATAAGGGGGAGGAGCGCAACCGGTATGTGTTTTATACATCACGGCAGGATAAGATTTCATCCTTTACTCCCGAAGTCCCTTCAGAAATCGAGGATGCATGGCTGGTTGGAGAGGACAGGATCTTTTTTGTCACAAGCCGGCAGGGTAACGTGTACTTAAGTACGATTGGAATCAATAAAAAAGCTAGTAAGGAGATTTGTGTGCTGCCCTCCGGTCATCAAAGGAATTCCAGAACGCTTTATACCATAGAAGATGGCAGACTGCTTTTGAGAGGGAACAGGTATGTGCATGGAGAGTGGCAGACAGATGTCTGCCTGATCAATGGAAATAATGTCTGTACCTTTTCGGTAGAAGAAAATGTTTTCAATGTGGAATTATATTCGGATGACACCATTGTCTGTAATCAGGGGCTGGGGGAGGTTTATCTGCTCACCTCCGATGGTACAGTGCATACGGCAAGTTCGTTATACGATAAAGAGGAACTGCTTCGCCGTTATCACATGCAGTGTATCGAAACGGACAGGTTTTGCTATCCGGAAATCATATGGGATTCACCATTCATTAAATGTCAGACTTTGGATTGGAGTTGTGGAGAAGTCCATGTGACACTTCGTTGTGGGAAATACCGGGAAGGTGATCCGGAAGATGAATATTACGAACACAGCCCGTTAAAATACCGTCATGAAGATACGCTGATCGTTGAACCGGACAGGAATCTGCCAATCGGGAAAATGCAGCCCGTTGTGATGGAGGCTTCGGAGTGGGAGCAGGAGGCAGCAGATATCCGTTATATGGAAAAACTGACAAAAATAGATCATCCGGAGTGGAAGGAGCATCACAGACTCTGTGCATTTTGTAAACTGGGTAACGATATTTTATATGGAACCGGTGAACAGGAACAGTTTGTATATTACGGGAAGCAACGCTCTGTTTTCTTTTTCCCACCCAGACAGTTCAAGGATGGGGAAGAACTGTTGGATTTTGCAATTGAATACGCAAGTAAGCATCCGGAGCATGCGCTTTTTGCACAAAGGGTGGAACAAATGCATTTACTTGATTCTGTGACAGAAAAGCTGATCCGAACACATGAGACACGTTTGCAGCCGTTTTTTGAGTATATGAAAGATGCTTGGCAGTATGACAGTATGGTGAAAGGAGAAACGGGCTTTCGGAAGATCACGTATTCCATCAGGGATTTTCTGGATGCTGTCGATATGGTGATCGGTGTATGCTTTACAGATACATCCGGTAAAGGGAAGATTGGATGGAAGGAACAGGAGTTCATGTACACCGAACAGGCAACCGGCATGCTTGTCCGCATGAATACGCCATACGGAAAGAAGGTGGTGGATATTCCCTTGAGAACAGAACCGCTTTCCATGGTGTTGATGACAGATGATCAGCCCGCAGCTGATCGAAGTGAATGGTATGCAGCATTAAATGGGAAGTGGAAACGCTATCAGCGGAAAGAGATTCCCAATGTGCCGGTGCCCTATCGTACGATCAATGTATGTAGCGATGCGATCAACCGGGTTGAGATGTCTCAGTATCATCTGTATTCCGATAATTATCGCCTGCCGGATCGGTCGAGAAAGACCAGCGCAGATCTCATGTATTCGCCGGATGGGTACAAACTGAATCCGGATGAAAGTATCGGCAGTTTTTACTATAGGATTGATGACAACGTGAAGGTAGCAGTGGATGATCTGACAGATATTCATTTGTATGCGCTCAGCAGAGACGGAATCTTTTTTATCAGGAACCACCAGCTGTATTTCCGGGGTCAGAATAATGAAAGCAGGAACTATGGTGGGAAATATTTTGATAGTGTCAGACTGAATGTAAGTGAGCATTACATTTTTATTGACTGCGTGGATACATATATACAAGGAGATTCTTATGATGCGTGCGGAGATACGATGTATATCACAGAGTTCTCTGTAAAATATCGGACAGATGTAGTGAGCCGAACAACGGGAGAGCTTGTAGCTGTATGGAAGGACATGCCTGAGATCACGCAGCTTTATCAGTGGAGTGATCAAACCATTACCGTTGCAACGGGAGAAACCTGGTATCATATTGCAGATAGTGACGAAGGAATCCGATCGTTGTCTGCGATATGGGATCGTCCGAAAAAAGGGAAACAGGTGTTGACAAAGGATCATATGGGTGAGAAAGCATATGCGCTGATGGAACAGCATGGGATACATAATTTTGTTGGTTCCATGAATGGCGGTAAGATCCGTATGGTCGTGGATGGAGCTTATAAGGATTTTTCCTGAAAATATGAAATGATCGTCAACCGGGGAGTATTACAATATGAACATTACAGATTTCGAAAAAATATACCAGTGCTTTAATCGCAGTTCCAATGGAATCGCAGGAGTCAAAGACGGAGAATGGTACATTTTGGCGGGAAGTCGTGTCGCGGAGGATGACACTCCGTCCTACCGGAAAACCGGGCGGACTGCCAAACTGATAAAGAACGGTATTGTTGAAAACAACAGATTTACGAAAGATTATAAAGTGAAATCCAGATGTGTGGCAGTCAGTATTCTCGGCAGACACGGTATGAGTGCAAGGGAAGCGGAAAATAAATCGCGGGAAGTGACTGCTGAAGAGGCGCTGCAGATCCTACAGCAGGCAACAGTTGTCACACCATGTGTATCTGATACACCGGCATCAAAAGAAGAAACGACAGAAGTATTGTCTGAGTATGAGCTGGAGCATGTGATCACGGATGCGACCTTTCAAAAACTTTTGTTTTGCCAGAACAGAGCAAATATTTTCTCAATCGTGGGGCAGACCCATACAGAGCATTGGCACAGTTCCTTTTTGTGCTGGCTGTTTGATCCGTCGTCTTCCTTACAGCTTGGGGGATTTGCGTTGGAGCGGCTTCTCAGTTTGTACGAGCAGAAACAGGACGAAAAGCGGATCACCTATGACGACATCGATAATATGGATTATGACAGCTTTGAATTTCAGACGGAAAAAGCACTGAAAAATGTCAGAATGGAGGGCTGGAAGGATGGTTCTATTGATGTGTACGGCAGCAATGACGATTATGTGATCGTGATTGAAAATAAGGTGACCGCGGCAGAACAGGTGCGCGATGGCATCGGACAGACAGAGATGTACTATGATGAGATCGAGAGAAAGAAAGAACCCGGACAGAAGGCGATCTATATTTTTATCACACCGGATCCGAACCAAAATTCGAAGTGTAGTCACTTTGTTCAGATTACCTATCAGGAAATATATGACAGCGTGATCCGGCCATGTCTGGATAATCCAAATATCAGTGATGAAAGTCGCTATGTGCTGGAACAGTACGCAAGTAATTTGCGGGTTCCCTATCAGAACAGCGCAAAGGCAAAGGCCCCGATGGCGTTGATCCATATGGCGGAGTGTGAGCAGATTTACCAGAAGTATCCGGCTGTTTTGGATCATATTTATGA
Source organism: uncultured bacterium (assembly GCA_945828315.1). Classification (GTDB taxonomy): domain Bacteria; phylum Bacillota; class Clostridia; order Lachnospirales; family Lachnospiraceae; genus W0P33-017. Next base: position 24,517 of record CALZQA010000015.1, on the reverse strand, counting down.
AACGGCAAAATCCGGAAATGTGGAGAGTGTTTTTTACAGGCGCTACAAAAAATATCAGCAGGTATTTGATGAAATTTTCATGTCTGTAGAGGCGTATGCAGAGACACCGGATGCATCGGTTCAGAGAAAGGTCATCACCTTTGACAGCCTTGTTGGGCAAAAGAAGCTTGCGGAAGGCAGCGAGCTTTATATGGATTATGATGGGGAAAGACTTTTTGCGAAGGTTGTGAAAGATCCGGAGGACGGGAAGTGTTATCTCGCACTTTTGGATGGACAGCATCATTTTTATCTTGATGAAAATGGAAAACCGGATGCACGCTACATGAAATATCGAACAGCCTCTGCACCGGCTTCCGATGCAGTATATGTCAACCGTATCCGGCGCGGCGAGAAAAAAGACAGGGTGCCGTTAAACGGAACGTTGTACTGGAAGCTTGCAGAGGGAGATATTCCGCTAAAGGAGATCATGAATGAAAGAAATTTGCACTGAGCCATGCCAAGTGGAGCCTGCATGTGGATGTGTGGAAGCAGTTGCTTTGAAAATCATATGAGAGGAGAAAGAATATGGATAAAATAAATGAGATACCGGGGGATGCCCTTGAAAGGATTTTATCGAAATTTGATGCCTGTGTGGAGGAATTATTAAGAAAGCCTGAGACTCTGCTCAGACAATTTTGCGATGAAAATGACGCATACACCTTTGAAGAGGATTACTGTGCAAAAAACGGAAGAATCGATCACTGCACAGGGATTTCTTTTTCTAAGGAGCTTTCTTACATGGATGTTTTATCTGCGATTACCGCGTATCTGGAGCAGAATGAAGCGGACGAGGACGCGATGGATGAATTGCTGAATCCCGAAGTGGAAGAGCTTGAAGACAGAATGATCATCTGTTTCCCATTTATCAAAAGGATGGAAAAGTGATAGGAACGTAACGAGGAGAACACATTATGGCAACACAGACTGATTTAAATTTGCAGAAACAAATGATCTATTCGATCTATATGCGCAGTCACACACCGGAAGGTACGTTTCGGGCAGTGATCCCGGATCTGGATCGTATCCGTGCGCTGGGGACGGACATCATCTGGTTCCTGCCGATCCACCCGATCGGCGTGAAGGGAAAGAAGGGAAGCCTCGGCTGTCCCTACGCGAACAGGGACTACCGCAGTGTGAATCCTGCCTACGGTACGATGGAGGATTTTAAGGAACTGGTGGAGGAGATCCACAGCCGGGGGATGAAGTGTATCATAGACGTGGTCTATAATCACACGTCACCTGACGCGACGCTTGTGACGGAGCATCCGGAGTTTTATTACAAAAAGGAGGACGGCTCTTTTGGAAACCGCTGTGGAGAGTGGGCGGATGTGATCGACCTTGATTACGATAACCGGGCATTGTGGGAGTATCAGATCGAGTCGCTGAAAATGTGGGCGAAGATCGTGGACGGCTTTCGGTGTGATGTGGCATCTTTTGTTCCCGTGGAATTCTGGAAGGAGGCCCGTGCTGCGGTGGAGACCGTACATCCGGGCTGTATCTGGCTGGCGGAAAGCGTGCATCTGAGCTTTGGAAATTTTGCCCGCAGAAACGGGATCTATTCCGCAAAAGATTATGAGCTTTACGAAGCCTTTGACATGGAGTATGAGTACGATATCCGTGAGGTCATGGACAAGTATCTGAAGGGTGAGGCACGTCTGTCTCAGTGGACAGATGCCATGAACATGCAGGAGGCGGTTTATCCGGACAATTACAATAAAATGCGCTGCCTTGAAAACCACGATCAGCCGCGTATTGCTTCCTTTGTGGCGGATGATGCGGCACTGCGAAACTACACGGCGATGGTGTATTTCATGAAAGGGACGACACTCATCTATGGGGGACAGGAGTTTGCGAACACACATCTGCCCAGCCTGTTTGAGCAGGAACCGATCAGCCGGGAGACTGGTATCGACCTGAGCCCGCTGATGCAGAAACTCATCCGGATCAAAAAGGAGCACTTTGGTGTATCTGATTATTTTTATGCAACTGCGGATGATGAAAAAGATATCGCAGTTATGGAGCGTGGCGACCGGTCGCATAAATGCGTCGGTGTCTTTTCGCTCAAAGCGAAGAACGGAGAAGTCGTTGTAGATCTGCCGGACGGTGATTATGAAAACCTGATCGATGGCACGACAAAGACGGTGAAAGACGGCAGGCTGATGACCGACGGAACACCGATAATTATAAAAAATGCGTAACCAAACGGTTACGCATTTTTCTTTAGATTCTTTTGCGCCGTCGACAGCATCAACTTGATACGGTTCAGCTGGTTGACCTCGCTGGCACCGGGATCGTAGTCAATGGCGACGATGTTTGCGTCAGGATACTCGTGACGGATCTTCTTGATGACGCCCTTGCCGACGATATGGTTCGGCAGACACGCGAAAGGCTGTGTGCAGACGATGTTCTTCACGCCGGAATGGATCAGCTCCATCATTTCACCGGTCAAGAACCATCCCTCACCGGTCTGATTACCGATAGATACGATGGGTTTCGCGTATTTTGCCAGATCATCGATGTGGGCAGGCGGATCAAAATGCTTACTCTTTTCAAAAGCGGAGCGCGCTGCGGAGCGCAGCCATTCCATTGCCTTGATGCCGAGCATGGAATTTCGCGCGGATTTTTTGCTCATGCCCAGTTCCTCTGCCTTAAACTTATTGTTGTACAGGCAGTAGAGCAGGAAGTCTAAAAGATCCGGTACCACCGGCTCGGCGCCCTCGGCTTCCAGAAGCTCTGCCAGATGGTTATTTGCTTCCGGGTGGAACTTTACAAGGATCTCGCCGACAATGCCAACGCGGGGTTTCTTGATGTCCAGACGGGGCAGCTCGTCAAATTCCTTGATGATCTGACGACACATCCAGTTAAACTTGCGGTGGGAGAGCATTTTCTCCTCGGACACAAACTGTGACACGCGCTTTTTCCACTTGCGGTGCAGTTTGTCTGTGGATCCGGGCACTTTTTCGTAGGGGCGTGTCGCGTAGACACAGCGCATGAAAATGTCGCCGAATACTGCTGCATACAGACCGCGCTGAACCAGCTTCGGGGTGAAGGTGAAGCCGGGGTTTTTCTCCAGTCCGACCATGTTGATGGAGATGACCGGAACCTGCGGATAACCCGCTTTTTCCAGTGCGCGCCGGTAAAAACCGATATAGTTGCTTGCACGACAGCCGCCGCCGGTCTGGGAGATCAGCACGGCTGTTTTGTTCATATCATAGTTACCGCTCTCGATGGCGTGCATCAGCTGTCCGACCACGATCAGGGACGGATAGCAGGCATCGTTGTTTACATAGCGAAGTCCGGAGTTTACCGCTTCTTGGCTGGATACTTCCGGGATCACCAGATTGTAGCTGGCTGAGCGGAACGCGGGCAGCAACAGCTCAAAATGGATCGGTGACATCTGCGGGCAGAGGATCGTGTAGTTGTCACGCATCTCCTCGGTAAAGATCACGCGGTCATGGTTTGCGGGAACGATCTTTCGCTCTTTCGGATTGTTCTTGCGCACGCGGATCGCAGCCAGCAGGGAGCGCACGCGGATGCGCGCAGCACCGAGGTTGTTGACCTCATCGATCTTTAAGCAGGTGTAGATCTTGCCGGATTTGGTCAGAATGTCGCTGACACAGTCGGTTGTAACCGCATCCAGTCCGCAACCGAAGGAGTTCAGCTGGATGAGATCCAGATTTTCTGTCTTTTTCACATAGTTTGCCGCCGCATAGAGTCTGGAGTGGAACATCCACTGGTCCATGACGATGAGCGGCCGTTCTACATTGCCGAGATGGGAGATCGAGTCCTCCGTCAGCACGGCGATCCCATAGGAATTGATCAGCTCCGGAATACCGTGGTTGATCTCCGGGTCCACGTGGTAGGGACGTCCGGCCAGCACAATACCGTGTTTTCCGGTCTTTTCAAGCCACTTCAGAGTCTGTTCGCCCTTTTTGCGCATGACGTTGCGGACACGGACGAGCTCTGCCCAGGCTGTAGTTGTGGCTGCAGCGACTTCCTCTGCGGGGATCGAAAACTCGGTACCGAACACCTCACACAGCTTGTCGGACAGCACCTTTTTGTCCGCAAACGTCAGGAACGGATTTAAAAACCGGACACTGCCGGAAGTGATCTCGTCCACGTTGTTCTTGATATTCTCCGCATAGGAGGTGACGATCGGACAGTTGTAATGATTGTTGGCATCCGGAAATTCGTTGCGCTCGTAAGGAATGCACGGGTAGAAGATCCAGTCTACATTCTGGCGGATCAGCCATGCAATGTGGCCGTGGGCAAGCTTTGCCGGATAACATTCGGATTCGCTGGGGATGGATTCGATACCCATCTCGTAAATATCCCTGGTGGACTGCGGGCTTAAGACTACGCGGAACTTCAGCGCCTTAAAAAACGTCGCCCAGAAGGGATAGTTTTCATAGAAATTCAATACGCGGGGAATACCCACCGTACCTCTTGTCGCTTCCTCATCGGCTAACGGCTCATAGTCAAAGAGCAGCTTGTTCTTAAACTCGAACAGGTTCGGGATGTTGTCCTTGTTTTTCTCCTTGCCGAGTCCGCGCTCACAGCGGTTTCCGGTGATGTAACGTCTGTCGTGGTCAAACCGGTTGATCGTCAGCAGACAGTGGTTCGTACAGCCCTGACAGCGTGTGAGCTTTGTGTCGTATTTCATATTCAGGATGTCCTCGATGGGAAGCATGGAGGACGCGGTGTCTCCGTTTGTATGGAAGCGCTCCCGGGCGATCAATGCGGCTCCGAACGCGCCCATGATGCCGGCGATATCCGGGCGGACCACTTCCACACCGGAGATGCGCTCAAAGCTACGGAGCACGGCATTATTGTAAAAGGTTCCGCCCTGCACAACGACATGTTTGCCGAGCTGTGAAGGGTCGGAGAGCTTGATGACTTTAAACAGCGCATTTTTGATGACAGAGTAGGCAAGCCCGGCAGAGATATCCGCTACGGACGCGCCTTCCTTCTGCGCCTGTTTTACTTTGGAATTCATGAAAACGGTACAGCGTGTGCCCAGATCGATGGGGTGCTTTGCAAACAGTGCCTCGGCAGCGAAGTCCTGTACACTGTAATTTAAAGATTTCGCAAAGGTCTCGATGAAGGAACCGCAGCCGGAGGAGCATGCCTCGTTGAGCTGCACACTGTCCACAGTGTGATCCTTGATCTTGATGCATTTCATATCCTGACCGCCGATGTCCAGGATACAGTCTACCTGCGGATTGAAAAATGCCGCTGCATAGTAATGGGATACCGTCTCCACTTCACCCTCGTCCAGCTGAAGCGCTGCTTTGATCAGCGCTTCGCCGTAACCGGTGGAGCAGGAGTAGACAATATGTGCATCCTGCGGAAGCTGCTCATAGATCTCTTTGATGGAACGGATGGCGGTAGCCAGAGGACTTCCGTTATTGTTGCTGTAGAAGGAGTACAGAAGGCGGCCGTCCTCACCCACCAGAGCGACCTTTGTAGTGGTGCTTCCGGCATCAATGCCGAGGTAGCAGTTGCCTTTGTAATCAGCCAGATTTCCGGTCTGTACGTGGTGCTTGCTGTGACGCTCCATGAAAGCGTCGTAATCTTCCTGAGAGTCAAACAGCGGCTCCATACGTGCCACTTCAAACTCCATATGTATCTCAGAGGTCAGCTTTTCAAGCAGGGCGTCAAGTGTTGTGACACTGTCCTCTTTGTAGTTCATCGCGGAGCCGATGGCTGCGAACAGATGGGAATTGTCCGGTGCGATGGTGTGCTCTTCATCCAGCTTTAAGGTGCGGACAAATGCCGCTTTCAGCTCGGATAAAAAGTGCAGGGGACCGCCGAGGAATGCCACATGGCCGCGGATCGGTTTTCCACAGGCGAGTCCGCTGATCGTCTGGTTGACGACTGCCTGAAAAATGGATGCGGACAGATCCTCTTTGGTAGCGCCTTCATTGATGAGGGGCTGGATATCGGTCTTGGCGAACACACCGCAGCGCGCCGCAATGGGATAGATCGCCTTGTAGCTTTTTGCATATTCATTCAGACCGCCTGCATCCGTCTGGATGAGGGACGCCATCTGGTCGATGAAAGAACCGGTGCCGCCGGCGCAGATACCGTTCATGCGCTGTTCGACATTTCCGCCCTCGAAATAGATGATCTTTGCGTCCTCTCCGCCAAGCTCAATAGCAACGTCTGTCTGGGGCGCATAGTGGGTCAGCGCTGTGGAGACACTGATCACTTCCTGTACGAAGGGGATGTCCAGATGCTTTGCCAGGGTCAGACCGCCGGAACCGGTGATCATGGGAGCTACAGACAGATCGCCGTGTGATTTGCGCGCGGATGTGAGAAGCTCTGTCAGCGTTTCACGGATATTTGCGAAATGCCGTTTGTAGTCGGCAAAAAGCAGTTCGTCCTTTTCGTTCAGTAATGCGACTTTGACGGTGGTTGAACCGATGTCGATACCAAGCTTGTAAAGATTTGTACTCATACGTTTATCCTTTTCTATAATTTCCTATTAAATGTATTTTTTGTGAAAATGAAAACAATGTACATTATATGACAGCTTGCAGCAAAAAACAACACCTTAAATCTAAACTTTTTATAAAGAATCTATGCGAGCGTTGACAAATCAGAACGGAATTTTTATACTGGGTCTGTATGGTTATTTTTGCATCTTAAAGGAGTAAACGATGAATTATCTGAATAAACTGGAACGAAAATTCGGGCGTTATGCGATCCCGAACCTGAGCAAATGGCTGGTTTTCGGCTATGCGATCGGCTATATGCTGTACTATATGGAAATGTTTACGACCCTGCCGATCCTGGAGTTTTTGATGCTTGACCCTGCAAAGGTGATGCACGGGCAGATCTGGAGGCTGGTGACCTGGGTACTGATGCCGCCTTCTTATTCCAACATCTTTTTTTACATCATCATGATGCTTTTGTACTATCAGCTTGGCACCGCGCTGGAGCGCACCTGGGGTACTTTCCGGTACAATGCGTACATTTTCGGTGGTATCATCTTTACGGCAGTCGGCGTGATGGCAGCCTTTTTCGTGCTGCGTGCCTTTGGTGTGGCAGAGGCGTACACAATGGGTTACGCGGTCAGCACCTATTATATCAACTTGTCCATCTTTCTGGCATTTGCCGTGTGCTATCCGGAGATGCAGCTTATGTTGTATTTTATCATTCCGGTGAAGATCAAGTGGCTGGCGATCCTTTATGCGGTTCTGGTGGCGGTCAGCTTTTTACAGACCGGATGGACGGGACGTATCGTCATCGTGATGTCACTGATGAACTTCCTTGTATTTTTCTTTTCCACGAGAGATTATCATCGCGTATCGCCCTCGGAGATCAAGCGCAAACGGGATTTTCGTGCGCAGACGGCTCCGCCGAAAATGCGTCGGGGCGACGGAGCGCTTTACAAGCATAAATGCGCGGTATGCGGGCGCACGGATCTGGATGACCCTTCATTGGAATTCCGGTTCTGCTCTAAATGCGATGGCGGGCTGGAATACTGCCAGGATCATCTCTTTACGCACGAGCATGTAAAGAGAAACTAACAGTTAAATATAAACGGAATTTATGAAAAGCAATTGACGGAATGACCTTTTTTCGGTACACTGAAAAAAGGTCATTTTTGTTTTGTGACAACATAAAATGGGAATGTAAATTCAGGAGGAATTCTATATGGAGAATGAAACAGTTTCCAAAAATTTTATTGAACGAATTATCGAGGAGGATCTGGCAGAGGGCAGATGTGATACAGTCTGCACCCGTTTTCCGCCGGAACCCAACGGATATCTGCATATCGGACATGCCAAGTCTATTCTTTTAAATTACGGAATGGCACAGAAATACGGCGGCAAATTTAACATGCGTTTTGACGATACGAACCCCACCAAGGAAAAATCCGAGTTTGTGGAGTCTATCAAGGCGGATGTGAAGTGGCTCGGAGCAGACTGGGAGGATCGTCTCTTTTTTGCATCCGATTATTTTCCGCAGATGTATGAGGCAGCGATCAAGCTGATCAAAAAGGGTAAGGCATATGTCTCCGACCTGTCAGCAGAGCAGATCCGTGAATACCGCGGTACGCTGGAGGAGCCGGGCAAGAAGGACCCCAGCTCAGACCGCAGCATCGAGGAAAATCTGGCGCTGTTTGAGGATATGAAAAACGGTAAATATGAGGACGGTTCCAAGGTTCTTCGTGCAAAGATCGACATGGCATCGCCCAACATGAACATGCGTGATCCGGTCATTTACCGCGTGGCGCATATGACACACCACAATACCGGTGATACCTGGTGTATTTATCCGATGTATGATTTCGCCCATCCCATCGAGGACGCGATCGAGGGTGTAACGCACTCCCTGTGTACGCTGGAGTTTGAGGATCACAGACCACTCTACGACTGGGTGGTACGTGAGCTGGAGTATGAGAAACCGCCGAAACAGATCGAGTTTGCAAAGATGTATCTGAAAAATGTGGTTACCGGAAAACGTTATATCAAAAAGCTGGTAGAGGATGGCATTGTGGACGGATGGGACGATCCGAGACTCGTGTCCATTTCCGGTCTTCGCAGACGCGGATTCACGCCGGAATCCATTCGCATGTTTGTGGATATGTGCGGCGTTTCCAAGGCAAACTCTGTGGCGGATTACGCAGCATTGGAGTATTGCATCCGGGAGGATCTGAAAGCAAAACGCCCGCGTATGATGGCGATTCTGGATCCGGTGAAGCTGATCATCGACAATTATCCCGAGGGTGAGACTGAGATGATCACGGTGCCGAACAATCAGGAAAATGAAGCGCTGGGCAGCCGTGAGGTTCCCTTTGCAAGAGAATTGTATATTGAGCGTGAGGATTTCATGGAGGAGCCGCCGAAGAAATATTTCCGTCTGTTCCCCGGAAATGAAGTGCGCCTGATGAATGCCTATTTTGTAAAATGTGTGGATTATAAGAAGGACGCTGACGGAAAGATCACGGAGATCCACTGCACCTATGATCCGGCATCCAGGGGAGGAAACAGTCCGGACGGTCGCAAGGTAAAGGGTACGATCCACTGGGTGGCAGCGCCGACCGCAAAACAGGTGACTGTCCGCCTGTACGAGAACATTGTGGATGAGGATCTGGGAGTATACAATGAGGATGGTAGTCTGAATTTAAATCCCAACTCGCTGACCGTGCTGGACAATTGCTATGTAGAGCCTGCCCTGACAGAGGCAAAGGCGTATGACAGCTTCCAGTTTGTCCGCAACGGATTTTTCTGTGCAGACTATAAGGATTCCAGAGAGGGTGCGCCGGTATTTAACCGCATCGTATCTCTGAAGAGCTCCTTTAAACTGCCGAAACAAGAGTAAAAGGAGGAGAATACAATGGCGATGTCCGAAAACCAGCATACTGAGGAGGAATATATCTTTGATAAAAAGATGACCTGCGTGGTGTGTGACAAGCCTTTTACGACCAAGATCTTAAAATCCAATCGTGCCCGCCGTATCGGATCCGATGCGGATCTGCGTCCGCGGTTCGAACATATCGATACACTCAAATATGGGATCTGTTCCTGTCCGAACTGCGGTTACAGTGCCATGCACAGTGCATTCTCACATATTGCACCGAGACAGATCAACAATATTAAGGAGCAGGTGTGCGTACATTTTCTGCCAGAGGATCGCAGCGGCTGGAGCAGTTACACTTACGATCAGGCGATCCGCATGCATGCCCTTGCACTGCAGTGTGCCGAGGCAAAGATGGCGAAGGATGGCGAAAAGTCGTATCTGCATCTTTTGATGGCATGGTTGTATCGTGAAAAGCAGAAGGAAGCTGAGGCAATCTCTATTGAGGAATTGCGAAATACGGAGATGGAGAACTGCAAAGCGCAGGCAGACGAACATTATCTGGCTGCCTTTGAGGGATTTCAAAGGGCGATGATGAATGAGATGTTCCCCATTGCGGGACTCAATCAGCCGACACTGGAGTATATTATCGCGTATATGGCATTTTATTTTGGAAAACTGGAGGTATCGGCAAAACTGATTGGCTCTGTGCTGACCACATCCTCCGCTTCCAGAAATGTGAAGGACCGTGCGCTGGAGCTCAAGGCTGAGATCATTAAGATGTTGAAGGAACGCAAGAAATAATAAATCAGGTCGAGGAACGAACAGTATGAAGGAGTTAATGATTGCATTGCAATCCGGTAAAACACCTTTATATGAACAGATCTATCTGGCGATCAAGCGGGATATTGAGGACGGTAAGATTTCCTTTGGGGAAAAATTACCGTCCACTCGTTTATTGGCAGCAAATCTGAATGTGAGCCGCTTTACGGTGGATCTCGCTTACGAGCAGCTGGTGTCCGAAGGATACATTCAGGCGAGAGCGGGAAGCGGCTTTTTTGTGTGCGATCTGAGCAATCTGATCTCCGGCATTTCGGATGGGGAAAAACACTTTGATCCACAGCCACGGCTGGAGGGGGAGCAAACGGATGTGCGCATTGATTTTTCACCTTTTGCCATAGACACTGCACATTTTCCGTACAACAGCTGGAAAAAGAGAAACCGGGAAGTGATGGACGAAGCAGCGGATCTTTTGATGTCGCGGGAAGCTGCGGGAGACCGGGGACTGCGGGAAACGATCGCCACTTACCTCTATCGGGCGCGCGGTGTACACTGTACACCTGATCAGATACTGGTCGGCGCCGGAAACGAATATCTTTTGATGCTTCTGGTACAGGTGCTGGGCGGCGGTCTTTCTGTAGTCATGGAAGATCCTACCTACATGCAGGCCTACGAGGTGTTTCGTCATATAGGTTGCAAGGTGCGTGTCGGGATGATGGATGAGGAAGGACTTCTCTGCTGTGAACTTGATAAGTGTCCGGCGGATGTGGTCTATGTCATGCCGTCCCATCAGTTTCCCATGGGAATGGTCATGCCTCTGGGGCGCCGACAGGAATTACTGGAATGGGCAGCGGGTGCAGAGGGACGCTATATCATCGAGGATGACCATGACAGCGAATTTCGCTATGTTGGCAAGCCGATCCCTTCGCTTCAGAGCCGGGATCAGAAGGATTGTGTGATCTATTTCGGCACCTTTTCAAAGAGCATTTCACCGGGGCTGCGTATGAGCTATATGGTACTGCCCAGACATCTGAGTGAGCGCTTTCACAGGCAGTTCGATTTTTATGCATCAACGGTGCCTACCGGACAGCAGCTGGCAGTACGGCGTTTTCTGGAGACGGGTGACTTTGAACGACATCTAAACCGGATGCGGCGGGTATATAAGGCAAAGCATGATTTTCTGCTGAGAGAGCTGAAAAAGCGATCATGGGTGCGTAGGATCCGGGGAGAAAATGCAGGGCTGCATCTGGTGGTAGCGGTGGACACTGCGCAGACAGAATCGGAGCTTGTGGCGGAGGCACTGGAGCGCGGCGTGCGCGTTTACGGCATGAGCAGTTACCGGATCGGAGAGCGTACAGCAAAGGAACCGGTGACATTGCTACTGGGCTTTGGCGGACTGTCAGAGGAGGAATTGTCAGAAGGACTGGCAGTGTTGGACGAGTTACTTTCAGGAGGAAACAGGAATGGTTAAGGACATTTTATTTGATCTGGATGACACGTTGTTTGATTTTCATGCGGATGAGCGCGTGGCGCTGGAAAAAACCTTTGCGTCATTGGAGCTTCCGCTGGATGATGCGGTTTGCGCCCGCTACAGCGAGATCAACAAGGCCCAGTGGAAGGCGCTGGAGCTGGGAGAGATCACCCGCGCACAGGTGAAGCTGCGGCGGTTTCAGCTGCTGTTTGAGGAACTGGGATACGAACCGGAGCAGGCGGCGCTGGCGGCAAAAACGTACCATGAACGGCTGGCAGAGGATTTTCATTACATTGAGGGCGCGCCGGAACTGTTAGAGGAATTAAGCGGAAATTACCGGATGTTTCTTGTCTCAAACGGGAATCTTTCCGTGCAGGAGGGAAGATTGAAAAAGTCAGGCATCGGACATTATTTCGCAGATATTTTTATCTCGGAGGTACTCGGTGCTGAGAAGCCCAATCGCTGTTTTTTTGATCTTGCCTTTGCAAAGATCCCGGATTTTGATCCGGCGTGTGCGGTCATTGTAGGCGATTCGCTTACGTCAGATATCAAGGGCGGCATCAATGCCGGTGTGCGCACGATCTGGTTTAATCCGAAGGGAGTACCGGCTGATCCGGAAATACCGGCAGACTATGAGTTCGGAAAATTAAAAGATTTGCCGGAATTGTTGCGTGGATTATAGCCTTTGTGATATAATAAAATATCTTTTTACAAAAAACAAGAAAAGGAGTATTTAGTTATGGCTGAAAAGAAACGAAGTACATGGGCAACTCGCGGTACATTTATTCTGGCTGCGATCGGTTCTGCCGTAGGACTTGGAAATGCATGGCGATTTCCGGGACTTGCTGCAAAGCATGGCGGCGGAACATTTTTGCTCGTATATCTGGTGGCAATGTTTGTAATGGGTGTGCCGCTTTTAATGATGGAAGTGAGTATCGCGAGAAAGATACATAAGGGTGCAGGCGAGTGTATGCGCGGTGTCTCCAAAAAGATGGAGTTCACCGGATGGGCTGCTACCGCGAATGCCTTCGTTATCGTTACCTACTATTCGGTTGTTTTTGCATGGGTGCTGATGATGATCTTCGGCGCATTAAAGTTTGTGGGTATGACCGGAGATTCTGAGGCTGCAAGCAATGTGTTTGCAACTCTGACGCAGACAACATGGGATGTACCTCATACATTGTCCGACTGGGGGATTCCCATCCCTGTTCTGATCGCCCTTGTGGTGGCATGGTTGCTGATGTATTACTGCATCCGTGACGGCGCACAGTCAGTCGGAAAAGTTGTAAAATATACCGTGTTTTTACCGATCATCTTACTGCTGATCATGGCAGTCAAGGGATGTACGATGTCCGGTGCAGGCGAAGGTCTTGCAAGATTTTTCATTCCTCAGCTGGCTGCATTCAAGGATCCCAGCCTCTGGATCGATGCGATCGGTCAGGTATTCTACAGCCTGTCCATCTGTATGGCGATCATGTTTGCATATGGCTCTTATCTGGAGGAGGACTCTAATGTTGCAGTGGACTGTACGATCATCGCTGTGGGTGATGCAGCAGTCAGCATTTTGTCCGGTATTGTAATGTTCTCCACAATGGGTGGTGTCGGCATGCTTGACAATATGTCAGCATCCGGCATTGCAACTGCATTTATCATCTATCCCCAGGCGATCGTTAATCTGACAAGTGTTGGCTGGTTTAACGCACTGTTCGGTATCATTTTCTATCTGATGCTTGTGACGTTGGCCATAGACTCTGCGTTTTCTATCGTAGAGGGTGTTTCTACTTCCCTGGCTGATAAGTTTCACGCAGACCATAAGAAGATGACCCGTTGGGTTTGTCTGGTGGCAGCTGTGATCTCTCTGCTGTATGCGACCCGTGCAGGTCTGGCATGGCTTGATATCGTGGATAACTGGACCAATCAGGTAAACCTGATCCTGATCGGTGTGTTGGAATGTATCGCTGTAGGCTGGTGCTTCAGCACGGATAAGGTGGTCAAAGAGATCAACCGCAATACGACCGGATATCGTATGTCGGCAAAATGGTTCCACCTTTCCATCAAGTATATTTCACCGGCACTTTTGACCATTTTGTTCTGCTGGAATATGTATGATCTGTTTGTATTAAAGGGCGGTGTATACGGATATACCGTATGGGCTGAGTTACTTGCCGGATGGATCGTGTCACTGCTGGTATTCACAAGCGGCATCTGGATTCGTCTGATCGTGAAGAACAAGGAGAAGAAGGGCTTCAAGGAGACCGAGGTTGTCTGGGAGGACGCAGAATAACAATAAAATAAGAATATAAAAAAACGAGATACATTTGTATCTCGTTTTTTTGATGGATCATGGATGTTTAATTAGCGGAAGCTCTTCACCCAATTGATCAGAGAGTCATGGTAAACATTGTTTTCGACATCCCGCCGCATCTGATCGGTAACAGGGCCGTTTTTCTCCATGATCGCCAGGATTGCTTCCTGCAGACCTGCGATCTTTCCGCGCTCAAAGGCATCGCGCTCACTGTCGGAAACCGGAGCAGCAGCCGGTGTGGGCTGTGATTCGGGAACGGGAGCTTCTGCAGGTGCGGACTGCGGTTCGGGAGCAGCCGTTGTTTTAGGAGCCGGAGTCTCAGCCGGGGCAGGAGTGGCGTTTTCCACAGGTGCATTGCCGGCAGGAACATCTGCCACTGCGTCACTGACATTCAGTACGACGGGCTCTTTTTCTGTGGTGTCTGCTGCGGATGCATCTGTTACCGGCAACCAGATCTCTCCGGAGTTCGCGCCTACCGTGACATGGATCTGTCCGTTTTCTACGTTCACATGATTTCCAGAGAGAGCACCTACGTAAGAAGAACATCCGGATGCAGCCAGATGGAAATCGGCGGAATTGTCATCATTATTTACTGTAACAAGAGCAGACCTTCCGTTCAGCTCTCTTGCAAATGCGTACTGACGATTGGTCAGCAGCAGCTCACGGTAAGCACCGTAGGAGAGCTCGGGAGAACTCTGGCGGGCCTTGCCCAGCGCTGCGATCAGCTTTGTAAATGAATTTGTTTCTACTGCATCTGCATAATCCTCATATTTCAAGGCAGGACGAAGCGATGCGTCAGAGAATTTTTCTTTTCTTCCCTCAATACCAAACTCAGAGCCATAGTAGATAGAAGGCACACCGGGAAGCGTGTAGAGCAACACGTGAACCGGTGCAAAATGAGCCTTGTTGTTCAGCTTTGTATAGATGCGTTCAACATCGTGATTGTCCACGAAATTGTAAAGCTTTAAGCCATCCGGACGGTTGCCGCCCATCTCATAGAGACGCTTGACCGTGTGGGCGATCTCGAAATAATTGTGGTCATTGTGACCGGAGTAGAGTGCCTTGTGAAGTGCATAGTTTGTGACTGCATGAAGTGTGTCGCCGTTGACCCAGCGGGTGTAGTCGCCGTGGATGACCTCGCCCATCAGCCAGAAGTCCGGTTTTACTTCATTTGCCACCGCGCGCAGCATGTGCATATAGTCAAAATCCAACACATCTGCGGCGTCCAGACGGATGCCGTCCACATCAAATTCGCTGACCCAGAACCAGATCACATCACAGATATAATTTTTCACATCAGGATTGCGCTGATTCAGCTTGACCAGTAGATTATAACCGCCCCAGTTTTCATAACAGAAGCCGTCGTTGTACTCGTTGTTTCCGCCAAAGTTCACGTTACAGAACCAGTCGCGGTAGGGTGAATTTTCGCGGTTTGCCTGCAGGTCCTTAAAGGCGAAAAAGTCACGGCCCACATGGTTGAACACGCCGTCAAAGATCACCTTAATCCCCTGTGCGTGGCATTCCTTTACAAAATTTGTCAGGTCGGAATTGTCACCCAGACGGCTGTCAAGTTTTTTGTAATCGGTTGTTTCATAACCGTGTCCGACCGATTCAAAGAGCGGTCCGATATAGATTGCATTGCAGCCGATTTTCTTTATATGATCGATCCAGGGGATCGCCTCATTCAACCGGTGTACCGGTGCTGCATAAGTGTTTTCCTTCGGTGCATCGCATAGTCCTAACGGGTAGATATGATAAAAAATTGCTTCATCGTACCAAGCCATAGACAGATTCCTCCTCAATAATGTTGACATAAAACGCTTTCTATTATATCCTATATTTATTTTGAATGCAAATTTTATCAGTTTAAAAAAAAGAGGAATTGTGTTATGATGGCAAAAGGGAGTGATGAATATGCATGTAAATAAGAGAATTTTGAAGGATGTTCTGGACAGTCTGGCTGTTTTTCTGATAGCAGTCTGTTTATTTATCGGTGTGATCTCTCTGCTCTGTGTGTTCGGAGGTGAGATCATGCGCGTTTTTGGTTTTCAGTATAGCTCTGTACGCAGTGTGGTTGGATTTTTTGTCATCGGGGCGATCATTTCATGGCCCATCAGTCTGGCGGCAGAGGCGATCCCAAAGGTGCTCTGCTTTGACAAGAAGGTATTGCACAGGTGGCAGGCGGTGATCGTGTACATTGCCCTGGCGACATTTGCGACTTCTGTGGGACTCTTTGTGGTAGACTCCCACACAACAAAGGTCGTGGCGAACAGACCTTCGATCATTGTGGTGTCTTTGCTGCTTGCTCTGTGTAACAGTTATTCGATCATTGTGAGCAGACCGGAGAATACGTAGGGGAGAAGCGTCCTTGAAAGGAGAAAAGATGAATAAGATTCATGTGATCGGTGTGGCAGGAGGTTCCGCTTCCGGTAAGACGACGATCGTAAAAAAGATTCAGGAATATTTTGGAGAAGATATCGTGGTGCTGGGGCATGACAGCTATTATAAGGCACATGACGATATGGACTACGAGGCGCGTTCCCAGCTTAACTATGATCATCCCAATGCTTTTGATACAGAGCGTATGGTGGAGGATGTGCGAAAGCTGATGAAGGGACAGGCGGTGGATATTCCGGTGTATGACTACACGATCCACAACCGTTCCGAGCAGACCGAGCACATTGAGCCTAAAAAGCTGATCATCATTGAGGGATTCCTGATCCTGGAAAATAGGGAACTTCGTGAACTGATGGATGCAAAGATATTTGTAGATGCTGATGCGGATGAACGTCTGATGCGCCGTATCCGCAGAGATACGGTGGAGCGTGCGCGCAGTGTTTCTTCTATTCTGGATCAGTATGAAGCAACGGTGAAACCGATGTATGAGGCATTTGTGGAGCCCTCCAAGCGGTATGCGGATGTGATCATTCCGAGAGGCGGAGAAAATACGATCGGGATCACAATGCTAAAGGAATATTTAAAGCACCTGCTGGCGAAGTGATCGCGGGAGGAAAAAGTTATCTGTTCAGGTACGAGAAAGTTTGATCTCAGGTTTCTGTCGGATGCGGCAGGAGTCTTTTTTTGCTTTCTTTCCCCAAAAATGTAATTTCCTATTGCAAAAGAATATAGTCAGGACTATAATTGCATCTGGTAATGAAAAATTGTAATTTGACTCTTGACAAATCCTGGAAGGAGTAGTAACCTTAACTCAATCAAAAAACGAATAAACAAAATCGATGACCAAAAGGAGTACCGTAATTCGATTCTGCACAGAGAGCCGGGATGGTGGGAAACGGCGAGATAGTTTTTCGGGAATGGATTTGCGAGATGCAAAGCGAAGTTTAGTAGCGGATGCCGTGTCCTCACGTTACAGGGGAAAGATATCGGGAGCAAAGCTCTCCGTATCGGATTGAGAAAAGTAGAATTGGTGGCTGATATTCCGATTGGAATATCAGCCTTTTGTTTTAAAAAGCCATAGGATACTTTAAAAACAGGGTGGCACCACGGTAATGATCGTCCCTGACGCGAGATCTTTCGCGTCAGGGACTTTTTTGTTAGCAGAAAGGAGAACAGTGCAAATGCAAAAACGAGTTTTACGCCTTTACAAGAAAACAGTCAGCATCGTCAACGAGACACCGATCAACATGTATGAGAAGCTGGTCGGAAAGAAAAAGGGATTTCTGCTGGAGTCCTATGATAAAAACTATGACCGGTACACATTTTTCGGACCGGAGCCGGAGGAGATCATCACTTCCAGAGGGAATTCGCTGGTGATCACGAAAGCAGACGGAACCGAGGAGGTTCTGGAAGGTAATCCCTGTGAATTGCTGAAGGAGTATTACAGCAGCTTTGAGATCCGAAAGGATAATCAGGAGTTGGCTTTTACCGGCGGACTGGTGGGAAATCTCGGATACGATTTTGTGCGGTATACCGAGGTGCTCCCGGACGACAATCCGGATACGATCGGTATTGAGACCGTGCAGATGATGCTCATGACACATTTCGTGCTGGTGGATCACGTGGCGGAAACGCTGACCGCTATTGTGCTGGATGAGGATAGCGAGGCCGGAAAAGAGCATGCGCTTGCATTTGCGAATGAGATGATCGAGACATGCCGGGCTGCAGGCAGCGGTCCCATCCGGAAGAATTTCCATCATGATGGAAAGATCATCGAGCAGTCCGACACACTGGAACAGTACAGCGAAAAGGTGAAAAAGATCAAGCACTACATCCGTGAGGGTCATGTATTTCAGACGGTGTTATCACAGCGCTGGACGATCGGGACCGGACAGGAGGGTTTTGAACTGTACAAGGAGCTGAGAGAGCTGAATCCTTCTCCGTATCTGTATTATTTCAACTACGGTGATTTTGAAGTGATCGGAAGCTCCCCGGAGATGATCGTCAAACAGCAAGGTGACCATGTATACACCTGTCCGATCGCAGGTACGCGCCCCAGAGGTGCGGATGCACAGGAGGATGCGCTGCTCAAGGATGATCTGCTGCAGGATGAAAAGGAGCGCGCGGAGCATGTCATGCTCGTGGATCTTGCCCGCAATGACATGGGACGGATCTCAGAATTTGGAACGGTCAAGGTGACCAGATTCATGGAAGTGCAGAATTATTCGCACGTGATGCACATCGTATCCATGGTGGAGGGCAGAAAGAAAGGGGAGTTTCATCCGATCGATCTCGTATCAAGCTTTCTGCCGGCAGGAACACTTTCCGGAGCACCGAAGATCCGGGCGATGGAGATCATCGATGAGCTGGAGACACAGCGCCGCGGCCTGTACGGAGGTGCCACCGGATATATTGATTTTGGCGGTAACATGGATTTCTGTATCACGATCCGCACGATGGTGAAAAAAGGAAATAAAGTGTATCTTCAGGCAGGTGCCGGAATCGTCGCAGATTCCGTACCGGAAAACGAGTATAAGGAATGCTGCAACAAGGTCATGGCACTGGCAAAGACGCTGGTGGAGGAGGAGAACCTATGATTTTACTGATTGACAATTACGATTCATTTACTTTTAACCTGTATCAGTATATTGGAATTTTTGCGGACGACATCAAGGTCGTGCGAAATGACAAGATCACCATTGAGGAGATCCGCCGGATGAATCCGGAGCGCATCGTGCTTTCACCCGGACCGAAAAGCCCTTCTGAGGCAGGCATCTGTATGGATGTGGTGAAAGAATTTTATGACAAGATCCCGATCCTCGGCATCTGTCTCGGACATCAGTGTATCGGTCAGGCGCTGGGCGGCACTGTATCTTACGCGAAGCAGCTGTTCCACGGCAAGCAGTCGCTGATCGACCACGATGGCAGCAGCATCTTTACCGGCATCGATACACCCATCAAAGTGGCGCGCTATCATTCACTGGCGGTACAGTCCGATGACCTTCCGGATTGCCTGCGCGTGCTGGCGCGCACCGGGGATGGAGAGATCATGGCGATGCGACATAAAGAGTTCCCGGTAGTCGGCCTGCAGTTTCATCCGGAGTCCATCTACACGGAGCACGGAAAACGGATGGTTGAGAATTTTGTGAACGGAGTGATTTAGAGATGATTTTAGATGAGATCGTAGCAGATAAAAAAATACGCTTGAAAGAGCATAAAAAGCGGATCGACCCGGTTGCGATGCGCAGGCTGGCAGAGGAGCGTGAAGCGACAGGCAGAAGCTTTTACGAGAATCTGAAGAAGCCGGGCATCTCCATCATCGGAGAGTTTAAGAAGGCATCGCCCAGTCTCGGCACGATCACAAGCAAGGTATCGCTGGAAACGCGTATTCAGGATTATAGTGCATCGGTGGATGCCATCTCCTGCCTGACAGAGGAGGACCACTTCCACGGCTGTGTGGATGATTTTAAGGAGATACGCAGGCAGACGGATCTTCCGATGATCCGCAAGGATTTTATGATCGACGAGTATCAGTTTTACGAGGCAAAGGCCATCGGAGCGGACGCGATTCTGCTGATCGCAGCGATCCTCGACGATGTTCAGATGAAAGACTTTTATGCACTTGCATATGAACTCGGTATGGATGCGCTGGTGGAAACACATGATGAGGTGGAGGTCGAGCGGGCACTCGCGCTGGATGCGAAGATCATCGGTGTCAATAACCGAAATCTGAAGGACTTTACAATTACTTTAGACAACACGGTGCGGCTCCGGCCGATGGTGCCAAAGGAGAAATGCTTTGTGGCGGAGAGCGGGATCATTACAGACGATGATATCCGGCTCTTAAAGGAGCAGCAGGTGGATGCGTTCCTGATCGGGCGTGCATTGATGGAAACGAAAGATCCGCGCGCGCTGGCAGATCACTGGAAATCGTTGTAGAAGGTGTGAGATGGAGCAGAAGCAGCAAGGCACTGCAGACACGCCGAAGATCAAGATCTGCGGGATCACTACTATGAAGGAAGCAGACTGGCTGAATGAGGCCGGCGTGGATTATGCGGGATTTGTTTTTTATGAAAAGAGCAGGCGGAATGTCAGCCTGATGGATGCGGTGATGATCAAGAAGAGCCTGTATCCGTCGGTAAAGACGGTGGCAGTCACGGTGAGTCCGACGGTGGATGAACTTCGGCAGATCGAGATCGCCGGCTTCGATATTTTGCAAGTGCATAAAGCACTCTCTCTGGAGATACTTCGGGAATGTAAATTGCCCATCTGGCGGGCATTCAATCTGGCGAATACCGGTGAGGCGGAAGGGCAAACGTCCTCTGTAGATGAATCTGCGGAGGAGCAGAAAGAGCGGGAACAGCTGGAGGATCAGCTGATCAAGGCATATGTGCTGGACGGTGTCGAATTTGGCAGCGGAAAGACCTTTGACTGGAACAATGGTAGTGTGGACCGGATCAAGGTGTTATTCGGAGACAAAAAACTGGTGCTTGCGGGAGGCCTGACACCCGCCAATGTGGCGGAGGGCATTGCACTTTTTGCACCGGACATCGTGGATGTCAGTTCCGGTGTGGAGAAGGATTACGGCAGTGGCAAAGACGAGGAAAAAATAATACAGTTTGTGAGAAAGGTGAGAGAAAAAAATGAGTAATGAAAAGGCTTATTATGGACAGTTTGGCGGGCAGTACGTATCAGAATCGCTGATGAACACATTGGCAGAGGTGGACGCCGCATTTGAGGAGGCGATCCATGATCCGGAGTTTTTAAAGCAGTATCACTACTATCTAAAACAGTATGTGGGACGTGAGACTCCGCTCTACTATGCGGAGCGCTTATCGGAAAAATACGGCACAAGAATTTATTTAAAGCGTGAGGATTTAAACCACACCGGTGCCCACAAGATCAATAATGTGATCGGCCAGATCCTGCTGGCAAAGCGCATGGGAAAGACAAAGGTGATCGCGGAGACAGGAGCCGGACAGCACGGCGTGGCAACCGCCACCGGAGCAGCGCTGTTTAACATGGATTGTACCGTGTACATGGGTGCGGAGGATATCGAGCGCCAGAAGCTGAACGTGATGCGCATGGAGATGCTGGGTGCCACCGTTGTTCCGGTGCACTCCGGCAGTAACACCTTAAAGGATGCCACCAACGAGGCGATCCGCACCTGGGCAAAGACAGCGGAGGATACCTTCTATATTATCGGTTCTGCGGTGGGACCGTATCCGTATCCGAAGATGGTCAAGGAGTTCCAGAGTTGTATCAGCCGCGAGGCAAAGAGACAGTTCGCAGAGGAGGTCGGAGGACTTCCGGATGTGGTCATGGCATGTGTGGGCGGCGGTTCCAACTCCATCGGAATGTTTGCTGATTTTATCGAGGAGAAGAGTGTCAGACTCATCGGTGTGGAAGCTGCGGGACTCGGTATCGAAACCGGAAAGCACGCCAGTGCGATGGCGCTCGGAAAGCCCGGTGTGTTACACGGCATGAAATCCTACCTGCTGCAGGATGATGACGGAAATGTGGAACTGGCACATTCCATTTCCGCAGGACTGGATTATCCCGGTGTCGGACCGGAGCATGCATACTTAAAGGACAGCGGAAGAGCCGAGTATGTATCCATCACCGATGTGGAGGCGATGGATGCACTGATGGAGCTGTGCAAGCTGGAGGGCATCATCCCGGCGATCGAGAGCGCCCATGCGATGGCGTATGCGTTCAAACTGGCAGAGAAAATGACACCGGAGCAGAGCATCATCGTCTGCCTGTCCGGACGCGGTGACAAGGATGTAAACACGATCGCAGATTATCTTGCGGGAAAGGGATATCTGAATTAGCAAAGGCCGGCAGGCGAAATTAGATTTAGGAGGCACGACATGCGTACAAATAGAATAGAAGCAAAATTAGAACAATTGAAAGAGAAAAATGAGAAGGCGTTTATCACCTATCTGACTGCCGGGCTTCCCGACATGGAAAAGACAAAGGCGATCGTAAAAGCCCAGGAGGCAGCAGGAACGGATATCGTGGAGATCGGTGTACCGTTTTCCGATCCCATCGCGGACGGCCCCGTCATCCAGCAGGCCAGCTATGAGTCCATTCTGGGAGGTACAAATATCCACAAATGTTTTACCGCTGTGGAGGAGTTGCGCGCAGAGGGATGTGCACTGCCGATGATCTTTATGCTGTATTACAATACCGTCTGTCACTACGGGGTGGAGAATTTTGTGAAAAAATGCCGTGAGGCCGGCGTGGACGGACTCATCATCCCGGATCTTCCTATGGAGGAGCAGGAGGAGATCAAAGCATTTTTAGAGGGACAGGACGAGACAATCCTGATCCAGCTGGTAAGCCCCGTGTCCAAGCAGCGTGTACCGGAGATATTAAAGGATGCCAGAGGCTTTGTGTACTGCGTATCATCCATGGGCGTTACCGGCCAGTCCGGCAGCTTCCATAAAGAGATCTTAAATTATCTCGCGGATGTCAAGGCAAAGAGTCCGATCCCGGTCATGATGGGATTTGGCATTACACAGGCATCGGATATTGCGCCGATGAAGGATTCCATCGACGGTGCGATCGTTGGATCACACTTTATCAATCTGTTGCGGGAGAACAATTTCGCGCCGGAGGCGGCAGCAGAGTATTGCAGTACATTCAAACAGGAAATGAGCACATTATAATCATAGAGCACGGGCCAGGGGCATGAAATGCAGACCCGAAAAATCATTTAGGAGGAAAAAGACCATGAAAACAGCAATTGCAGCAGTAGTAGACGGAAATGATCTGACAAGAGAGGAGGCAGAGCGGGTCGCAGAGCTGATCCTGACCGGACGGGCCAGCGAGATCGAAATCGCGGGCTTTCTGACCGCGCTTCGCATGAAGGGTGAGACAGTGGATGAGATCCTCGGCTTTGCATCCGTGCTCCGCAGCAAGGCAAACACGATCTCACCGAAGTGTGAGAACTATGTGGATCTGGTGGGAACCGGCGGAGACCGCACGTTTTCCTTTAATATCTCAACAACCTCAGCTTTTGTTGTGGCAGGTGCGGGACTTCCTGTGGCAAAGCACGGCAATCGTTCCATTTCCAGTAAGTCCGGCGCGGCGGATGTGCTGGAGGCGCTGGGTGTCAATATCGCGGCTGATCCGGCTGTCGTACAGAAATGTGTGGAGGAGGCTGGTGTCGGCTTCATGATGGCTCCGCATTTCAACCCATGCATGAAGTATGTAGGACCGGTGCGAAAAGCGCTGGGCATCCATACCGTATTCAACATTTTA
The DNA here is from genome assembly GCA_945828315.1 of uncultured bacterium. GTDB lineage: Bacteria > Bacillota > Clostridia > Lachnospirales > Lachnospiraceae > W0P33-017. The sequence goes on along the minus strand of CALZQA010000015.1, from coordinate 947 downwards.
GGACCTCTTTCCAATCCATCCAGAGCGAAAAAAATGGTGGTCGGCGTCTATGATCCGAAGATGGCGGAAATCATCGCAAAGGTTATGGCAAGTCTTGATGTGGCGCGTGGTTTCGTTGTCAGCGGCGACAACCATATGGATGAGTTTAATCTCGCCGGAACGACGACTGTTGCAGAGATCAAAGATGGTGAAGTGACGGTGTTTGAAGTGACCCCGGAGCAGTTTGGACTGAAGCGCTGCGCACTGGCTGATCTGCAGGGCGGTGAAGGTGCAGAGAATGCAAAGATCACAAAAGCGATCTTAGACGGAAGTGAGCAGGGCGCAAAACGGGATGTCGTACTCTTAAACGCAGGTGCGACGCTCTATATCGGCGGACTGGCGGACTCCATTGCGGACGGCATCCGTCTGGCAGCAGAGTCCATCGATTCCGGCAAAGCGCTGAAGGTGCTTGAGAAGATGGTGGAATTGTCAAACTAATTGTTTCCCTGGATCGTTACGTTCAGATAGTTGTGATCGAGTGCGAGATCCATGATGGTTCCGTCCTCGGTCATGACTACCGGGCGAAGCGCAAATTCACTGCGGTTTTTGATGACATGCGCTTTTTTTCCTGTGGAGAGTGTGACGGTCACACCGACCGGATATACCGTGATATAGTTCACAAAGGTCGAAACGACGTTATAATTAAACATCCGGTCACAGTTTGCCATGAGATACTCAATGGTTTCAATCGCACTGTACTCGTCTTTGTAGACGCGCTTGGAGAGCATGGCATCAAACACATCAGCTACGTGGATGATGCGGGCATAGATGTAGATCTCATCGCGGCTTAAACCCCGCGGATACCCGGTGCCGTCATCGTTTTCGTGATGCTGCAGGATAGACACGCGCACAGTAGATGGACTGTCTCTTATACACATCTGACGCTGCCGACGATATGCAGTGTGTAG
>CALZQA010000014.1 GCA_945828315.1 uncultured bacterium | reverse complement strand
GCAATTATCTCAAAAGTATGGTAATATGAACAGGTACCCATGGTTGAGGGCTAACAATGATACGGTTTTGAAACATAATAACAACAGATTTACATGAAAAATCAAACCAGAAAAAGAGTTTGAATAAGATTACGTTATGAGCATAAGAAAACCTTACTGATTTGCGCAAGCAATGAGTCAAGCGGGAATGCTTGCATTTCCATTTGACGAATGCCGCGACAACCGCACGATGGTGCGGTTGCAGTTGACAACTGAAAATCAGTAAGGTTTTTTCATGTTAATTACGGTGATAATATGCATGAATGTTTCTAGCATGTTTTTCGTTGGTATGCTATCATTTTGCTATACAAATTGAAAAATAATGAGGGCAAAAGATGAAAAATATCAAAAATATATCATTGCTTATCGTTGCGATAATCATATTGCAGTTTGTAGCAATTGGAATCATTGTGGGAACATCTGAAGTTCAAGATGTCACTCTGGCTACAGATGATGTTGTTGAATGTAATGCCGGATGGGAGATTACAACAGAGGATGTAACAACAAAAATATCATCATTGCCGTATTATGGCAAATCAGATGCTGATGAGATAGTTGTTGCGAAAAGGGCAGTTTCAGCGAATATGTGTGGTGAGACACTATGCTTTTTATCAGCAGATAAAAGATTGCAGATATTTGTAGATGACGAACTGATCTATTCTTTTGGAATGGACGATCAGCTCGTTATTGGAAGAACTCCGGGAAGTGTTATGGTGTTTGCAGATATTCCGGATGACAGTGAAGGCAAAATCATAAAGATAAAAATGCAGTCGCCATATGAAGACTACGCGACCTATATGACGCAGATGGTAGTTGGTGACAGAGATGTTGTCATTTTGTATTTCCTCAAGAATGAAATTTTTGCACTAATATGCTGTCTTGGAATATTAGTGTGTGGCATAATTTTGCTGATTTTTGCAACTGTTCAGATAAGATCAAAACAGAATCCGGCCAAATTATTTAGTTTAGGCATGTATTTTATAGTTTTATTTGCTTATCATCTGATAGAGACAAAAGTACCTATGATCTTTTATGGAAATCAGGTTTTGTATTCGAATCTGATTTTTCTCAGCCTTATGATGGCTCCTTTTTTTACAGAATTATATTTATTTGCGGTATCAGATCACTACAAAAAATTAATGCGTATATTAATTTATATAACAGTTACAAATATTATTGTTCAGTTGACTTTGCAAGCATTTAACATACTTGATTTTATGAGTATGGCATTTGTTTCGCATGGGTTGCTTACAATAGTAATAGTTGTTGTATTATTAATGGAGTATAAAAATGTCCGCCAAAGGAAGAAGGTGGACGTAGCGTTTTTGGGTGTTCTTTCAGCTGCAATTTGTGCGGCTATAGATTTGGTTCGTTGCTATACGGAAAAGGTAGGGGATCTTGGAAAATATAGCAGAGTTGGCGTTTTTATTTTTGGAATCAGCATGGTTATAACCTGTATTAATGAGATGGTGCAAAAGCAGGTTCAATTTGCGGAAAATGCAAAAGCAGAGCTTATTTCGGCAGAGATCATTCAGACACTTGTTACTGCCATTGATGCAAAGGATATATATACAAAAGGTCATTCTACACGTGTTGCAGAGTATTCAATTATTTTGGCGAAGAGACTTGGCTGGGATGAGGAACGGATTGATAGTGTTCGATATAAAGCACTTCTTCATGATGTTGGAAAGATTGGAATTCCGGATAGAGTGTTAAATAAAGCTGACAGATTGTCTGATGAAGAATTCGAAATCATCAAGAGTCATACAATTATTGGCTCAGAAATTTTGCAAGGGGTATCAAGTTTATCTGAAATGTACGTAGTTGCGAGAAATCATCATGAACGGTACGATGGAAAAGGATATCCGGATAAAAAGTCCGGAGAAGATATTCCGGAGGAGGCAAGACTTGTAGGGATTGTTGATGCATATGATGCAATGTCATCTGATAGAGCATATAGAAAAGCGTTATCAAGGGATACAATTCGTGGAGAGCTTAGCAGGGGACGGGGCACACAATTTGATCCACATATGACAGATGCATTTCTTGAGCTTTTGGATGAGGGGGCTTTGAATACTCAGCAAAAAGAGAATGAAGGAAAGACGGATCTGATGGACGTATCTTCGTTAGTCCGTGAATTAATAGCACAGAACTGTGAACCGGGAGCAATTAAAATTAATCAGGAAGATATGGGAAAACTGTATCAGTATATTAATGGACTTCATACGAGATTCGGAATTGAATCTCATACCGTGCTGATTTCATTGGTTTGGGAAGAAGATGTGGCAATGTCTGATGTTGAGAAGGCGATGAAAGCTATGGAATACAGTATTATTCAGTCTCTGAGAACCGTGGATGTTATGACAAGAGTGTCTGAAAGTCAGTATTTAATTGTTTTGACAGAAGCGCATTCACAGAATCTGCAAATGATCATAGATAGAGTGTTTGCCAGTTTCTTTAAGAACTCTCAGAATACAAAGATCAAACCGGTTTATGAGATTAAATAAGTCAACAGTCCTCCACCGGCACAAACCTTCTTTAGCGGAGAAGAAACATTTTCCGATATTTTGAAAATCACAGATTAATGTTAATTATTTGGGTTGATTCCACAAGTTCATTGCGAACTTGTGGGATTTTTGTTATGATAAAAATGAAAAAACTGATCATTATTCTGGGTGTTCTGGGTGCTTCCTTTTCAGCGGTTCTGGTAAGGTATTCCGATGCACCCTCAACGGTTCTGGTACTATATCGGATGCTGTGGTGCGTGGTGATGTTAAGTCCCATGATCGCGCTGCGGCACAGGGAAGAACTACAGCATACACAGATCAAACAGATATTGCTCTGTGTAGTCAGTGGTATATTCCTGGGCATGCATTTTACCTGCTATTTTGAGAGCCTGAGATACACAAGCATCGCTTCTTCCGTGGTTCTTGTTGATACGGAAGTTTTCTTTGTGGGACTGGTGGCTTTGACTGCTTCTTTGTGTGGCGGTTATGAAGTCGTTCATATCGGTATGAAAAATTTACTGGTGGCCTTCGGACTTGCGCTCATGTGTACACTTCTTGGACACAGCATCTTCAGCTGGGGACTCAAATACGAAAAAGCATCTTTTGTGTCCACTGCAAAGCTGCTGGAACCGATATTTGCATCTGTTCTCGGTATTCTTTTGTTCCGCGAGATTCCCTCGGTCACATCGGTGGCAGGCGGTGCAGTTGTCATCACAGGAATTATCCTGTGTGTTCGCAGTGGGAATGACAAAAAGAAACGTGCCAAATAAATGAAAAAACTTTAGGGGATTTAAAACATGAAAATGAAGTCTGAAGCGAATTTAACGACTTTTGAGGCGATCAGTATGATCGTGGGAAACAGTATCGGCACCGGGATCATCGCGGTACCGTATCTGGCGACGAAGAACAGCATGCTGGATGTGGTGTGGATGGTGGTGCTGGCTTACATCGTTAATGTGATCCTGCATCTGATCATTGCGGAGCTTTCTTATAATAACGGTGGCGTACAGATCGTCAAAAGCTTTGAGGGTGAGCTGTTTCACGGTGTGGCAAAGAAAATTTTCAGCTGGACCGTATTTGTGGTGTACGGACTGGCGATCATGATCGGTGTTAGCGGGAATATTAACGGTGGTGCCCAGATCTTTACGAACTGGTTCGGCATGCCGATGTGGGCGGCACAGATCATCTATTATGTGATCGCGGGGATCGTGGTATTTATGGGAATGAAGGCAGTCGGGATCGCGCAGAAATATGCGGTGCTGCTGCTCATGGGTATTGTGGCGGTCATGACAGTTGCAACGTTTATGCACCCTGTCAATGCATTGTATACGGCGCCCTTTCACTGGAACAATCTGCTGGCTCTGTACAGTATGGTGGTGTTTGCGACTTCCGCGAATCAGGCGGTCATTCAGGTGGTAAAAGGACTTGACGGCAATCCCGGAAAGATCAGAAGATCCATTTTCATCGGTTTTGGCCTGTCCTCTGCGTTTGTACTGATCGTGACAATGACGGTACTGCTGGGAACGAAGGGAGAGATCAATCAGGAGCTTGCATATATGCAGCTTGGCGAGAGCATCGGTAAATGGGCGGTGATCCTGGCGGGCATCTTCTCTCTGTTTGCATTGCTGACGACCTTCTGGTCAAATACACTCGCATTGCGCGATGTGGTGCATGAACAGGTCGGCATCGGAAACCGCGTGAGCTGGCTCCTTGCTACCATTCCGTGCATTTTATTTGCGATCTTCGGGGTAAACAGCTTTATTATTTTGACGCGGATCATGAGTGGTGTTGTGGTACTTGTCAGCATCATGCTCGTGCTTACCTATGGGAAATCAAGGCGGAAAGCCGGGAAAAGTCCCATTTGTGGGGTGATCGGAACGATGCCCTTTCAGGTGCTCATGGTCGTATCGACGATCCTGTCAGCGGTAGGTTCACTGATCCCGCTAAGTTAGGAGGCTTTCATGTATTATTCAGATAGATGTAAACAGATCGATGATGAAACATTTACGATAAGAATACCGAAGGATCAGGATTTTCGGATCCTGCAGCTGACAGATCTGCATCTGGGTTTCGGTTTTCTGTCGAAAGGGAAAGACCGGCTGGCGCTGGATGCAGTGAGAACGCTGATAGAAACGTCAAAGCCGGATCTGATCGTGCTGACCGGTGATTCGATCTTTCCGTTCTGGCCAAGGTCAGGAACGATGAATAACCGCAAACAGGCAAAGAAACTGATGGCATTTCTGGACGGTTTTGAAATTCCATATACGCTGGTGTTCGGAAATCATGATTGTGAGCTGGGGTCGACCTGCAACAAAGAAGAGCTGGCAGAGTTGTATCAGCAGGGAACATACTGTATCTTTTCAGAAGGCAGGAAGGATCTCACCGGTGTGGGAAATTTCCTGATCGAATTGGTGGATGATTCGGGGAACGTGCTTCTTCCGCTGGTGATGCTGGACTCGAATATGTATGGAGAAGGCGGCTGGTTTTTCAGCGGTTTTGACTGCATTCATGATGATCAGATCAACTGGTGCATGGAGCGCCTTGATGCAATGAAACAGGACAACCCCGATATAAAGGCCGTGGCATTTTTCCATATACCGCTCCGGGAATTTAAGGAAGCCTACGAGAAAATGAAGCTCGGCGATCCAAGCGTGATCTACTGCCATGGCAGCATCGGAGAAAAAGATGAGTATTTTGGCATTTCCAAGGAACCGGACAAATTTTTTGACCGGGCGGTGGAAAATGGCGTGATCAAGTGGATGTTCTGCGGACATGATCATATGAATACGCTGTCGCTGGTTTACAAGGGGATTCGGATGACGTACGGAATGTCCATCGATTACCTTGGCTATCAGGGTATCGCCAAGAGTGATATTCAGCGGGGCGGAACTCTGATCACGAGAAAGACGGACGGCAACGTGGATATCCAAATGGTGCCGCTGGGACCGGTGGTGTCAACGAGAGTCCGGGGAGTGAAGAAATGACTTCTGCAAGGGCAATACCGTAGTCTTCTACATCATACCAGCTGCTTCCGGTGATCTTCTTGACTTCAAAAGAAGATCCCATCAGGTTTGTTACCATGGTTCCCCAGAAGAGATCATAATAACCGACACCGGTCAGTGTGCAGCCGCCTTCTTTTGCCAGTGCATCCAGCTTTGCGGTAAGTGCCGGTGAAGAGTTCCAGGGATAAAGCGCCTCCTCACAGGTGGTGATGGCGTTGACGCCGTTCTTTGCACAGATGGTGAAGATATCTTCCAGCTCAGCGACGGTACTGCGTGTTGCGATGATACATACGTCCGGCTTCAGTTCTGCGATCACTTTTTCAGCATCCGCTGCTGATTGGATTGCCACACCTACGGCAGGATAATCGTTGCCGATGATCTCACTGACATCCTTTCCGACAACTGCAGGATTCATGTCAAAAGCAGCTAATAGCTCGCATCCTTTTGCAATGGCATAGCGCATCAGCCAACGACTCATCCTTCCGCATCCATACTGTACATATGTTACTTTACGATCCATAATAATAGCCCTCCTTAGATAAGTTAACGGTTTTGTTAGTTGTATCATAAGGCCTATTGTTGGTATAGAGTCAAGTAAAGAATACAGGTATTTGAATTTTGCTGAAAATATGCCGCTTTGTATCTTCCAGAACCGGAAAATCAATGACTGCTTCGCACAGATAATCTCCGGCGATCTGATAGCCCATATCTTTTATATATTGCAACAGTCTCTTTGCGTTTTCTTCCTCTTCCGTAAAATCATCGGAACAAATGCAGATTCCGGATCACGGTACCTATATTATAGAAGAAAGACAGGGGAATGTCCTGACTCACAAGATGCTGTTTGAGCTGCCTTAGCATATACTCGTATCCGGATTCATCCTGCTCAAAAAAATCCTGTTCACAGTTCAGCGTATAGATGTGTCGTTCGTTCTGGTATTCAAGAAAGATCTGTCCGTTTTTGGGAAGCGCTTCATACCTTTTGTAATTATCCAGGACACGTTTCAGTGTATTTTTTGTATGTGTAAGCTGCTCCATTCTGATGTCAATCTCTTTTTCCTGATATTCCAGCTGCTTTTTGATGGCATCGATATGATTGCTGTTCAAAATGTCCTTGATCTGCTTTAATGTCAGACCGTACATTTTCAGATTCTGGATCAGGTCAAGTCTCGCGGACTGCAGAATGTGATAATAGCGGTATCCGCTCTTTAGATCGACTTCCTGCGCTTTCAAAAGTCCTTCCTTGTCATAGAGGCGGAGCGTCTGCTCCGAAATGTGGTTGAGCTGTGCCATCTGGCCGATGGTTAATCGTTGAAGATCCATAAAAAAACCTTATCCTTACTATAATGTTTGCGCTACTACAGTTAATTATATTGTAGCACAAAAAAGTACTTCGTGCATTCCCTGAAACTTTGAGGTATTCCCAAGTGTGTTTTTTTGTGATAGTATATATGCATATATGCTTTATATTTTAAGGGGAAAAGGTGTACAAAAATGAAGATAGGATTTGATAACGACAAATATTTGAAAATGCAGTCTGCGCATATCTTGGAGCGGATCAAGCAGTTTGACAACAAGCTTTATCTGGAATTCGGAGGAAAGCTGTTTGATGATTATCATGCATCCAGAGTGCTTCCGGGTTTTCAGCCGGATTCCAAGCTTCATATGCTTCTGGAATTGAAGGATCAGGCGGAAATTGTGATCGTCATCAGTGCGGAGGATATTGAGGGCAATAAGATCCGCGGGGATTTTGGCATCACATACGATATGGACGTGCTGCGTCTGATCGACGCATTTCGCGGTGTCGGCCTGTATGTGGGAAGCGTCTGCGTGACGAAATATGCAGGGCAGCCCGCGGCTGACCAATTCTGCAAACGGTTGAATGATCTGGGTATCAAAACCTATCATCACTATAAAATACCGGGATATCCCAGTGATATCCAGACGATCGTCAGCGATGACGGATATGGAAAAAATGATTATATTGAAACAACGCGGCCGCTGGTTGTGATCACGGCTCCCGGACCGGGAAGCGGTAAGATGGCGACCTGCCTGTCACAGTTATATCATGAGCACAAGCGTGGGATCAAAGCCGGCTATGCAAAATTTGAGACATTCCCGATCTGGAATGTTCCGCTGAAGCATCCGATCAATATCGCTTATGAGGCTGCTACAGCAGATCTGAATGATGTGAATATGATCGATCCGTTCCATCTGGAAGCATACGGAGAGACAACGGTAAATTACAATCGGGATGTAGAGATCTTCCCGGTTCTCCATGCGATCTTTGAACAGATCCAGGGCGAGAGCCCTTACAAGTCACCCACAGATATGGGTGTGAATATGGCAGGAAACTGTATTACGGATGACGAAGTGTGCCGTCAGGCATCCTGTCGGGAGATCATCTGCCGGTATTATCAGGGACTCTGTGATTGCAAGCGCGGTACCGGAAGCAAGGAGACCGTGTATAAGCTGGAGCTTCTGATGAAGCAGGCCGGACTCTCACTGGAGGACTGTGAGGTGGCGGCTGCTGCACTGAAGCGTGAAAAAGAGACCGGACATCCGGCAGTAGCGATCGAGCTGGAGGATGGCACGATCGTGACCGGAAAGACGACAGATCTGCTGGGAGCGTCCGCAGCAGTGCTTTTGAATACGTTGAAAGTACTGGGAGGCATCGACCATGAGATCCATCTGGTTTCCCCGAAAGCGATCGAGCCGATCCAGCGTCTGAAAACAGAGTATCTCGGAAACCGGAACCCGCGACTTCACACGGATGAGATTCTCATTGCCCTGTCCACTTCGGCAGCATCCGATAAGAATGCGGAGCTCGCACTGGCACAGCTGAAAAAGCTGCAGGGCTTACGGGCACATTCTTCCGTACTGTTATCCTCCGTGGATGAAAAGATCTTCAAGCGTCTGGGCATCCAACTGACCAGTGAGGCGAAATACGAGTCGGAAAATAAGATCTATCATAAGTAGAAAAAAATCCCACAAGTTCATCGTGAACTTGTGGGATTTTTTGGTTTTCAGATGAAGATTTTTCGCGTCAGTTTATTGACAGCAATCATAAAAGATGGTAATATTTAGGAAACTAAAAAAATAAAAATAGTTTCCAAGTTTCCAAGAGGGGGTTCGCATGGAGTTAAAAGAGAAAATTTTGGAGGCGACGATTGTCGTTTTCAATCAAAAAGGGATCAAATTTACGATGGATGATCTGGCGAAGCAGCTGGAGATCAGCAAGAAAACGATCTATACGGTGTTTTTGAACAAGGAAGCGCTGCTGTACGCGATGGTGGATTATATGTTTGACTCGATCAAGGAGAGCGAGCAGGCGATCGTGGAGGACGAAAGTCTTTCCCTGCTGGAGAAGATCAGAAGCATTCTTGTGGTACTGCCGTCGGGATACCGGGAGCTGGATTTCAGCCAGTTGTATCTGTTGAAGGAAAAATACCCGAGGATCTATAAAAAGGTGGAGTATCGGCTGGAAACCGGTTGGGAGACAACGATTGCTCTATTGGAACAGGGAATCGCGGAAGGGGTCATCCGACCGATCCGGATCCCTATCTTTAAAATGATGTTTGAGGCTACGCTGGAGCAATTTTTCCAAAGGGATATTCTTGCGATGAACAAGATCTCATACGCGGAGGCGTTGGATGAAGTGCTGGGGATTCTGGTGGATGGAATTAAAATGGAGGAGACGACATGAGAGAACGGATCTATCTAAACAACGGATGGAAGTTTTCTGAAACCTACGATGATGCAATGCGCTTCGAAGCGTTTGATGAGAGTGGGATGGAGAATGTGCGGATCCCGCACACATGCAAGGAGCTTCCATACCATTATTTTGACGAATCTTTGTACCAGATGGTCAGCGGATATCGGAGAAGTTTTGTGGCTCCGGAAAGCTGGAAGGGACAGCGCATTGCTCTCACGTTTGACGGTGTTGCCCACGACAGTGAAGTGTTTTTGAACGGGGAAAAGGTGGCGGAGCATCACTGCGGTTACACGGCATTTTCAGCGGACATCAGCGAAAAGCTGCGCTACGGGCAGGATAATCTCCTGGCGGTGCGTGTGGACAGCAGGGAAAGTCTGAATGTTCCGCCGTTTGGATTTGTGATCGATTATATGACTTACGGCGGGATCTACCGGGATGTGTATGTGGAAGTTTGCAATCAGGAGCATCTGGAAGATGTATTTGTAAAGCCGATGGTTTCTTTCGGAAAATCGGATGCCTCGCACGCGAACGAGCAGGACGGAGCGGGCGAACGGGATGGAGCGGTCGGACAGGAGCGTGGGGGCCTGCGAATCTCGCTGGAATCGGAAGTGACAGTAAGCATTTCCGGAGAACATGCGTCACTTCGTCAGTGGATCCGCAAGAAAGGTGACGAAGAATACAGCTTGCTAGGTGAGAAAGTGATTACCGGACGGAAGGAGATGCTCGCATTTTCCGATCTTGAGGCACTGGACCATATTGCTCTCTGGGACAACGATCATCCCGTCCTGTATGAGGTAAAAACAGAGCTTTGCAGAGCCGGAGCGATACTGGACGAGCAGATCATCACGACCGGTTTTCGCAGAGCAGAGTTTCGTAGGGATGGTTTTTATCTAAATGGAAAGAAACAAAAAATCCGGGGGTTGAACCGTCATCAGAGCTATCCCTATGTTGGGTATGCGATGCCTGCCTCGGTGCAGAAGCTGGATGCGGATATCTTAAAAAACGAGCTTGGAGTCAATGCCGTGAGAACCTCGCACTATCCGCAGTCCCACGATTTTTTGGACAGGTGCGATGAGTTGGGATTGCTCGTATTCACGGAGTTCCCCGGCTGGCAGCACATCGGAGATGATGCATGGAAAGAACAGGCGGTGCAGAACGTCCGGGACATGGTATTACAGTATCGGAATCACACTTCCATTATTTTGTGGGGTGTGCGGATCAACGAGTCGGTAGATGATGATGCGTTTTACGAGCGCACGAATGCTGCCGCTCATGAGCTGGATGACACGCGCCCGACGGGAGGTGTTCGGGCAAGTAAAAAGAGCCACTTGCTGGAAGATGTGTATACATACAATGATTTTATCCATGACGGAAAACTGCCGGGCTGCGAGAAAAAATCAAAGGTCACTTCCGATGTGAGCAAGCCGTATCTGATCAGCGAGTACAACGGACATATGTATCCGACGAAAGCATTTGACTGTGAAGGGAGAAGAACGGAACATGCGCTGCGACATGCAAATGTGCTGGATGCAGTGGCGGGGCAGGAAGATATCGCAGGAAGCTTCGGGTGGTGTATGGCGGATTATAATACCCACAAGGATTTCGGCAGCGGAGACCGGATCTGCTATCACGGTGTGCTGGATATGTTCCGGAACCCCAAGCTGGCGGCGGCTGTCTATGCAAGCCAGCAGGAGGAACTGCCGGTGCTGGAGATCAGTTCTTCTATGGATATCGGAGAGCACCCGGCATGCAACTGGGAGGATCTGTACATATTTACAAATGCTGACAGTGTGCGCATGTACAAAAACGATCAGCTGATCCGGGAATATAAAAAGGAAGAGACCGATTGGAAAAATCTGAAGCACGGTCCGATCCTGATCGATGATTTTGTCGGGGATGTGCTGGAGACAAAGGAGCATTTGCCAAAGAACCAAGCGGAAAGCGTGAAAAAGCTTTTGAATACGGTGGCGCGAAGAGGCGTAAATCACATTCCAGTGCGTTTGTATCCGACCATCCTGAAACTCCTTTTCGTGTACCGGATGAATCTGGCTCAGGTGACAGACCTGTACACCAGATATGTCGGAGACTGGGGCGGAGCTTCCACCTGCTATCAGTTTGATGCGGTTAAAGATGGGAAAGTTGTAAAAACAGTTGTGAAAGAGCCGATGCGGAAAGTGGCGCTGAAGGTTCTTGCGGATCATACGAGCTTAAAGGAAGGGCGCAGCTACGACGTGGCATCGGTGCGGATACAAGCGGTGGATGAAAACGGAAATGTACTGCATTTCTATAATGATCCGGTGCAATTGGAAGTACAGGGGGAAGGTATGCTGATCGGACCATCCGTCATTTCGCTTCACGGAGGTATGGGCGGAACCTATGTAAAGACCACCCAAACAGCAGGAAATATCCGGCTTATAGTCAGTGGCGAGCGGACGGAGACGGTATGTGTAGAATTTAAGGTTGAAAGCGAAGGGGGACAAGAGGTATGAAATTAACAGGAAAAGAGAAAGCCGCCTACGGGCTGGGAGCAGTAGGAAAAGATATGGTCTACATGCTCTCTGCGAGCTATGTGCTGTATTACTATCAGGATATTCTGGGAGTCAGTGCTATCGCAATGGGCATCATTCTGATGGTGGCGCGTGTGTTTGACGCATTCAACGATCCGATCATGGGCATTATCGTGGCAAAAACAAGGACGCGGTGGGGAAAATTTCGCCCGTGGCTTCTGATCGGAACACTGTTAAATGCAGTGATACTCTATCTGATGTTTGCAGCTCCGCCGGCATTGAGCGGAAGCGGTCTGGTGGCATACGCGGCGATTGCCTATGTGCTCTGGGGTGTCACTTATACGATGATGGATATCCCCTACTGGTCCATGATACCTGCTTTTACGGAGGGAGGAAAAGAAAGAGAAGGACTTTCAACGCTGGCGCGTTCCTGTGCCGGTGTCGGGTCAGCGCTCATTACCATTGTTACGATGAAATGCGTGTATGTGCTGGGACAGGGAAATGAAAGACAGGGATTTCGCCTTCTGGCATTGATCATCGCCGTTCTTTTTGTGGTGTTTATCACCATTACCTGTGTGACGATCAAAGAAAAGTCTACTGCGGATGTGGATTCTCCAAGTATCCGGCAGATGTTTTCGGCACTGCTCCACAATGATCAGGCGATGGCAGTGGTAGTTACCATCGTGCTGATCAACTGTTCCATATATATTACCTCTAACCTCGTCATTTATTTCTTTAAATATGATTTTGGCGGGGCAAACTGGTATGACAGCTATACACTTTTTAATATGTTTGGCGGGGCTATCCAGATTCTTTCTATGATGCTGCTTTTCCCGCTTCTGCGAAAGTGGCTGAGCTCTGTAAAGATATTTTTCGTCAGCCTGGGCATGGCCGTGCTGGGATATGCGATCCTGTTGGTATTCATGTTTAAGAATATGACAAATATATACCTACTGTTCATACCGGGGTTTTTGATCTTTGCGGCATTTGGATTTCAGACCGTTCTTACGACAGTGTTCCTTGCGAATACGGTAGACTACGGAGAACTGAAAAACCAAAGAAGAGATGAAAGCGTCATTTTTTCGATGCAGACCTTTGTGGTAAAACTTGCATCCGGTGTGGCAGCCTTGATCGCTTCTGTCTGTCTTGCGGTATGCAAACTGAGTGATGACACTTCCAAGGCAGTGAGTGCGGCTGGACAGGGTTCGGTTCTCGGACTCCGGTTTACGATGACAGTGATCCCGATCATAGGACTTGCAGCAACTTTTTTCATCTTCCGAAAACGATATAAATTGACAGAAGAAAAGGTGGCGGAGATTGCGGCGCAGGTAAAAGCAAAGAGGGAGAGAGAAGCAGAATGATCGAGAGAATCAATCAAAGTTTCTGGCTGCAGACAGAGCATACTACGTATGCATTCCGGGTGATGGAGAGCGGACAGCCGGAGCACTTATACTATGGAAGAAAACTGACTCCGGATCGGGAAGCAATGCAGGCGCTCGGTGAAAAACGGCTGTTTGCGCCGGGAAACACGTGTGTATACAGCCCGGAGTTCCCGGAGGTATCCCTGGAGGACGTCTGTCTGGAAATGTCCTCTTGCGGAAAAGGGGATATCCGGGAGCCGTTTCTGGAAATTGTACATGCAGATGGGAGCAGCACCTCTGATTTTGTTTTTGACAAGGCGGAGATCACAGCCGGAAAGCCGGAATACCGCACGCTCCCTGGTTCTTACGGTGCCAAAACGGAGGTGGAGCATCTGTGCGTGACGTTGAAAGATCATGCATATTCGCTTGTGCTGGAACTGCACTATTATGTTTATGCCGCATGTGATGTGATCACAAGAAGTGCAAGGCTCATCAACCGAAGTCAGGAGCCGATACGACTGCTTCGCATGATGAGTATGCAGCTGGATCTTGACCGGAGCGGATATGTATTTACCACATTTCACGGTGCATGGGCCAGAGAAATGAATCGCAATGATGTGACGGTACATGCAGGAAAATGCGTGAATGCATCTTACACCGGTACATCCTCAAACCGTGCCAATCCGTTTGTGATGCTTAGCCGCGAGGAGACAACAGAGGATGCGGGCGAGTGCTATGGTTTCAATTTAATCTACAGCGGTAATCATTACGAGGCTGTGGAGGCAGGAAGCTTTGGAAAGACAAGGGTTTGTTGCGGAATCAATCCGCGGACATTCTGCTTTACGCTTGTGCCGGAGGAAGATTTTGAGGCGCCGGAGGCAGTGATGACTTATTCCTGCGAAGGTTTCACGGCGATGAGCAAAAACATGCATCGGTTTGTGCGGGAGCATATCGTCCGGGGTGTTTGGAAGGACAAACTGCGCCCGGTTCTGCTGAACAGCTGGGAGGCGGCGTATTTTGATATCAATGAGCGGAAGTTGCTGAATCTGGCAAAGGCGGGAAAGGAGGCAGGCATCGAGCTGTTTGTGGTGGATGACGGATGGTTCGAAGGTAGAAGTGACGATACGCAGTCACTGGGTGACTGGACAGAAGATACGAAGAAGCTTCCTGGCGGTCTGAAAAGGCTGGGAGAAAAGATCAAGGCTCTGGGAATGGATTTTGGCATCTGGGTGGAGCCCGAGATGGTGAACGTAAAGAGCAGGCTCTATGAGCAGCACCCGGACTATGCGGTTCAGATTCCGGGAAAGCCGCATTCCGAGGGAAGAAACCAACGGATTCTGGATCTGACGCGAACCGATGTGCAGGACTTTTTGATCGAAGAAATGAGCCGCGTATTTGCATCGGCAGATATTTCGTATGTAAAATGGGATATGAACCGGATATTTACCGATTACTATTCGAGCAGTCTTCCGCCGGAGCGGCAGCAGGAAACGGCACATCGGTATGTGATGGGACTGTATCGTTGCCTGAAGGTACTGACTGAACGGTTCCCGGATGTTTTATTTGAGGGATGCGCATCCGGTGGAAATCGGTTTGATCTGGGCATGTTGTGCTATTTTCCGCAGATATGGGCCAGTGATAACACGGATGCATTGTGCAGGACCGACATTCAGTATGGATACAGCTATGCTTATCCGATGTCAGTTTTGAGCTCTCATGTATCCGGATGCCCGAATCACCAGACACTTCGGGTGACACCTGCGGAGACGAGATTTCATGTGGCAGCGTTTGGAATCTGCGGTTATGAGTGCAATTTCTGTGATATGAAAAAGGAAGAACTGGATGCGGTCAAAGAACAGATCAGACTGTATAAGAAATGGAGAGAGGTGCTGCAGACAGGTGAATTTTATCGGATCCGAAAGGATGATCAGATCCAGTGGATCTGCGTGTCAGGGGATCAGAAAAAAGCTGTCGGATTTTTTATGCAAAAGTTGGCAGAACCCAATCAGCCTCACGCGATTTTTAAGGCAAAGGGACTGCGCCCGGATTGGAAATATCATTTTTACAGCCGACAGACAGACTGTGATATCAGGGAGTTCGGAGACCTGATCAACACGGTGGCTCCGGTCCATATCCGTCAGGGGTCACTCCTTCATCAGGCGGCGGCAAAGCTGGTGAAACTTCCGGGAGAGAAGGAGGATTATGAACTGTACGGAGACGTGTTAATGTATGGAGGTGTGCGCCTTCAGCCGGCTTTCAGTGGAACCGGATATAAGGAAGGTATTCGGCATTTTCCTGATTTTGCATCCAGACTATATTTTATGGAAGCAGAAGAATTACACAAATAGAGGAGTTGTCCGCGAAAAAGGGCATGCAAAAATTAGCCCCTGCTCAGAAAATAGTACATCCGGGCAAGAAAGAGAGAGTTTGCCGGAGCACCTTTCTGCGGATTAACGCAGTTTTTAAACAGATAGTTGATGTAGTCTGTATTTCCGTTGAGCCATGTGGTGCCAATCGCGTGCCGCATGGCTCTTTCTACTCTGGAGGGCGTGGTGTGGTGTTCTGTTGCAACGTCGAAATAGAGACCTTTGGTGATGCGGTGAAGATATTCCGGGTCGATCAGGATCATATTCAGAGCTGACAGAATATAATCGTATCCGAGCAGATGCGGAGGCATCCCGATGGTTAAGAGAGTGTTTTCAATATTTCCGGACCGGATCCGGGACGTGTCTGTCTGGGTGCTTGTGTGACTGTCGGGACGATACCGTTCGATTTGTTCTGTCATGATAGATTCCTTTCTATTTTCTAATAAAATTTTTTCACATATACATAATATTCCAAATATTGACATAAAAAAATATCGGGTATAACATATTTTTTGACAAATGAAACCGGGTTTTGTGTCATTTATGACACGGGAAGGATGTGTAGCGGAGATGTTAAGTGATAGACTGAAAGACATACTGGCAGAAAGAGAGATATCTGTTGCGGATTTTGCAGAAATGTGCAACCTTCCGGTGGAAACTGTCAGAAATATCTACTATGGAAAAACGACCGATCCTAAATTGTCGACGGTGTTTAAAATGGCATCGGCGCTTAAGATGAGTATGAACACCCTTGTGGGTGAGTTGGAGATTGACAAAGAGGAGCGACGTATCGTTAATTATTACAGGCAGTGCGGGACGCACGGAAAAGCGATCATCGGTCTTGTGGCAAAGTATGAAGCCACATCGGCAAGGGCAGACCGTGACTCCACTGACAAGCATAAAGTGCCCTGCCTGATCCCGCATAATGATATCCGGGAAGGGATCATCTACGACACTTGTGAGACAGTAGAATACGAGACATCTGTACGGGAGGCCTTTGTCGGGGTGAAGATCACAACCAATGACCTGATTCCCAGATTCTGCAAGGGCGATGTGATCCTGTTTGCAGATAAGTTCCCGAAAAACGGCGAGTATGCGGCTTTCATAAAGGGTGACCGGGCATTCATCCGGCAATTTATAGAGGAAGACGGGAAGTACACGCTGAAGAGTCTGCAAAAGGTCGGCGATGATATGGTTATGAAAAGGCTTGATCAGATCGAGTATATCGGCACTTGTATTGAGGTGATCCGGTCATAGTAAATTCCGGTGGAAATGTAGCGTGATTTCGCTTATAATCATTATGGTTTTATTTTCAATCAATAACAATACTCGGAGGGAAATTAGATGAAGATAGGAATTTTAGGCTATGGAAATCTTGGCAAAGGCGTGGAGAGCGCTGTTCGCCAGAATGATGACATGGAGCTGGTGTGCATTTTTACGCGGAGAGACCCGGCTTCCATCAAACCGGTGACAGAGGGCGTTGCTGTTTACTCGGTAGACGATATCGAGAAGATGCAGGGCAAGATCGATGTGCTGGTACTTTGCGGCGGTTCTGCAACGGATCTGCCGGAGCAGACACCGGAGTATGTGAAATATTTCAATGTGATCGACAGCTTTGATACCCATGCGCGGATTCCAGAGCACTTTGGAAATGTTGACAAGGTGGCAAAAGAAAACGGACATGTGGCGATGATCTCCTGCGGATGGGATCCGGGCATGTTTTCCATCATGAGATTATACGGCTCTGCGGTTCTGCCTGAGGGCAGCGATTACACCTTCTGGGGCAAGGGCGTGAGTCAGGGACATTCTGACGCGATCCGCAGAGTAAAGGGTGTAAAAAACGGTAAGCAGTATACCATTCCGGTAGATGCGGCGTTAGAAGCAGTACGAAACGGAGAAAATCCGGTGCTGACCACACGCCAGAAGCATGTAAGAGAATGTTTTGTTGTCGCTGAGGAAGGTGCAGATCTGGCGCAGATCGAGCATGATATCAAGACCATGCCCAACTACTTCGCCGATTACGACACGACGGTACACTTTATTTCAGAGGAAGAGTTTCTTGCAAATCATGCAGGAATTCCCCATGGAGGATTTGTGTTCCGCACCGGTGTGACCGGTTTTGAGAAGGAGCACAAGCATGTGATCGAGTACAGCCTGAAGCTTGACTCCAATCCGGAGTTCACTTCATCCGTGATCTTAGCATTCGCAAGAGCGATCAATCGTCTCTCAGAGGAAGGCGTGAGCGGCTGCAAGACGGTATTTGATATCGCACCGGCTTACTTAAGCCCTCTGTCCGGTGAGGAACTGCGGGCCCACATGCTCTAATGTGATCGTGGGCAGGGATCAGAAAATCAGATAGTCTTTGCATGTGGAGGGGTTGCTTTGTGCAACCCCTTTTTGTCACGGCCATGTCAGGTACCGTTTGGAAAAGTCCAAAAAATTCTGATTGATGCGATCCCAGTTGACGACTGCGAACCAGTCTTTGATATAGTCCGCCCGCCGGTTAAAATGCTTCAGGTAATAGGCGTGCTCCCAGACATCAATGTTCAGGAGCGGAAACATATTCATAGCTAAAGGTGTGTCCTGGTTTGCCGTCGTTATGATCTGCGGATTTCCCAATGCATTGATGACGAGCCAGGCATATCCGGAACCGAAGACGGAGAGTGCTGCATCCGTAAACTGTTTCTGAAATGTCTCATAGTCATGAAAGGCAGAGTCCAGATAGGACTGCAGGGGGAAGGGAGGCTCCTGAGGACCCGGATTTTTCAGATTCATGAAATAAAAAATGTGGTTGTAGACACCTCCGGCATTGTTTCGGATATCTGTCTGTATTTCGGGAGGCATGGAATCGACACTGATCAGCAGCTGTTCCAGGGAAAGAGACTGGTACTCCGGATATTTGGACAGAATGTCGTTCAGCCGGTCTACATACGCCTGCAGGTGCCGGTTGTGGTGGAGACGCATGGTCTGCGTATCGATATAAGGCTCCATGCCATCATATTCATAGGGCAGCGGCGGATTTACAAAAGGATATTTTTCATTCAAAATGGTTTACTCACTTGTTTTTCTTTTTGGAAGCAGTATATGAAAGTAAGGGTTGCAAAATGCAAAGAAAAGGTTCAAAATATGTGGCGGGAGAAAATAGATATGACTGGTGAAAAACGAAAAGGAATCATGTATATACTGCTGGCAGCGTTCTTTTTTTCTTTGATGACTGCCTTTGTAAGATTGTCCGGAGATCTGCCGACGATGCAGAAAACGCTGTTCCGCAACCTTGTGGCGGCAGCAGTCTCGTGGATCATGCTGCTGTCAGGCGGTGAGAAGATAGAGATAAAAAAAGGAGACGTGCCGGATCTGATCCTGCGTGCATCTTTTGGTACCATGGGGCTGATCTGTAATTTTTATGCCATTGACCGGCTCAACATTTCAGATGCGAATATGTTAAACAAGCTGTCCCCTTTTTTTGCGATCTTAATGAGTATTTTTATCCTGAAGGAAAAGGCAAGTAAAAAGGAATGGCTCATCGTGGCGGTGGCCTTTGTCGGGGCATTGTTTGTCATCAAGCCCGGCTTTAACATGGCGTTGGGACCGGCGCTGATCGGTACGCTGGGCGGCTTCGGCGCCGGCGTTGCGTATACGTTTGTCCGGAAACTTGGAAAAAACGGTGTCAGGGGACCGATCATTGTCATGTTTTTCTCCACGTTTTCAACGCTTGTGTGTCTGCCTTTCTTTCTGGCAGGCTATCAGCCGATGACGTGGAAGCAGCTGCTGTTCCTTCTGGGAGCAGGTCTGGCGGCCACCGGAGGTCAGCTTTCCATCACCGCCGCCTATACGTATGCGCCGGCAAAAGAGATCTCGGTCTATGATTATACACAGGTGATATTCGCTGCTATCTGGGGATTTTTCTTTTTTGGTCAGGTTCCGGATGCGCTCAGTATCGTCGGCTATGTGATCATTATCGGTGCGGCGGTCTGCAGAAGATTTTGACAGGAGTTGAAAATCCTGTGCAGCTGTATTAAAATACGTTACATGTATTTCAAACAAAAGAAGAAAGGAAGTAACCGATATGAAAAAATTTTTACAGGAATTCCGGGATTTTGCGCTGCGCGGAAACGTGATGGATATGGCAGTCGGTGTCATCATCGGAGCCGCATTCTCCGATATTGTGACCTCGCTCACGGATAACTTTATCAATCCGATCCTGAAAATGCTGACGCAGGGAGCGCGTTACACACTGACAGATGTGGGAGGATTCGCATCAAATTTCCTGTCATCTGTTGTGAATTTCATCATCATGGCATTTATTCTGTTCTGCCTGATGCGTGTGGTGAACAAAGCTGTGAGTTTCGGAAAGAAGAAGGAAGAACCTGCTGCACCGACGACAAAGGAGTGCCCTTACTGCCTGAGCCAGATCCCCATCGGAGCGACCAGATGTCCGCATTGTACTTCTGAGGTAGAAAAGTAGAAAATAAAAATGCCGTGCTGTCCTCCGGTATGAACCGGATGTCAACGCGGCATTTGTTTGTTCCAAAAGTGATCGTATTATCTTGCCCGACCGGTAATGATCCACGGCGCAGGCTGCTGTTTAAAGGAATGATTGCTGCCCAGTGTGGATACTGCCACCTGAATGGTTTCCACATCGTTGATACCGTACTTTTCCAGTGTGGCGGGCATTCCGGCCGCAACGTTAAAGTCGAGGGTATAGATCACGACATTGATGTTCGGGTTGAGCTTTGTGAGGTATGCGAGCTCCTGATCTGTGCTGGCGGATGCCACCAGGAATACGAGAGAAGGCACCGGGCAGCCGGACATGCTGCGCTCATCCACATGCTCGATGATGTTGACATTGTGCAGACCAAAGTGTCCCACATTGTCTTCCATTGTCGCGCGGTCGGCTTTATTGTACTCCACAGCGGTGACGGAACCTTCTACCGCGATCAGTGCTGCTTCGATGGCAATGCTTTCGCCGCTGATGACACAGATGTCATCGGTAGGAGCCACGTTCATCTTGCTCAGGATGATCGCGCGGATCTCGCTGCCGACGTAATGGATGGAACCGCGCTGAAACAGCTCATTTGCGAGTCCGATCTTGGCAGTATTTCTTGCCTGCGGATTGATGATGAGCATGGCAGCGGAGGCGTTGATCCCCCGGTTGATCATTTCTTTGACATAGTTGTGCAGGATCGGGCCTTCCGGATTGGAACCCTCGTTGTACCATACTTCGCACTCGCCCAGTCCGGCATCCCACAGACGATAAAAAATATCGTCAACACCGGCGTTGGTGAACACCATTGTTGCTTTGTGTGCCTCCACGGTGGGAATGACATTCTTGTTTTTCTTTGTAATATCGATCATCTTGACGTGCTCCAGATCTACGGTCGTATTCTGGGAATAATATTGCAGCCAGCTGATGATCACATCATTTGTAAAGATCTGTTTTTCCATAAAGAGTTCCTCCAAAAACGAATAATTACTGCAACGGTCTGTAACTGCCGCAGTCACTGATTACTTCTATTTTACCTGACCGGAGGGCTGCCCGCAAGGAAAACAATAAAAACTTATCAAATTTTGCGGATTTGTGCTAGAATAGGAAAGGGGAATTTTAAATGGGAGATAGAGAAGAATGAATCGAATTTTGCTTGGCAACCTGATCTCGTTTCTTGCATCGCTGGCGCTGACTGCAGGCTGCCTGATGAAGGATCCGAAAAAAGTGTACGGCATGCAGGTGACGGAAAACCTGATCCTGGTTGTCTCGTCTGCGTGTTTCGGCTCGTGGAGCGGGATCTCTACGCTGCTGGTCTCTACGGTGCGAAATATTCTGCTGGTGAAGGGGCGCTTTGACAAGCGGATGATGTATTTGTTTGTCGTGCTTGTGTCGGTCTGCGGTATCGCGGTCAACAATAAGGGGCTGATCGGATTGCTTCCGGTGCTGGCGACAGTCATCCTCACGGTTTGCAACTATTATGCGCGGGAGATCCTGGCGATCAAGTGGAGCCTGTTTGTCAACATTGTGTTGTGGGCGGTTTACTTTTTCGCGATCCTGGATGTGATCTCCGGTATCACACAGGTGGTGATCGCGGTGGTAACGCTGGCATCTATCTGGCAAATGCGGGTTGCAGCGGAGGATGCACAGCATATATAATAAACATGTTTGGAACCGTTTTGCGGAACCGGACAGTGAAATGGACTGGGGGAATCAATTTATGAAGGTGTGGCAGATTTTGGCGATACTGGTGATCGTGTCGCTGGTGGGGGTGTTGTTCTTTTTGTACAAACTGACGGCGTATGTGGCAAAGCCGGTATATCATACGGTGGCTGATACGGCGCAGTATATGAAGGAGCAGGGCTTCTGGCGGGATTATGATGCGATGAAAAAGGAGGATTGGCGGATATCTTCCTATGATGGCTATATTTTGCATGCAACGTTTATTCCGGCGGCGGAGCCGGGAGACCGGTATGTGATCATTTCACACGGATACACCAGCAATCGCATGGGCAGTTTAAAATACATGCATCTGTTTCATGAGCTGGGCTACAACTGTCTGATCTATGACAACCGCAGCCACGGTGATAACCGGCGTGGCATCTGCACGATGGGAAAACGGGAGAGTTCCGATCTGCTGGCGCTGATCCGGTATGTTTATCAGCGTTTTGGGAATGATATTTATCTGGGACTGCACGGGGAATCCATGGGCGCTGCGTTGCAGATTTTAGCATTGCGGGAAAAGCCGAAGCTGCAGTTTATCGTTAATGATTGTGGATTTGCGCGTCTGATGGACGTGATCACACACAATGCGGGTAAGATGCTGCATCTTCCGAAATGGATCTGCTATCCGGCAAATGTGGCCAGTCTGTGTTATTTTGGATTTTCCTATACAGAGCTGAATCCGGTGGATGCGTTGAAGGAGAACCGGGTGCCGATCTGCTTTATGCACGGGGCGGAGGATGATTTTATTCCCTGCAGTCATTCGGAGCAGATGCACGCTGCCGCACAGGGATACAGTGAGCTGCATCTGTTTCCCGGGGCAGAGCATGCCCTGTCCATTGACAGTGACGAAAAACGCTATGCGCAGATCGTATGTGACTTTTTAGAAAAGATCAAGGAGATAAAAGAATGAATGAATACATGAAGGCGGCCATCGAGGAGGCGGAAAAGGGGATCCATGCCGGAGAGGGCGGTCCCTTTGGCTGTGTGATCGTCAAGGACGGCGCGATCGTCGGAAAAGGACACAACGAGGTCGTGAAGCGCAAGGACCCCACCTGCCACGGAGAGATCATGGCGATCCATGAGGCGTGCAGGAGTCTGGACAGTTTTGATCTGTCCGGCTGTGAACTGTATACCACCGGAGAGCCGTGTCCCATGTGCATGGGCGCGATCCTCTGGGCAAATATCGGGAAGGTCTATTACGGCTGCAATATTGCAGATACAGAGGAGATCGGCTTCCGCGATAAGGTGTTTTATGAATTTTCCGATGAGAAAAAAGCACGGATGGTGCAGGAAATGGATCGCGCAGAGTGTCAAAAGCTGTATCGCGATTACCGCAATATTGCAGAGAAAACCAGCTATTAGAGCTGGTTTTTCCATGAATAAGGATGAAAGAGGAACGGATGAATATGATTAGATTGATCGCATCGGATCTGGACGGTACCTTGCTCCCGGAGGGAACACCGGACATTGATCCGAAAATTTTTGAGGTGATCCGCAGGCTTCAGCGCGCGGGTATCACATTTGTGGCGGCCAGCGGCCGCAATTATGAGAGTGTCATGAGCGTTTTCGGACACATGGAAAAGGAACTGACGGTCATATCCGATAACGGAGGCTATGTGGCAAAGGGTGGAGAAGAGGTGTATTGCCACGGTTTTCCGGAAGAACTCTTACAGGAAGTTGTAAAGCTGGCACGGACTGTCCCGGATGTGTGGATCATGGCATCGGCACCGCGCGGCACGTATACAGATATGAATGATCCGAAATATGTGAAGTGGATACGGGAAGGCTACAAAATGGATATGCAGGTGGTGGATGACCTGCTTGCGGTGGAGGAGCCGCTGATCAAGGTGGCGCTCTACACCTACGCAAAGGATGCGGCTGAGGTGGCGGAGCCGCTGCGCCGGCAACTCGGCGGACGTGTCAGCATCGCACTGGCGGGAGAACGCTGGGTGGATATCATGATGCCGGGTATCAGCAAGGGAGCAGCGCTTACGCGTATTCAGCAGACGCTTGGCGTCGCACGGGAAGAGACGGCTGCATTCGGCGATAACGGAAATGATATTCCGATGCTGCAGCAGGCGGCGGAGAGCTTTGCCGTGGCTAATGCCAGGGATGAGGTCAAAGCGGTGGCGAAGCATGTGCTGGGTGATGCCTCTCAGGGGGCGGTGCTGGCACAGCTGGAGCGGATCTTTTCTGAGACAGTCTGCAGTCAATAAACCGGGCAGTATTCAGATTTCGCTCAATTTTGGGAAAAAGAAAGAATGAAAAGTAGATTTTTTATCTTTCTTGATATATAATGTTGAGAAAGGTCTTTGCAACGGTAACGGACTGAAGTGTTACAAGGACTTTACATCTATATGCAAAGGAGAATTTGTATGAAAGAGAACAAAAGAAAAATCATCGGTTTTCTCTCTGTGTTCGCACTTTTGTGTGCAATTGCACCGACGATTGTGCATGCGGCAGAGGAAGGCGAGGCTCTTCCGGCAGTTTACGCTACCGCATGGGCACTTTTACCTCCGATCGTGGCGATCGCTCTGGCGCTCATCACGAAAGAGGTTTACAGCTCACTTTTCGTAGGAATCATTGTAGGAGCGCTGCTGTATTCCGACTTCGGTTTTGAAGGAGCTGTGTTACATACTTTTAACGACGGATTTATCGCAGTGCTGACGGATGCTTATAATATGGGTATCCTCATCTTCCTGGTACTGTTGGGAACAATGGTTGCTCTGATGAACAAGGCAGGCGGCTCCGCAGCATTCGGACGCTGGGCCGGAGAGCATATCAAGACCCGTGCGGGTGCGCAGCTGGCAACGATCCTGCTGGGCGTGCTGATCTTTATCGACGATTATTTTAACTGTCTGACTGTGGGCAGCGTGATGCGCCCTGTGACGGACAAACACAATGTATCCCGCGCAAAGCTGGCATACCTGATCGATGCCACGGCTGCACCGATCTGCATTATCGCACCGATCTCTTCCTGGGCGGCTGCAGTCAGCGGCTTTGTGGAGGGTGAGGACGGCCTGGCATTGTTTGTCAGCGCGATCCCTTACAACTTCTACGCCATCCTGACAATTGTTATGATGGTCTGTATGGTCCTTTTGAAGGTAGAGTTCGGTTCCATGGCGACCCATGAGGCAAATGCGAAAAACGGAGACCTGTACACGACACCGGATCGCCCGTATGCGAACATTCAGGCAGAGGAGAAGCCGGATTCCAAGGGAACCGTGCTGGATCTGGTGATCCCGATTGTCTGTCTGGTTGCATGCTGTGTGATCGGCATGATCTATACCGGTGGATTTTTCTCCGGCGAGGGATTTGTAGCAGCATTCTCTAACAGTGATGCTTCCGTAGGTCTGGCTCTGGGCAGCTTCTTCGGATTGCTGATCACCATTATTTTATACCTTGTCAGAAAGGTACTGAATTTTAAGGAATGTATGGATTGCCTTGCAGATGGTTTCAAGGCCATGGTTCCCGCAATCCTGATCCTGACTTTTGCATGGACGCTGAAGGCAATGACGGATTCTCTCGGCGCAAAGGAATTTGTTGCAGGAGTGGTACAGAACAGCGCAGGCAGCTTTATGAGCTTCCTTCCCGCAGTGGTATTCCTGATCGGCTGCTTCCTGGCATTTGCCACCGGAACAAGCTGGGGAACCTTCGGTATTCTGATCCCTATCGTGGTAGCTGTATTCCAGGGTACGAACCATGAGTTGATGATCATTTCCATCTCTGCTTGTATGGCAGGCGCTGTTTGCGGAGATCACTGCTCACCGATCTCCGATACGACGATCATGGCATCAGCGGGTGCGCAGTGTAACCATGTAAACCATGTGTCTACACAGCTTCCCTATGCGATCGTTGCAGCAGCGGTGTCTTTTGTGTCCTATATTATTGCAGGATTTGTGCAGAACGCATGGATCGCATTGCCGATCGCGATCGTACTGATGATCGCAGTGTTGTTCCTTCTGAAAAATGTACATTCGCAGTCAATCGAATAAATAGCAGAAATAAACAGTAGAAAAAAGAAGCGCCTTTTCCGCAGATTCGGGAAAGGCGCTTTTCGCATGTATGAAATTACAGAATAATGATACTTGCACAGGAGAGGTCTTCTCCCAGATCGTATACTTTGCCGGAGGTCAACCCGACAACGGTAGGCCTTAGAATGTAGTAGGGGCTGTTCTTTACGACCTTTGCTTTCTCGCCGTTGCTCAGCTCTACGATGGAGTCTACGGGATAGAGGATCATACTCTGAAGGAAGCTCTCCATTGCGAACAGATCCAGCTCCTGCGTCATGGACATGATCATTTCGATTGCTTCGCGCTGGGAAAATGCGGATTTATAAGGTCGCTCCGTCACAAGTGCATCGTAGATGTCTGCAACAGCCAGTATCTTTGCGTAAGGGCTGATTTTTTGCCCGATCACACCCATCGGATAGCCGGCACCATTGATCTTTTCATGGTGTTGGAGCACGCCGAGTTTTACCTCTTCGGAAAGGTCGGCGTTGTTTTGGATGATGCGGTAGCTGTAGACGGAATGCTGGCGCATGATCTCAAATTCTGCATCGTTCAGACGGCTGGGTTTGTTCAATATTTCCGGAGGAATCTTTGTCTTGCCTACATCGTGCAGCAGACCGGCAACACCGATCTCGTGGATCTCCTCATCGGTCATACCCATTTTTTTTGCGACGATCATGGAGATGGTCGCCACGTCCACACTGTGTTTAAATGTATATTCATCACTCGTTTTCAAAGCGCTGATATCGATCGCCATCGCATCATTTTCCTGAATAGCGGACATCAGTGTATCGGCAATGCTGTCAGTTGCTTGTACAAAGGCGGGATCTTCGGTGTTGCTATATACATACTGGATGCCTTCCGCAACACGTTCGCGCACGCTGGCAGACAGACTGACCTTTGCGCGGTCATTGGTGCGCAGCCGATCGATATTTTTCTGAGCGGCAGGAGATATCGGTTCATTTTCATCATCGTCTGTGATCTCCTGTATGTAGACACTCATGATGCCCATTTTCAGCATGGCATCGATGATATATTCATCCAGTGTCGCACCGCGTGCAACCAGGACACGTCCAAGCCGGTCGGAAACCGGATGATCGACCCGCATACCGGGCTTTAATTGTCTGGTGCGCATAAATTTTCTGTGAATCAATGTGAATGCTCCTCCCTGCCCTAAACAGATATTATCAGTATAACACAGCCGACTTTCAGGGGCAAGAAAGAACTATTTAGGAATCATTCATACGATATTTAGGATTTTTAGAATTCTTTTAGAAAATGGTCACATAAAAGACACAATTTCCGGTTATAGTATAACCATCAGCAGAGATGCTGAAGCAACAATTCCCTATATAGATGTAACATTTTCATAACTAAACTCCTCGAAAAAACGATCGCGCAGGCGATCGTTTTTTCATTGCCCTTATAACTGATAGAATCTCATATTTTCATTGAGATCCGCCGTGATCTCACCGCCTGCATCCTCATACTTTTTGTAGAGAGCTTGCAGGCGTTTTGTATTTTTTTTGTTTTCAATCTCCAGCTTGCCAAAAGCATTCTGGTAGAGAGGATTGTTGACCAGCGAAGCGCGAATCTCACGGGAGAACGGGCAGTAACGCGTTAAGATATCACGGGTTACCTTGTTCAGACGGAAGCTTCCCTGGGATTCGTATTTGATCCAGTTTACATAATCCAGCACAAATACTTCACGGAAATTATTGCGGGCGTGCAATAATGCTGATTTGAGCTTTTCTTTTGCATCTGCCGAGAGGTCTTTATTCTTGCGGTAAAATTGCAGATAATCATAGTATTCTGCCGTCAGGGATTTCACGCGGTAGTCATTCCAATAGCTGCCCTGTACATGTCGGCAGATCTCCCACCGATAGCGTCCCATGGCAAGGAGCATCTGCTCGTCCAGATCGGCATTCATAAAGATCGGGAACACAAAGCGGGCAGGCGTGTCTGCGCGCACTCCGCTGGTCTCCTGC
Organism: uncultured bacterium; assembly: GCA_945828315.1. Lineage (GTDB taxonomy): Bacteria > Bacillota > Clostridia > Lachnospirales > Lachnospiraceae > W0P33-017. Next base: position 15,169 of record CALZQA010000014.1, on the reverse strand, counting down.
CACATAACGGAACGGGAGCCGACGCAGGGTAATAAGATGACATCCGGCATGATCTCTTTCATCAGATTCTCCTGTGTGATGCCGTGCTCCGGGTCGGAGAAAAGAATCTCGCGGTAGAGGACGGAGTAATCAAGGCTTCGGATGCTGTTGACAGACTGCTCGATGCGCGCCGCAGTCGCAGCCATCTTTTCGTAGGAATTCATCAGATCATCGGAAGCCAGGATCGGACAGAATGCCGAAAGACGTCCGGAAACTGTTTTGTGCGTAGACTGGAACAGGTTATCGATCTCAAATTCCACCTTGGCGTTTTGATCGCGGCGAAGGTTGGAAAACTCACGCTCTGTGATCTCACCCTGCTTTAATTGTTCCTGAAGATAGCCGTTGTAGTCCAGATCAAACTCATTGCGGGAGGGTTCCTTTTCGCCGCAGTAGATACTTTTCAGCCATTCATAGATAGTATAAATATGCGTATAATTAAACAGACCGAGAGATTCGCTGAAGCGTACAAGTGCATTGGTCTGTTCTACACCAAGCAGCTCCACGTCCATAAAGCCAAAGTTGAAAAACATCTGCAGGATCGGTGAAGGGCGATTGACCGGACTCATGGAGTTGAAAAACGCTTTTTTGTAGATTTCGTAAAAATAGGAAGAGATCGTTTTCCGCAGTGCGCGTACTTCCTTGTCGCCGGAGGCGCGGTCGGGAAGTTTTTTGTATGACTGCAGAATGAGCTTGAATTTGCGGATCTCTTCTTTGTCGTAACCGGCGTAGGACATGATGTGTGCCACACAGTCCTCATCGGCAATATTTGTCTGGGCATCGCCGGTGGCAGCAAACTGATGATTTTTGCATGTCTTTGCGCATTCGTCGACCTGCATCGGATCGTAGATGTCCAGCTTTTTCATCACCTTGCAGATCTCTTTCATATGCGTCTTGCAGGCGCTCAGATCCTTCCCCTCAGCTGCAAGGCGGACTGCCAGATGAAAGTAAAGATGAAAAATATCATCCTCGGTATCATTCCACAGTACGTCGCGGTTGCACATCAGATAGTTGGCGATCTCCTCGATACCCTGAGCGGTGCGGTGCATCTGTGCGGATGCCTCCATGATGGCGCCGACACACAGATCATCGTTTTGTATCATAAGCTGCAGATATTCGCGCAAATAGCCTTTCATCAGGCTTTGGCTGTTGCTCAGCTCCCAGTTTTCCACCCGGTGCTGCATGGTGAGCGCTTCAAAATGTGAGAGGCGGTAAAAACTGTGCTCCGGCATCATGAGCTGGGAACACAGTGCCTTGTAATCATTGTAACTGTTCTGGGCGGTCGTATGCAGAAGTGCGGCTTTCTGTTTCAGGCTGGCGTAGAGGCAGAGCGCCTGATGACGCTGCTCCAAAGCGGTGCGCAGAAAGATCGGCCGAAAGTTTGCCTGTGCTTTGAGCATGGCATGGAGCTCCTCGGCATTTTTGCACGGAATGACAATAAGCGTGGTGTCTTCACTGGCAATATAGTCACAGGAAAACCAGTTGCTCTCAAGAATGCCGATGATCGAGTTGGGACCCATTGTGATCTCGGCATAATTATAGTGGCGTGTCACGGAACCGACCTGGATCAGATACCATTCCATCACCTTGTCCTGCCGCCTGGCGACCAGATCCCCCTTTTTTACCTTTACTACCTGCATTGTATGTCTCCCCCAAAAAACGATATATGATTAGTATAATAGAAAAAATATGACGCGTCAATTGTCGAAAACTGCGCTTGCAACCGCATAAATCCTATATTACAATGAAAATATGGAGTTACAGAAATTATACAGTTATGTGAGACAGGCAATTGAAAATTACGGGATGATCCGGGAGGGTGATCATATTGCGGTGGGTATCTCGGGTGGGAAAGATTCGCTGACACTGCTCTATGCGCTGGCGGGACTTCGGAAGTTTTATCCGCAGAAATTTACCCTCACTGCGATCACGGTGCACCTCGGCCTTCCGGACATGGATTTTGCTCCGGTCAGTGCGCTCTGCAAACAGCTGGATGTGCCCTATGAGATCGTGGAGACACGCATCGGGGAGATCGTGTTTGATGTGCGAAAGGAGAAGCATCCCTGTGCGCTGTGTGCGAAGCTGCGCAAAGGCGCATTAAATGAAAAAGCACTTGCGCTGGGCTGCAATAAGATCGCGTACGCACATCACAGGGACGATTTCGTGGACACGCTGTTTCTATCGCTGTTGCAGGAGGGAAGGATCGCAACACTTTCTCCGCATTATGTGCTGGAGCGTACCGGATTGACACTGATCCGACCGATGATGCTGATTCCGGAGGCTCAGGTCAAAGGCTTTTGCAGAAAATATCAGCTGCCGGTGGTGACCAACAGCTGTCCGGCGGACGGGAATACGGCGAGGGAAAAAGTAAAGCAGTCGATCAAGCTATTGCAGCAGGAGTATCCTGATCTGCGAGAGCGCGCGTTTACCGCGATCTGTAACGCGGATTTTGCCGACTGGATGAAGGGTGAGTAAAAATAAAAGGAGAGGAAAACGATGGACAGAAAGATCAAAGCATTTACACTTCCGGGAACGAAAGACCCAGGCGTACGGGAGTATGAGACAAAGCACCGTGAGGTGGCAAGACGTGCCGCAGCAGACGGAATGGTGCTTTTGAAAAACGAGGATGGGATGCTTCCTTTTGCAAAAGGGGCAAAGCTTGCGCTCTATGGGGCAGGAGCCGTGGCGACGATCAAAGGAGGCACCGGCTCCGGAGACGTTAATTCCAGAGAGACAGTCAGTGTTTATGAGGGACTGAAAGATGCCGGCTATGTGATCGCCAATGAAGCGTGGATCGATGCCTACCGGACGTGCTACCAGAAGGCCAGAGAGGAATGGCGGGATCTGATCTGGAAAGAATGTGACGAGCGAAAAGCGGCAGGAGAGAGCGATCCGCTGTTTTCCTCGTATGCCGCCCACCAGTTTGATCTGCCGGCGGGAGAACTGCCGACGCCGGTGGAAGCAGATGCGGCAGTCTATGTGATTGCCCGTATCGCAGGAGAGGCAAAAGACAGACAGCTTCGTCCGGGTGATTATCTGCTGAGCGAGGAGGAGCATGAGGCACTCCGCCTGTTATGTGAGCAGCATGAAGAAGTGCTGGTCATCATTAATTCGGGCAGTCTGATCGATCTTTCTTTCCTGGATGAGATGCCTCAGATCAAGGGACTTCTCTATATGGGGCAGCCCGGCATGGAAGCCGGTCATGCGCTGGCAGACGTGCTGAGCGGGGCAGTTGCACCCAGCGGAAAGCTGACGGACAGCTGGGCATACCGTTATGAGGACTATCCGAATGCGGCTGCTTTTTCACATATGAACGGTGATACAGACACCGAGCGGTATGAGGAAGGCATTTATGTGGGATATCGTTATTTTGATACCTTTGAAGTCCCTGTACGCTATAGCTTCGGCTACGGATTGTCGTACACGAACTTTGATCTGCGCATGGTTCATCTGAGTTTTGTGCACCCGAACTCCGCGAAGGCAGCTGTGCGTATCGTTGTGGAAGTAACGAACACAGGAACTGTAAGCGGCAGAGAAGTCGTTCAGATCTATGCTTCCTGTCCGCAGAAGAATATGTCCAAGGAGTATCGCCGTCTGGTGGGTTTCGCCAAGACCGGTGAGATCGCTCCGGGAAAATACGAGAATGTAGAGATACTGATCTCCATCTACAGTCTTGCGTCCTACAGCGAAAAAGCGCCGGGATGGCTGATGGACTCAGGTACCTATGGATTTTTTATGGGAAACAGCCTGCAGGGCGCACAGTTTGCGGCTTCCGTGGAATTGACGAAAAACATCCTGCTGGAGAAGACCGATCATATCTGCCCATTGCAGAAAGAACTGAAGGAGTTGGATTGTCCACAGGAAAGCGTGCTTGCGCGCCGCGCAAAATGGCATGCGTATGTGTGTAAAAATCCGGCCATCGTTGTGCCGACACAGATGCTGCTGACGCGCAAGGATGTGAGATACGGCAGAGAAGACAAGCGTATCAGACCGGAGATCTGGAAGGAGGTAGATGCGCTTTCCGAGGAGCAGCTCATTCATCTCGTGACCGGTGATCCGGGACGGGCACAGGGACAATTTGGTGTGTCAGGAAAGACAGTTCCCGGCTCCGCTGCACAGACAAGTGACTGCGCAGAAGAGAGGGGCATCGCGAGCATCGTGCTGGCGGATGGACCTGCCGGTCTTCGCCTGACAAAAACCTATTATGCGAAGGATGGTGAACAGCAGCTTCTTCCCATCGAGGCGAATATTGAAAACGGATATTTATACCGCGGTGGTGCGGATATGGAGGGAGAGCCGTATTACCAGTACTGTACGGCGTTTCCTACAGGAACACAGCTTGCACAGAGCTGGGATCTGAAACTGCTGGAGACCGTCGGAGCAGCTGTCGCTGAGGAACTGCGGGAGTTTGGCGTGACACTCTGGCTGGCACCCGGTATGAACATTCACAGAAATCCGCTGTGCGGCCGAAATTTTGAGTATTATTCTGAAGATCCGCTGCTGTCCGGACGGCTTGCCGGTGCCATGACAAAGGGCGTACAGGCGCAGGGCGGTGTCGGCACGACGATCAAGCATTTTGCCTGCAATAATCAGGAGGATAACCGCATGGCTTCCGACAGCGTGATCTCGGAACGGGCGCTGCGTGAGATCTATCTGAAGGGCTTTGCGTATGCCGTGACCGAGCAGCAACCGCTGGCGATCATGACAAGCTATAATCTGATCAATGGTGTCCATGCTGCCAATAGTTATGATCTGTGTACAAAGATCGCAAGAGATGAGTGGGGATTCAAAGGTGTGATCATGACCGATTGGACCACGACCCAGTGGGGAGATGACTGTACCGCTTCCGGCTGTATGCGCGCCGGAAACGATCTGGTCATGCCCGGAGTGCCGCAGGATCATGAAAATATCCGGCAGGCACTGGCGGACGGCAGTCTGACCGTGCAGGAACTGAAACGTGCGGTGGCACATCTGCTCCCGGTAGTGTTCCAGTCCGACCGATATGAGGACTGATTTCCGCATCGGAACTGCGAAAATACTAACAGTTCTGTACGGAGTAGTTTACGAGTAAAATGCGGTGAGATAGTCGGTCAGAGCTTTCTGATCGGCTGTCCCCATCGTTTCTCTGGCAGAGTGCATGGCGAGGATCGGTACGCCAATGTCTACGCAGCGAACCGGAAGCAGTGCAGCGGCAATGCTTCCGAGCGTTCCGCCGCCCCGTTCATCGGAGTGGTTGACAAATTTCTGATAAGGTATCTTTTTCGCATCGCAGATCTGCTGAACGATCGCGATCGCTTCACTGTCCGTGGCATAGCTCTGGCTGCATGCCTGTTTGATGGAAAATCCCTTCCCCATAATGTTTTTATTGACCGGATCATAGTGGCTTTCGTAGGCGGGATGCAGTGCGTGTGCCACATCCACGGACATCATGAGTGATGCGGTGAGCGCATCCGAATATTCACCACCGGACCAGCCGAGGCTGCGATATATTTTCTCCAGTATCCGGGTAAGAAGTGTGCTGTCTGCACCCTGCTTGGTACGGCTTCCAACTTCCTCGTGGTCAAAGATGGCAAGCACGTTGATGCCGTGCGCTCTGTCTGCGGACATCAGACCATCTAAGAGCGCCTGCACGGATGTGAGATCATCCAGACGGGGTGATTGATAAAATGCGCTATCCATGCCCACCGGACTTCCGGCTTCTGTGTTGTACAGATTTAATTCATAATCCAGAATATCTTCCGGCTCGCAGGAAAGATGCTCCGCCAATAGGCGCGACAGCAGATCGGCGGAGGTTTCTTCGCCGGACAGACCGATGAGCGGAAGCATCTGCGTCTGTTTTTTTAATTCCATGCCCTTATTCATGTCCCGCTGCAAATGTACCGCCACGTTTGGAATGGTGAGCAGCGGCTGCTTCAGATCTGCCAACTGCACCCGGGGCGCAAAGAGGTCATCGGAGCGAAGGACCACTTTACCGGCCAGTGACAGCGGTCTGTCCAGCCAGCTCATATGGTTGACACCGCCGTAGCCTTCCGCGTTCAGCCGGATGTAGCCGTCCTTTTCCATCTGCGGGCGGGGCTTAATGCGAAATCCGGGAAAGTCTCCGTGGGCAGCTCCGATGCGAAAACCGTCCCGGGCCTGCGCATCTGCACCGACAGAAAAAGCCACAAGGCAGGAACCGTAGGGTGAAACAACATATTTTTTACCGGAAGTCAGTGCCCACGGCACACCGGCAGTCAGGCTTTCAAAACCAGCTGCCATCAGGCGGTTTTTGGCGGCGAGAACTGTGTGATAAGGCGAGGTCGCTTCCTGTATGAGCGCCGCCAGCCGGTCAATGCCGGAGGCGGATGAATCAGATTTATTTTTTGAGGTATCCATAATGTGATCTCCTTTTCGCGATTTTCTTCAAGTATAACTGATTCTCGGAAAAAAATGTACCCTCATACGAAGTTTTATGTTATGATTTTTAGCGTATGCAAGGAGGGATATGCTTTATGAAATTATTTGTTATCGGATGCGGGCGATGGGGAACATTCATCGCATGGTATCTGGATCACATCGGACACGAAGTCACGCTATATGGCCGAGAGGGCTCCAAAAATATGGAAGCGCTCATGTGTGAGCGGAAGAATGAATATATGACACTGCCGGATTCTCTGCGGCTGACAAACTCACTGGAAGGTGCAAAGGAGGCGGATACGATCGTTATTTCCATCAGCTCGCAGAATCTCCAGTCGCTCTGCGAGACGCTGGAACCCTATGACCTGAAATATAAGACATTTGTATTGTGCATGAAGGGTATTGAGATCAGCACCGGACGCAGACTGTCGCAGGTGATGGAGGATAATATCGATGCCTCAAACCGGATCGCTGTCTGGCTCGGACCGGGACACGTGGAGGAATTTTACCGGGGCATTCCCAACTGCATGGTCATTGACAGCAGCCATGATGCGACGAAGCAGCAGCTGGTGGAGCAGTTTTCCAGCGAGCTGATCCGATTTTACTATGGCATGGATCTGATCGGTAATGAGATCGGAGGTGCAGCAAAAAATGTCATCGGTATCGCTGCCGGCATGCTTGACGGGATCGGGCGTACTTCACTGAAGGGACCGCTCATGGCCCGGGGACCGCGTGAGATCGCAAGACTCATCAAAGCGATGGGGGGCAATGAATTTTCCGCCTATGGACTGTGTCATCTGGGGGATTATGAGGCAACGCTGTTTTCCGAGCACAGTCATAACCGCATGTTTGGTGAGCGTTTTATACAAAAAGCATCATACGATAAGCTGGCAGAGGGCTACTATACCGTAAAGGCGTTAGTGGCACTGGGAGAGCGCTATCACGTGGATCTGCCGATCTGTGAGACTGTCTACGCCATGCTGTACGAAGGTCTTTCACCTGAGACCGCGCTGGAGGAACTGTTTTCCCGCAGTCTGAAGGGAGAATTTGTGTGAGAGGGTAACTGCTCAGAAACGGTCGGAGCGTAAACCGTGAGAAAATTCAAGGAATATGCTGGCGGGCAGCAGATAGATATGCTATGATGGGATCATTAAGGACGGATAAACGGATTTTTGTATTGGGGCTGTGAAAGAACAAAGCAGTTCCGGAAAGGAGAAAGACTATGGATCATGAAATTATATGGCAGGACCGGAAACGTGTATGGTGTGGTCTGCCCTGGACCTTCACAAAGTATGAGTTGAGCAAGGAAAAGCTGATCATCAAGACCGGATTTTTTACGCAGAATCAGGACGAGGTGCGTTTATACCGCATTCTTGACCTCTCCTTAAAGAGAAGTCTGATGCAGCGCATTTTCGGATTGGGTACGATCCACTGCAATTCTGTGGACAAGACAATGAAAAACTTTGAGATCAAAAATATCAAGGATTCTGAGAATGTAAAAAATCAGCTTTCCGATCTGATCGAGGAGGCAAGAAGAGCAAACCGCGTATCATCCCGAGAGTTCATGACAGAACAAGATGAGGAGGATGATGAGGACAGCGAGGATTAAAACACCTGTTTTTTTTAGGTGTTTGTCAAAAAATAGCGTCTTTCCTTGACAAAATGAGAATTTTCCTTTAAGGTTTTAAAGAAGTAAAGTAATAAAAAAGTGAAGGAGTAACGTTATGGTTGACAAAATTGCTGAGATCAATGGTCTCATAAACAACATTGTGTGGGGTGTTCCTGCACTGACGCTGCTGATCGGCACCGGTGTTTTGATGACCGTGCTGACAAAGTTCTTCCAGTTCACACACTTTGGTCATATGATCAAAGAGACGATCGGTGGACTGTTTCGCAAAAAAGATATTTTAAACAATAAGGATGAAAAATCCATTTCACAGTTTCAGGCGCTCTGTACGGCATTGTCCGCCACGATCGGAACAGGAAATATTGCCGGTATCGCATATGCGATCACGATGGGTGGTACCGGAGCAGTGTTCTGGATGTGGCTGGCGGCCATCGTCGGTATGATGACAAATTATTCCGAGAATGTACTCGGCATTTTCTTCCGTCGCAGAAATGAGAAGGGCGAGTGGTCCGGCGGCGCAATGTACTATCTGCGTGACGGCCTCGGAAGCAAGAAGGGCTGCAAGCAGGTCGGAAAGATCCTGGCGATCCTGTTCTCTATCTTTGCAGTATTCGCATCTTTCGGTATTGGAAACATGGGTCAGGTGACCTCCATCCGTGAGTCTGTGCTGCATGCATTCGGCTTCGCTGTTGATTCCAAGACCGGTGGACTGGTGACCGGTATTGCTGTTGCAGTGCTCGCTGCCCTGGTTATCATTGGCGGCCTCACACGTATCGCAAAGGCAAACGAGAAGATCGTTCCGTTCATGGCAATCTTTTACATACTGGGAAGTCTGATCATTGTTGTAATGAACTACAAGATGATCATTCCTGCATTCGCTTCTATCTTCAGTCACGCATTCAGCCTGAAGGCAGCAGCCGGCGGTGTCGGCGGTGCCGTGATCAAGCAGGCAATGACCTGGGGCTTTAAGCGAGGCGTGTTCTCTAACGAGGCAGGACTTGGTTCTTCCGTTATGGTACATTCCGCTTCCAACGTGAAAGAGCCTGTGACACAGGGTCTCTGGGGAATTTTCGAAGTGTTTTTTGATACGATCATTGTATGTACATTGACCGCACTTGTGATCCTGACGACCGGTATCGTGGATCTGGATACCGGCGCATCCTTAAGTGGCGCGACAAAGCTCGGTCTTGCGACAGAGGCGTTTACCAAGTGCTTCGGCAGCTTCGGCGGTATTTTTATCGCGATCGCCATCACATTGTTTGCATTTTCTACCGTGCTTGGCTGGAGCTACTATGGCACAAAGGCATGGGAGTTTTTATTCGGAACAAAAGCGACGATCATTTACAAGGTGATCTTTATCGTGATCATCGTTGCAGGCTCTGCACTGGATGCATCCCTTGTTATCGATCTGTCAGATACATTCAACGGTCTGATGGCGATCCCGAACCTGATCGGTGTGATCACACTGTCCGGAACGGTCATGGCCATCACGAACAATTACGCAAAGCGTGTGTTCAAGGGTGACAAATCCGTGAAGCCGATGCTGTCGTTCTTTGAGGACATTCAGCGGGAGCAGGAGAAGCGTCTGTCAGACGAGGATTAATTCTGAAAGCAGAAATAAGGCGTAAGTGTGTGCTTACGCCTTTTCTTTTTGACCGGCGTTTTAGGGGGATCGCTTGCTTTTAACGCTGGAGCGTGTTAAAATCAGACATAGTGCAGTGTCTAAAGACAATGTCTGTGATCATGGTATCAGAAAGAAGACACTGAGAGGTTGTGAAAGGAGATATCTGTACGATGGCGGATTTCAGAGTCATTGAAGTAAAACGCAGCATTTTCGAGGATAATGATGCTGATGCAAATAAGCTACGGGAAGAGTTGAAAGCGGAAAAAACGTTTCTGCTGAATCTGATGTCCTCACCGGGCGCGGGAAAGACAACGACGTTAAAGCGGACGATCGATGCCCTGAAGGATGAGATGAAGATTGGGATCATGGAGGCGGACATTGATTCGGATGTGGATGCAAAGACAATCTCGGAGACCGGTGCACGGGCGATACAGATCCATACCGGCGGTATGTGTCATCTGGACGCGGACATGACACGTCAGGGCATTCGCGAATTCGGTACGAGTGATCTGGATCTGGTGGTGCTGGAAAATGTCGGAAATCTTGTCTGCCCGGCGGAATTTGATACGGGAAGCACAAAAAATGCGATGATATTATCCGTTCCCGAAGGCGATGACAAGCCGTTAAAATATCCACTCATGTTTACAATCTGCGATGTAGTGCTCATCAACAAATGCGACACGCTGTGCGTGTTTGATGATTTTGACAAGGATGCGGTTGTAGAACGTATTCACAGGCTTAACCCGAAGGCGGAAGTTATTTTTGTTTCCGCAAAAACGGGGGAGGGCTTTGACGCCTGGGTCGACTGGCTACGCCGTGAGGTGGTCGATTACCAGCGGTCGCTGGCGTAAGCGTACAGTGGAATTGGGCATCGGAACTGTGCAATAAGAAACGATTCCGTGTAAATATATAATTTTAGAAGAGGTACATGAAAATGGCAAAGATTATTTTGACCGGAGACCGCCCCACCGGACGGCTCCATGTAGGACATTATGTGGGCTCCCTGCGCCGCAGAGTAGAGCTGCAGAATTCCGGTGAATTTGACAAGATCTACATTATGATCGCGGACGCGCAGGCGCTGACGGATAATGCGGACAATCCCGAGAAGGTGCGTCAGAATATCGTTGAGGTGGCATTGGATTATCTTTCCTGCGGACTGGATCCGGAGAAATCCACCCTGTTCATTCAGTCGATGATCCCGGAGTTGACAGAGCTCAGTTTTTACTATATGAATCTCGTAACGGTAGCCCGTTTGCAGCGCAATCCGACTGTAAAAGCAGAGATTCAAATGCGTAATTTTGAGGCGAGTATTCCGGTGGGATTTTTCACCTATCCGATCAGTCAGGCGGCAGACATTACCGCTTTTCAGGCAACCACAGTGCCCGTCGGAGAAGACCAGATGCCGATGCTGGAGCAGTGCCGCGAGATCGTGCACAAGTTCAACAGCGTGTATGGGGAGACACTGACGATGCCTCAGATCATGCTGCCGGATAATCAGGCATGTATGCGTCTGCCGGGTATTGATGGTAAGGCAAAGATGAGTAAGTCGCTGAACAATTGCATCTACCTCTCAGATACCGAGGAGGAAGTGCGCACAAAGATCATGTCCATGTTCACCGATCCGAATCACTTGAAGGTGTCCGATCCCGGAAAGGTGGAAGGCAATCCGGTATTTATTTATCTGGAGGCATTTTCCCGTCCGGAGCATTTTGCAGAATTTTTACCGGAGTACGCCGGTATCGAGGAGCTGGAGGAGCACTATAAGCGCGGTGGTCTTGGAGACGTGAAGGTAAAGAAATTCTTAAATAATGTGATGCAGTCAGAACTGGCTCCGATCCGTGCGCGCAGAGCGCAGTGGGAGAAGGATATCCCTGCAGTTTACGAGATCCTGAAAAAAGGATCAGAGGAAGCAGAAAAGGTAGCAGCCGAAACACTTTCCAAAGTGCGTGCGGCGATGAAGATCAATTATTTTGATGATGCAGCGCTCATCAAGGAACAGATGGAGAAGTACGGTAAAAATTAGGAGCAACAGCGTAATCAAAATAAGGCTGAATTGCTTTATAAAATAGGATGTCGATTGGGAGGTAAAAGATGGAGAAAAAGATTCCTTACAAAATTTATCTGGAAGAGAGCGAGATGCCCAAAGACTGGTATAATGTGCGGGCGGATATGAAGATCAAGCCGGCGCCGCTTTTAAATCCGGCATCACACGAACCGATGACGGCAGAAGAGTTGGGAACTGTATTTTGCGATGAGCTTGTGAAGCAGGAGCTGAACAACGACGACCGTTATATCCCGATCCCCGAGGAGATCCAGGACTTTTACAAAATGTATCGTCCGGCTCCGCTGGTACGTGCGTACTGTCTGGAAAAGAAGCTGGGCACGCCTGCGAAGATCTACTACAAATTTGAGGGAAATAACACCAGCGGCAGCCATAAGTTAAACTCTGCGATCGCGCAGGCGTACTACGCAAAGAAGCAGGGCTTAAAGGGTGTGACCACGGAGACCGGAGCAGGTCAGTGGGGAACCGCGCTGTCTATGGCATGTTCTTACTTTGATCTGGACTGTAAGGTATTCATGGTAAAATGTTCTTACGAGCAGAAGCCCTTCCGCCGTGAGGTGATGCGCACCTACGGCGCAAGCGTGACACCGTCTCCTTCTGAAACGACAGAGATCGGAAAGAAGATCCTGGCAGAGCATCCGGGAACGACCGGAAGCCTTGGTTGTGCCATCTCCGAGGCGGTAGAGGTGGCAACACATACGGAAGGTTATCGCTATGTACTTGGAAGCGTGTTGAATCAGGTTCTCCTGCACCAGTCCATCATTGGTGTGGAGACAAAGATCGCTATGGACAAATACGGCATCAAGCCGGATATCATTATCGGATGTGCAGGTGGCGGTTCCAACCTCGGCGGACTGATCTCTCCGTTTATGGGTGAGAAGTTGAGGGGTGAGGCTGACTATCAGTTTATCGCAGTAGAACCTGCAAGCTGCCCGAGCCTGACCAGAGGAAAATATGCATATGATTTCTGCGATACCGGAATGGTTTGCCCGCTGGCAAAGATGTATACGCTGGGAAGCGGATTTATTCCTTCTCCGAACCATGCAGGCGGTCTGCGTTACCACGGCATGAGCTCCACCTTATCCGAGTTGTACGATGAGGGTCTCATGGAGGCACGCGCGGTGGAACAGACTTCTGTATTTGCAGCTGCTGAGCAGTTCGCACGGGTGGAAGGTATCCTTCCTGCACCAGAGAGTTCCCATGCGATCCGCGTTGCCATCGATGAGGCAATGAAGTGCAAGGAGACCGGCGAGGAGAAGACGATCCTGTTCGGTCTGACCGGAACCGGATATTTTGATATGGTGGCATATGAGAAGTTCCACAACGGAGAGATGAGCGATTACATCCCGACGGATGCAGATCTGCAGGTGGGATTTGACGGTCTGCCGAAGTTCTAAAAAAATTAAATGCTTACATAGAAAACGAAACACCGCATGTCGCGGTGTTTTGTTTTCTATTTCAGGGCTGTATTTACAAAGGAAGTCGGCGTGTATTGCTGAATCAGAGGTGAAATATGAAGAAAACAACAAAAACCGTACTTACCGTATGCCTAACCGTGCTTCTTGCTATTGGAATCGGCGGCTATGCCTATGTGTCCGATTACTATCACGCTGATGAGATAGCCATGGAAGTTATGGCCGTAAAGACTGATGGTGTGCAGATAGAGCAAGACAGGAATGTGACTTGGTTTATCCCAGAAAAGCCGACGACTGGGCTGATATTTTACCCCGGCGGTAAGGTGGAGTATACGGCCTATGCACCATTGCTGCGAATCTGCGCCAAACAAGGGATCTGCTGCGCACTGGTGCAGATGCCAGGCAATCTGGCGGTGCTGGATGCTGACGCCGCGGACGGACTCCAACAAGAGCATCCGGAGATCACCGCCTGGTACATGGCCGGACATTCTCTGGGCGGCGCGATGGCTGCAAACTATGTTGCAGCGCATTACGAGGACTTCGATGGATTGATCCTGCTGGCAGCTTATTCTACAAAGGATCTCACTCAGACACCACTGCGGGTGCTTTCTGTTTATGGCTCGGAGGACGGCGTAATGAATCGGGAAGCTTATGAAAAGAATCGTGAAAATCTTCCGGCAGATACTGCGGAATTGGTGCTGAATGGCGGCTGCCACGCTCAGTTTGGCAGCTACGGGCCGCAGGATGGCGACGGTGTTCCCACTATTTCGGGCGAGGAACAGGTTCGTCAAACCGCAGATGCGATCTCGGTGTTCATCGGACAGTGAGGAGCTTTTGTCGGGCTCATGGCATCTGACACCGTTATGCTGAAGAAGCCGTATCCGGAATGGGGCTTGCAGGTGCGCATTCCTGTTTTTGCCCATGCAGGCTTCTCTGGTATTGTAATAGGCACGGATTGTTTTATCAGGAGGTGTGACGATGAAACGAGAGCCACAGTTTACGCCCATTGATCTGCAGGTGGAAGCGGATGAATTTCAAGGCAAAGTTCTATGACCGTGGCAAAAGGAGTGTCCCTGATTCGATTAATGTTAATTTGCGTTGCTTGTGGCAACAGTGGATGATGGTGTAGAATGTGAGCATCAAAACAATGGGAGGACACGAAATGTTCAGCGAAAATCTAAAAACTATTAGAAAAGCAAAAGGTTATACGCAGGAAGAATTGGCGATAAAAGTTAATGTTGTTAGACAGACTGTTAGCAAATGGGAAAAAGGATTTGGAGAATCATCGGGATTATACTGTTGGCAATTATTATTTTAAATATTATTTGGTTGGCAGTGGGTATGATTTCGTTTAACAGTTATAAATATTCTGAGAATTCTATAGTGACTGAGGAGAATGTACAAGAAATATTACCTGAGGAGAACTGATATTTCTTCTAATTCTTTTAGCATAAATTCTTCCAATTTTCGTTTATCGGGTAAATGGAGCATATATGTTGAGACAAACAGTTGATAAGATCGCCTCTGTATAAGTTTAAATAAAAAGGGCAATACTATTTTAAAGTTAGGTGATTTTGCGCCGAAGTTTAAAATGAAACTGGTTATTCTGTGTCGGTTATGCTATAATCATTTTAATGTCAGGTGACATTGCACCGAAGTTTAAAATGGAGATGACAGGTATGCATATTAAAAGAGACAGGTATCTGAATCAATTAATTAGTCGAAAGGAAAATGGTCTTATCAAGGTTATTACAGGAATAAGAAGATGCGGAAAGAGTTATCTTCTGTTTAATATTTTCTATGACTATCTGATTTCACAGGGAGTAAAGGACGAGCAGATCATTGACATAGCACTGGATGATGATATAAATGCTATGTATCGTGATCCGGCTGAATTGTCAAAGTTTATAAGGTCAAAAATCGCGGACAAAGAAATGATGTATTACATTTTGATAGATGAGGTACAGTATGCTATTACAAAGGAAGAATTTAGCAGTCCGCGTGAAATA
>CALZQA010000013.1 GCA_945828315.1 uncultured bacterium | reverse complement strand
GGACAGGCGGTTCCCTGCCTGCCGGATTTGCGGTGTTACCGCACGAGAATATTCATTTTTTGTTTTCTGATCCGCATCCGGCAGATTTTCGATGCGCCAGCCCCAGATTGCCGCACCGATCATCACTACTGCCATTACCGCTACTACGACCTCGTCCATATTGTTTCCTCCTGTTTTGACGTACACAAATAAACCTATGCTTGTTTGCCGCATAGGCAGAATGGTCCTGTTGCTTGTTCAGTTAGTTTTATGCGGATTTTTTCCCATCCAGATCATGGATGTAATGAATCGTTGTGACGAGCCCCTGCGCACACTGCTGCCCTTGAAAGGCATTCTGGCACAAAAACTCCTTGAAATGTATAGCCTGAATCGCTGTACAGATAATAATTTCAGTCAAAAGCGCACGAAAATTCCTGCGAAGCGGCCGAAACGCCCGAATGACAGGCAGCTTTGTCTGCATACCGATCATCTTTTCCGTACATGCTTCATCTGTCAGAGGCTCACTCTGTATCATGCGATAGACAGCGCCCTGCGCACTCTCTGCCACTGGCAAAAATGCAGACTGCGCCCGTGATTCACCTGAAAGGATTCCTGTAGTCACCATCAGGATCATCAGCAGATACAATATAAAATTTTTACTATGTACCGTCATACGTGCATGCTGCTTCATACAAAAACCTCTGATTCTCGCATCTATTAATATGATATGCAGATCTTTACCTATATTTTCGGCTTTATCATAGCACGCACCGATGACGGATGCAAGTTGTTTTCACTTTCGGGGACGTTTCTTTTGCCATGATGCCGGGGTCAAAAGACTAGGCATCGTGGCAAAAGAAGCGTCCCTTTAATCCAGATTTCTCGCTACCGTCTTTATCACTTCTTCTAATACGATCGGCTTTGACAGATGCCCGTTCATACCTGCATCCAAGGATGCCTGAACATCCTCCGCGAAGGCGTTGGCTGTCATGGCAATGATCGGGATCGTACGAGCGGCCGGATGATCAATCGTTTCTTTTTCATTTGCATTTTCATTTCTTTTCTCCTTTAATATCCTCTTTGCATCGGTAAGCATATCGATCAGTAACAGCATTTTTCCTGATACTGTTCAAAGGAACTTCATCAGACTGCTCAACAGCCGGGTCGAACTGACCGGCTTTGCGAGAAAATCATCCATTCCTACCTGTGCGGCGCATTCCCGATCCTCCGGGCGGGTATTGGCTGTGAGCGCGATGATCGGGACATTTGCACGGATCCGGTTCGGCAGTTTGCGTATCCGTTCTGTTGCATCATATCCATCCATCACAGGCATTTCGATGTCCATTACTATAAAATGATAGTAACCGGGCTCCTTCTCTTTCACCGCTGCAATTGCTTTGCTTCCGTCATCAGCTTCCTCAACAATGAGGCCGTGACCCATAAGAATCTCCTTCATGACTTCGCGGTTCAGTTCGTTATCATCCACAAGGAGCACACGTCGCCCCTCCAGTGCTTCCATATTTTCCGGTTCCTCAATGGGTGGTTCATCATAGACAGTCTCACCAAGCGCATATGCAATCGTTAATTTCATGTCCTCAAGAACCCCTTGCATCTTCTCCAGATATTCCTCCGCTTTAGCAGGATATCTCCCGCCAAGCTCGCCATATCCGACTGCGCTGTTCAGCTCCGTCCGCAGATCCCTTAACGACTTTTTGTGAAATTCCGTTGCTTTTCTCGCAGCCTCCAGCTCCGCTTCCAGCATGTCCACTCGTTCCAGAAGCATCTCATGATTCGCCTGCGAGCTTCGGACGTTGCCATCGGGATACTTAAGGTCAAACTCCATCGTGACCCCCAACACATCCAGACATTTCTGAAGTTCTTCAAGCGTCATACTCTCTCTGGCAAGCTTTCGATAGAGCGAAGACGGAAGCATGCCCATCCGCTTCGCCAGATCAGCTTTTGTAATTCCAAGTTCAGAACAAACACTGTTTATTGTTTCTGCTGTCTTCATATGATCAATCCTATCTTTATTTGCGTATTTTGCATTCCGTTTATGGCAGTATAACATTTTCGACATATATTTACAAGTGAATAGAAAAAATAATGTAAAAAAGACGCAGAGAAGAGTTACTTTCGTGCGTCTTGTAAATCTACATTGTCTGCAACATATACGATAAGACCCTTATCCTCTGCAGTGAATTATT
Source organism: uncultured bacterium (assembly GCA_945828315.1). Classification (GTDB taxonomy): domain Bacteria; phylum Bacillota; class Clostridia; order Lachnospirales; family Lachnospiraceae; genus W0P33-017. The sequence goes on along the minus strand of CALZQA010000013.1, from coordinate 42,052 downwards.
CCCCATCAATAACAAGTGTATCTGCACAGGGAAAATCGGCTATACACTTTGTCAAATCTGTCAGGCAGCCACCTTTTGCCTCTACATAATACTTGTCATCCACCTGCAGCCATACACTCTGAAAGCTGGGGTTGAACACCTTTGTATTGTCTGCTGTAAACTGTAATCTCTTTGCCGCATCCATGTAGTCGATAATTTCGATATTCGTGGCATACCAGATATCCTCTCTGTCACCCATAAATTCACAGAACTCCTCAATCACATTCCAGTTATTATTGTCGTCAAATTCATAACTGTGTCCCCAGACATACATCAATTTCAGGTACTGTTTCTTACCAAAATCCGCAAAAAACTCCGCTTTTTTCATTAGTTCAGGATCATTGTGATGGCAGGTAGGATGCCACTCCAGAGGATCCTTAGGTAATTCAAAATCAGCCACAGAAGGTACCACTCTGGCATAAGCAACACCGAGCTGTCTGAACAGCTGCTTGATTTCCTCACTGTAAGAACCATTGGGATAAGCGTGCCCCCTGACAGGTGCTCCAAGCAGTCTCTCCAAGCCTTTTCTGTCCTCTAAAATTTCTTCTGCCACACCGGTAAGCGGGCATCTCTCAATGGTGGGATGGGTCAAGGTGTGTGTTGCCACCTCATGCCCTTTGTACAGTTCTGCGATTCTGCTTCTGCCGAGACGGGGCGGCGTCTGTTCCCTCTCCATCAGGCCGTAATTGGCATTAAAGGTTCCCTTGATTCCATATTTATTAAAGATTCCAAATTTTCATTTACAACTGATCGTACTTCGCCGCACTTCCTTTTGCTTTTTCAACTGGATACTTTGCTTCATTCTGCGACATCTTCATATTTATGATTTCATCCGCATCAAGTCCTAACTTATCCAACAGATTCTGACTATATACCATTACATCTGCTAATTCCTCTTTAATATGCTGCAAATCATAATCCTCATCAGACCATTGAAAACACTCCAATAGCTCTGCAGCTTCAATCACAATTGATTTTGCAAGATTTGCTGGTGAATGGAACTGCTCCCAATCTCTATCTTCTGTAAATTTCCGAATTCTATCTATTGTTTTCTGTTTCATAATTGCTCCTTTATTTTGCCGCTTCAAGCAATGCTGCACGCAAATCCGGATCACATGCATATATATACATCCCATTAACTCCGCGAGTCATGAGAACTCGAATCTCATGCTTCAATAATTCCTCACCAAAATTTTGCATTGATCCATCACTCATTGTTCTTCTCTTATGAACTTTATCATTGCTTGACTCAGATGGAATAAACTCAATTCTCCCATTACGATATGTAACTGATTTTCCTAATATTATTCCAGCATAATTTAAGTCAAATCCTTGAATTGTATATGTCGAGCCAACCTCACCAATAGTATGTTCTTGTTCTGCCCATGCCTTGTCTTTTATCTTTCTCATTTCTTGGGATTTCAAATCCTTTTTTAACTCATAATTCCAAGGTTTATGCCATTCCCCCGCTATTACTTCCCAATATTTTTTTAATCTGTCTTCCGGGCGCTTACCATCTTTATAATCCCAATCATAATTTGCAATGATTCTCGATAATTTTGTTTCCTCTGCACTTGCTTTTTTATTTATTTCAACTTCTAGATCAAATGGAGAATCAAAAATTTTTATATCATAGCTTCCATGAGGAATTTTTCTAATCATCTGATTTTTAGTAAAATCATCTATCCATTCGAGTGTTTCCCTATCAGCTTGCATTCTTAACTGTTCTGTAAGCGTAATATGATTATTTTGCTGTATGGCTTTGCTACGATATTTATCTATCATTTGACTTTCCCAATACTGGTCCATTCGTAATATCTGATTTTCATCAAATACTATAACTGTTACCTTAGCTTTTTTTACAATATCATCTAACTGATTTTTTCCTCTATATCCCTGATTCCCCTGTGTAAATAGTAAATGCGCTTCATCTATAAACACTACATCAACAGAATCATCATCAGGATGATCATTTAAAAAAGGTGTCGCTTTACTAACCACATTTCCACAACATTCCTCTATTCCAAGCTTCTTATACACATCTTTATATACTTTAACCTGTTCTTCATGATTTACAACCATATATGAGTTAAATTTTACATTTTTCTTTTCAGTTCTACAGAATAACTCGTAAAATGTACTACTGTTCAAAACTGTTTTTCCTGTCCCAGCTTCACCATCAATAAAAACGATTTGCTTATCATCCTGTGCCATTGCAGATTCAATTCGATCTATTATCTGCTCCTTAGCATGTTCCTGCCCTTTTGTAAGTTTATGTAAGGGCGAAGCCTTATATATTGCAGAATCCTTTATTACTCTTTCACTCGGAAATAATTCTTCATTTCTTTGATGCAATTCTTTCCATATCTTGTGAAAGATTTCATCAAACTCATTTCGCGGATAATAATTTCCCTGTGGATTACCTCTTCCATTATGAACTTGCTTTACACTATCAACACTCATCAAGTAATGCATCAACCTGTTCTCAATATCTAAGGTAAGTGATTTATTAAAATGATCATGTCCTATTATGTATAATGACGCATTTTTTCCTAATAATTTGTGCTGCCACCTCTCATTTTTTACTCTGTTATGATAATGTTCTCTTGTTCGATTGAAAATATTATTAGACTCCCCAACATAAACTTCATATTTACCGGTTTCTGGCCAATTATGGATGTATACAGTTGGGAAATTCATAATTACTTCTTGTACTTTATCATCTTCATTTGGAAGAATCTCATTTTCAAACTCTTCAAGAGCTATCTCATTATCTTTGATTTCTCTAATAATTGGTTGTGATGTCATTTCCAACTCCTACTTTCCTTTTTTCTCCGTGGAATTTCTGGTTTTGTAACATCAATTCGTAAAAATCATCTTTTGCCAACTAATTGTGTACCAAGATTTGCTTCTTATTCGATGTACAAAAGGTGTAACCCTTGGCTATCCCAGCTTTCCAGAAAATCATGCTACGTCTTTCATCTCACTTCGTCGTTCCGACTCGCGATATCAAAACTACACACTCCACATGCACCGTGTGACTAAACTGATCCACCGGTCTTACCCTCTTTAATTCATACCCACCATCACACAGGATCCGCAGATCACGTGCCAGCGTAGCGGAATCACAACTCACATAGACGATGCGCTCCGGCTGCATTTTGAGCATCGTGTCGAGACAGGCAGGGTCACAGCCCTTGCGGGGCGGATCCACCACGATCACATCCGGATGGGACATGCCGCCTGTATTATTTTCATAGAACTCCGGCAGCACTTCCTCCGCCTTCCCTACAAAGAACTGCGCATTCGTGATGCCGTTGAGCGCGGCGTTGCGCTTGGCATCCTCGATCGCCTGAGGTACGATCTCCACGCCGTAGACCTGCCCCGCCTTCTGCGCGAGAAACAGGGAGATCGTTCCAATGCCACAGTACAGATCCCACACACTCTCCGTCCCGGTCAGCCCTGCGTATTCCAACGCCAAGGAGTATAATTTTTCGGTCTGCACCGGATTCACCTGATAAAAGGACTGGGGCGAGATCTGAAATGCCACGGCTGTATCCGTCAGCGCAAAGCGGTCATCGCTGCAGTCCCGCAGATGGATATAGTCTGTAATATACGGCTGACCCCAGATACAGGTCGTCTCCTGACCGAGGATCACATTGGTATTTTCCTGATTAATGTTAATGGAAATACTTTTCATGCCTGGAATCGTGCGTAACTGCTCCACCAGTTTCTCCTGCGCAGGTAGTTTAGAACCGTTGATGACCAGTGCCACCATGATCTCCTTCGTTGTGAAGCCGTAACGGATGAGCACATGGCGCATGAGTCCTTTTCCGGTGGCCTCGTCGTAGGCACTGATACCGTTTTCCTTCATATAGGCAAGCACCATCTCCAGGATGGTGCGGTTTTCTTCTACGCCCAGCAGGCAGTCCGTCACCGGAATGATGCTGTGCGTCCGCGCCGCATAAAAACCTGCCACAGGATTTCCCTCCCGGTCGGTACCGATGGGGAACTGTGCCTTATTGCGATACCGGTAAGGCTCATCCATCCCGACGATGGGCTCCATCACTGTATCAATAAAATCCGCTGCAAACCCACCCAGCCGGATGAGATTGCCGCGGACCTTCTGTTGTTTGAACGCAAGCTGAGCCCCAGGTGCCATCGCCTGGATCTGGCAGCCGCCGCAGCGCCTATGCTGCGGACAGCGCGGCTCACAGCGCAGCTCGGAAGGCTTTACCAGCTCTTCCACTCTGGCGTAGCCATATTTTTTTTTCAGCTTGGTAATGCGCGCCCGGATCGTATCGCCGATGATCGCGTCCTTTACAAAAAAGGTCAGGCCATCCGCTTTTCCGATTCCTTCACCGCCCACTCCCATATCTGTGATCTCTAATTCGATGATATCGTTTTTCTGCATCTCTGTTCTCCATAAAATATCATGGGCAGAACCCATGATATTTATTGCATCAGTTTTTAACTGCTATATACTTGATCTGCGGATGTTTGACTCGAACAGGCGGTTAAATCCCTGCCAGTCCGTATTTCCTGCCGGCACATTTGCAAGCAGTTCCTTCATGGTCTCCATCTTCGCATCCAGATTATCTGCAAAATTCAGTGCAACCGCCTCCGGAATCGCCGGTTTTTTCGGTGAGCCGTACTCCAGCTCGCCGTGGTGTGCCAGAATACAGTGCTTCAGCTCGTTTGCCAGCTTGCGAGGGAATCCGTCGATGGCGCGGATGCGCATGCCGACGATCTCCATACCCATCGCGATATGACCCAGCAGCTGTCCCTCGTCTGTGTAGTCGTTTTCCGGAAACGAGGAAAGCTCCTCCAGCTTTCCGACGTCATGAAACAGCGCAGCCGTCACCAGCAGATCGCGGTTCAAGATCGGGTAAGTATCTGCAAAAAACGCGCACAATTTTGTCACGCTTAATGTATGCTCCAAAAGTCCGCCGACAAATCCGTGATGTACGCTCTTTGCCGCGGAGTGGAACTTGAAGCGTTTCGCAAAATCCGCATCCTCTAAAAACAGGTCGCCTGCCAGCTTCTTTAAGTAAGGGTTCGTCAGACTCTTCACATAGCCCTGCAGCTCGCGGTACATCTCTTCCGCATCATATTCGCTCACCGGCAGGTAATCCTTCGGCTCATACTCGCCCTCGGATGCCTTGCGCAGCCGCTTGATATTCAGCTGCAGATTTCCCTGAAAGCTGGTCACATCGCCCATGACATTCACGTAATCCAGCGCATCACACTCCTCAATCCCCTGTGAAGACGGATCCCAGATTTTTGCATCCAGTGTTCCGGTCTTGTCCTGAAGCACCAGTGATTCATAGGGTTTTCCCGCCTTGGTCAGGGCTGTCTGTTTCTGTTTACAGAGGTAGATCTCATTGATGCGCTCTCCCTCACGCAGTTCTTCGATAAAATGCATTTCTTTTTCCTCATATTTCTCTATTTTTTATTCTAACACGCCGGCCTTCGCGTCGATCTCCAGCGGAATATAATCCTCCGCACTCTGACGCTCATAATTGATATGAACGATGTCATCCACCGTCAGTCCGCGCAATAGTTTTTCGTAGTCCTCGGCAGCCGTGATCTCCTCGCCATTGATGGCTGTAATGACATCTCCGCTCTGGAAGCCTGCCTCCATCGCCGGTGAATCAAGTGCCACATCGCGCACATACACGCCCTTTGGCATATGATAATCCTCGGCGATCTCATCCGTCACCGTACTGATACGCAGTCCGAGATAAGGCACCGGCTTATCATTTGAAAGCAGCTCGATCACACCCTTCAGCTCGGAGATCGATACTGCGGCAAGCGTCGTCTGCTCTTTTTGCATATTGTAATCCTGCAGCACAAAACCAATGATCTCGCCATTTGTGTTGATCAGCGCTCCGCTGGCATCCGCACTGCCCACCATATCCGTCGTAAAGATCGTATAGTTGCAGTCCATCGTAGAGATCGTATTCCGGTTGGACGTGATATTTCCGGTCAGGATCGAATGGATCGTTCCGATGGGGCTTCCGACTGCCAGCACCAACTGACCCTGTGAGACACCCACCGAACTGCCCAGAGTCGCAACCGCAATCTGTCTTCTTGTATCCTTTGTGACATCCTCCGCTTTCACCCGCAGCACAGCGATCCCGGTATTTCCGTCGTACTGCTGCAGCTCCGCCTTCACCGTCGCCCCATCCGCAAATGTGACACGTATGGAGGAGGCACCTGCAATCGTCTTTTTCTCTGTCAGGATCAGGAAATTGTCCCCTGTATCCGCAATGATCACTCCGGAGCCGATTCCTTTCGTCTCATAAGATGTATTGAAAATATCGGTATCATTTTTGACGTTGGTCACAGATACGATAAATTTGTCCGCCTCGCGTCCTACCGCATACAGCTTATTCTGCAGCGTCTGGTACTGGCCCAGGTCTATCGGCGTCTGTTTTTCGATAATGACGGTCTCCGGCTCTGTCTTTTCCTCGCCGTCATCCTGCGGCTCCTCAACCGGTTCTTCTTCCGGCTCCACGAAAGATACCTGTTGTTGCTCCTCCGGTGAAAAATACTGCTCCAACCGTGGCTGCAGCAAGACAAAGGTCAGACAGCCGACAGCTCCGAATATGATCGCCAGGATCACCGTTTCTACCATATGACGAAACAACCGTTTTCGATTGATCGGTTTTTCTTTTCTTGTTTCCTTGATAAACTGAAAATCATCTGCCATATAAAAACCCTCCGGTAGCCGACTGTTTTTCTCACGACTACTCCCCCGTTTTTTATTCCGCGTCATCTACAAACGGCAATGTGAAGATAAACTCCGTGCCGACTCCTTCTGTACTGATGACATTGATATTTTCACCATGCGCCTGAATGATCTCTTTTACGATCGCCAGTCCGATTCCGGTTCCCTTCTTGTCCTTTCCACGTGAGAGATCCGTCTTATAAAAACGCTCCCAGATCTTTCCAATGGCCTCTTTCGGAATACCGATCCCGCTATCCTTCACAGAGACAAATACCTTCTCATTTTTGACGTGTGTCTCTATGCGTATGGACGAATCATGGTGGCTGAACTTGATCGCATTGTCTGTCAAATTATATATGATCTGCTGGATCTTTGATTTATCCGCATGCACAAACAGCTCATCGCCGGTCAGGACCAGCTCCAGCACAATGCGTTTCGCATTGCATGCGCCCTCGAAGGTGGCCGCCGTCTGTCCGATGACTTCGTTGATGTCAAAATCCGTTTTGTCGAGGATCGTTTTTCCGTGCCCGCCGTACTGATTGAGCTCGATCAATCCGCTTGTCAGCTTGGTCAGACGCTCCGTCTCCGTGATGATAATGTTCAGGTATTTATCCTGCATCTCCACCGGGATCGTTCCGTCGAGCATCGCTTCCACATAGCCCTTGATCGAAGTCAGCGGCGAGCGAAAATCATGTGAGATGTTGGAGACGAACTTCCGCTGATCCTCCTCCAGCGTATTCAACTCATTCGCCATATAATTAAAGGAAGCCGATAAAAATCCCAGTTCATCCTCGGAGCTGTCGTCCATCACACTGGACAGATCACCCTCCATGTACTTATGCGCAATGCGGTTCATGAGCCAGATGCGCCTGTAGGTATGCCACAGATACGCGACAAGAAAGACGATACTGAATATCAGCAGCGTGATGAGCGCCATATAGGACATATTCAGGAAATGATCGGCATCCTGATAGATCCTGGGGATACTCTTGTGGATCATCACATAGCCTCTCACCTGGTAGTCAACCGTGATCGGCGCAAAGACAGTCAGCACCTGCTCATCAAAGCTGTCGTAAAAATTGCCTACGCAGTAATATTTTGTTCCGAAATCCGAGATGCGAAAATCCGGTATTTCATACGGTTCCTCGTACTCGTCATTTCCGATGAGAACGATTCCCTTACGATCGACGATCCAGATCTCACCCTCTGTATAGACAGAGAGCACACGCATCTGTGCCTCCAGCTCCTCCTGCGTCAGACGGTTTCTGTAATAGTCCTCCGCATAGTTGGAGGTGATCGCCAAAGCTTCCTTGTAAAGCCTGGTGGCCTCCGTGCTCTGTGCCTTCTGCTGGAATGTCCATTCCACCAGAGATGCCACCATAAGAAATCCGAGCACGCCATAGAGCACAATACCGCCGATCAGCTTATATCCAAGCGTTCGTTTCATTCCTATTCCCTAACCTCAAATTTGTAACCGATGCCCCATACGGTCGTGATGCCCCAGCCCTCGTGATCCTTGATCTTCTCACGGAGACGTTTTACATGGACATCCACCGTTCTGGTATCTCCGATGTATTCATAACCCCAGATATTATCCAGCAGCTGCTCTCTCGTAAATACCTGATTGGGAGAAGATGCAAGAAAATATAAAAGCTCCAGTTCCTTCGGTGGCATATCGATATTTTCGCCCATATACACGACGGAGTAGTTCGACAGATTGACTTCCAGATCCGTATAAGACACCATCTTGATCGACGCGGCCGCCGGGCTTTCCGTCTTTGCCGGCTGATAACGCCGAAGCACTGCTTTCACCCGCGCCACCATCTCCTTGGAATCAAACGGCTTCATGATATAGTCATCCGCACCCAGTTCCAGTCCGAGCACCTTGTCAAATACCTCGCCTTTCGCGGAGAGCATGATGATCGGGATATTATCCTTTGCCCGTATCTCACGGCAGACCTGATAGCCGTCAATGCCCGGAAGCATCAGATCCAACAGGATCAGATTCGGGTTGTAGCTCTTGTACGCCAATAATGCTTCCTCGCCGTCATTGACGATCTTTGTGTCAAAGCACTCTTTCGTCAGATAGAGCGAAATGAGCTCCGCGATATTATTATCATCATCTACGATCAATATTTTCTGTTTTGCTACCATATTCTGTTCTCCTATTTAAACTCTGCGATGGTCACGCCTGCATCGCCTTCACCGAACTCTGCCAGATGGTAGTTATCGATATAGCTGAGCCGTTTCAGATGCGAATGCACCGCATTGCGCAGCGCACCGGTACCCTTTCCATGCACAATGCGCACCGAAGGCATATGGGCGAGCAATGCGTCATCCAGATACTTATCCAGCTTTGCCAGCGCCTCATCCACCGTCAGCCCGATCAGCATGACCTCCGTGGAAACAGAGGCAGACTTGGACATCTTGATACTGCCTGATCCGGTCTTTTCATATTTTTTCTTTGCAGCCTTCACATCTGCGTTCTCATCGATCAATACCAGATCATTCACATTGACCTGTGAGCGAAGGATACCCATCTGCACGAAGAGATTGCCCTTGGCATCCGGCAGTGTGTGCACGGTTCCGGTCAGGTTCATGCTGAGTACCTTGACCTTATCTCCCACACGCAGCTTTTTCGGTGCCTGATGATTGTGTTGCTGTTGTTTTTTCTTTTTATCCGCAGCTTTCTCCTGACGCTTTCCGATCTCCTCACGCAGCGCCGTGCGCTCCCGCTCCATATCCTTCATGGAAGGGACTGCTGCCCCGTATTTCTGGAAATTGCGGATCGTCGCGTCCGCATAATCCTTTGCCTCTTTTAGGATCGCTGCCGCCTGCTCGTTGGCCTCCCGCAGGATCTTGTCACGGCTCTCGTCCAGACGCTCCTGTTTGCGCGCCAGCTGCTGATTCAGGTTCTTATTCTTTGATTTATACTGTTCGATCTCCGCACGCTCTTTCTCGATCGTCACGCGGCTCGTTTCCAGATCTGCGATCAGATCCTCAAAACTCTGCTGTTCTGATGTGATACGCACCTTTGCGTCGTCGATCAGATAAGACGGCAGACCCAGCTTACCTGAGATCGCGAAGGCATTACTCTTGCCCGGTATACCGATCAGCAGACGATAGGTGGGGCTCAAAGTCTCCACATCAAACTCACAGCAGGCATTTTCCACACCCGGTGTGCTGAGGGCATACACCTTGATCTCGCTGTAATGTGTTGTCGCCATCGTGCGTACGCCGCGCTTATGCAGATCATCCAATATCGCGATCGCCAGCGCCGCGCCCTCCGTCGGGTCGGTTCCGGCACACAACTCGTCAAACAAAACGAGGCACCTGTCATCCACATGGTCCAGAATGCGGATAATATTCGTCATATGCGATGAAAATGTGGATAAGCTCTGCTCAATACTCTGCTCATCTCCGATATCTGCAAACACATCATGGAAGATCGCCAGCTCCGAGCGGTCATTCGCCGGGATATGCAGTCCCGCCTGACCCATCAATGTTAGTAATCCGACGGTTTTTAGCGATACCGTCTTTCCTCCGGTATTCGGACCGGTCACAACCAGCAGGTCAAATTCCTCGCCAAGGCGGATGTCGATGGGCACAACTTTTTTCTGATCTAAAAGCGGATGTCTGCCACGCCGGATATTGATGCGTCCCTCCGTATTAAAAAGCGGGGCTACGCCATTATAGTCCTTTGCCAGCTCTGCCTTTGCAAAAATAAAATCCAGCTCCACAAGCACGCGGTAATCCGATTCCAGCGTCACGGAATGCTCCGCTGTCTGGTTGGACAGCTCCGCCAGGATCGCTTCGATCTCCTCCTGTTCTTCGATGAGCAGCGTCTTTAACTCGTTGTTCAGATTGACCACGGACAACGGCTCAATAAAGACCGTAGAGCCGGTGGAAGACTGATCATGTACCATGCCCGGGATCTGTGACTTATACTCCGCTTTGACCGGCAGACAATAGCGGTCTCCGCGCATGGTGACAACTGCATCCTGCAGACAGTTTCTGGTGCTCTCCTGTGCCATCAGCTTGTTTAACTGTGCATGCACGCGGTCATTCATACCGAGGATATTCTTTCGGATGCTGCGCAGCTTCGCGCTGGCATCGTCCGCGATCTCCTCCTCGGAAATGATGCAGCGGCGGATCTCATCCTGCAGGCTGTTTAGCGGCTCCAAAGCCGTAAACATCGCATCCAGGCTGTCTCGCGGTGCATCTTCGGATTTTCCTCTGGCAAAATTTTTCATGCGCTTCGCGGTTTCCAGCAGAGAGCAGATACGAAGCAGCTCGATCGCCGAGAGGGATGCTCCCAGCCGTAGTCTCTGCAGTGAACCGTTCACATCCGTGATACCGGAGAGTGATACACTTCCGTTTTTCAGTATTCGCGACAATGCATCTTTCGTATAAGTCTGTGCTTCTTCGATGGCTGCGCGGTCTGTCATCGGTTCCAACTCCCGACAGCGTTTTTTTGCTTCTGCCGAAAAAGCGTGCGCCTCTAATTTATCAATTATTTTGTTGTATTCCAGTGTTTTATAGACTTTTTCATTCATAGCTCTTAGTATACCACAAAAGAAAAGCCGAGACAATTTGTCTCGGCTTCTTTTTTATAATACATAAAAATTAAACTAACTCAATCACAACAGTCATTGCGCCGTCGCCCTTACGCTCACCGATCTTAACGATTCTGGTGTAACCACCCTTACGGTCAACGTACTTCGGTGCGATCTCATCGAATAACTTTGCAGGAAGATCTACCTTCTTGGTATTTCTCTTACGTCCAGCCAGCTCAGCAGGAACCTCAGTTACAGGGTAAAGAATCTGTAACATCTGGCGACGTGCATGAAGACGTGAAGGCTTATCCTTCTTGATAGTCTTGTCAACTTCGTCATATACGGTAACTTTCTTTCCGTCTACAACTTCCTTTACACGCTTGCCATCAGCGTCCTTGCGGGCAACCTTAGCCTTAACGGTAACTTCCTCGTAGTTGTCTTTCTCTTTTACTGCCAGAGCGATGAGCTTCTCGGTCCACTTACGGATCTCTTTTGCTCTTGCCTCGGTAGTAACGATCTTTCCATTATAGATCAGCTGTGTAACCTGATTTCTCAGTAATGCTTTTCTCTGGGAAGAAGTCTTTCCCAACTTTCTATACTTTGCCATTATTTTTTCCTCCATCTGTGGTACATCGGCATGCGCTCTTCGGACTTACCATGTCAATGCCGGCTATTGCCACATATTATTCTGGTACCTTCTCGATTTGCTCCGCAAATTGAGAAGTAGCGGACAGCATTTGCTGTCCTTTACTCATCACCGGAATTAAGCTGTAAGCCTAACTCCTTTAATTTTGCCAATACTTCCTCTAAAGACTTGCGTCCAAGGTTACGAACCTTCATCATATCCTCAGGTGTGCGGTTGGTCAGTTCCTCAACCGTATTGATACCTGCGCGCTTCAGACAGTTGTATGAGCGCACGGATAACTCCAGCTCGTCGATATTCATCTCCAGAACCTTTGCCTGTGCATTGTCTTCCTTCTCGATCATGACCTCTGCCTTCTGGGCATTCTCTGACAGATCGATGAACAGGTTCAAGTGCTCGCTGAGCACCTTAGCTGCAAGAGAGATTGCTTCATCCGGCTCTAAGGTTCCATTGGTATATACATCCAATGTCAGCTTGTCATAGTCTGTGATCTGTCCGACACGAGTATTCTCGATCAACAGGTTCACACGCTCTACCGGAGTATAAATGGAATCTACCGAAATCACGCCGATGGGCAGATCCTCACTCTTATTTTTGTCTGCGCTGACATATCCACGACCGCTTGTGATGGTTAACTCCATATATAATCTGCAGTCCGGGCCACCATTTAAATGTGCGATCTCCAGTTCCGGATTCATGATCTCAATATCGGAATCTACCTGGATATCTGCTGCGGTCACAATGCCTTCGCCTTCAAATTCAATATAAGCAACTTTAGATTCGTTTGTCGGGCTAGTATTCTTGATAGCCAGGTTCTTGATGTTCATGATGATCTCAGTCACATCCTCTTTTACTCCGGGGATGGAGCTGAACTCATGTAACACGCCATCAATCTTGATCTGGCTGACTGCTGCACCCGGTAATGATGAGAGCATGATCCTTCTCAAAGAATTACCAAGTGTTGTACCATATCCTCTTTCCAAGGGTTCTACGACAAATCTGCCGTATTTCTTGTCTTCGGAAATCTCTGCTATTTCAATCTTCGGCTTTTCAAATTCGAACACTGCAAAGTCCCTCCTTATTTGATATCACGGTTGCTGCTTATTGTCTGGGATACAAGCAGATGTTTGCACTCGCTGCAAACATACTGCGTGCGCCATGCAGCGATAGCTGCATGTGTGCATCGTTTTTCTAAGTAATCGCAGATTACTTAGAATATAACTCGACGATAAGCATTTCATCTACAGGTACATCGATCATGTCACGGGTAGGTAACTCTTTTACGGTTCCCTGTAAATTCTCTAAATCTGCCTCTAACCACTCGGGTACTAATCTTCCTGCGGTGGTCTCCTTGATATCTTTAAATCTCTGGATGTTCTTGCTCTTCTCACGAATCTCGATCGTGTCGCCAGCCTTTACAAGATAAGAAGGGATGTTTACCTGCTTGCCGTTTACTAATACGAACTTGTGATCAACAACCTGTCTTGCCTCTCTTCTGGTTCTGGCAAAACCAAGACGGAAAATAACATTGTCCAGTCTGGACTCTAAGATTGTCATCAGGTTGGCACCGGTCATACCCTTCATCTGATCAGCTCTCTCATAGTAGTTGTGGAAGGGCTTCTCCAGTACGCCGTAGATGAACTTTGCCTTCTGCTTCTCACGAAGCTGTAAACCGTACTCAGATACCTTACGGTTTGCTCTAACTAAATTACGATTAGACTTCTTATCATATCCTAAATAACTCGGCTCTAAGCCAAGGGATCTGCATCTTTTCAGAACAGGTACTTTATTAACTGCCATCTTAATAATACCTCCTAATTAAACTCTTCTACGTTTGGGTGGACGACATCCGTTATGAGGTACGGGAGTTACGTCAGTGATTGATGTAACCTCAAGACCGCATGCCTGAAGCGCACGGATAGCTGCCTCACGACCTGAGCCGGGACCCTTTACAAATACATCAACTGTCTTTAAACCATGAATCAGAGCAGCCTTGGTAGCTGTCTCTGCTGCCATCTGTGCAGCATAGGGAGTAGATTTCTTTGAACCTCTAAATCCAAGACCACCAGCACTCGCCCATGATAATGCGTTACCTTCAGTATCTGTAAGAGTTACGATTGTATTATTGAAAGATGACTGAATGTGTGCCTGTCCGCGTTCAACGTTTTTCTTTACGCGCTTTTTTGTTACTTTTTTTGCAACTTTTTTCGCCATGCTAAACTAACCTACTTTCTTCAAATATATATTACTTCTTCTTGTTTGCTACAGTTCTCTTCGGACCCTTACGTGTACGCGCATTGGTCTTAGTCTTCTGACCACGTACAGGCAGACCTTTTCTATGACGGATACCACGATAGCATCCAATCTCCTGTAATCTCTTGATGTTCAGAGCGATCTCTCTGCGAAGATCACCTTCTACGGTCATAGTCTCATCGATAACAGCACTGATCGCCTTAACCTCATCGTCAGTTAAGTCTCTGCAGCGAGTATCAGGATTAACATTTGCCTGCTCTAAAATCTTAGTCGCACTTACTCTACCGATTCCATAGATGTAAGTTAAGCCGATTTCTACACGTTTTTCTCTTGGTAAATCTACACCTGCGATACGAGCCATGTGTATTGACACCTCCGTTTAATTTTTCGTAAATATCTGTCACGTCCTCCGAACCCATGCAGCTCCGGTTGCCCGGCCTGAAATGTGTGCATACACCCGGATGTGTGACGCCTCATTTTCATTTTACTTTCGAAGATCTCCCTCTCGGTATGTAAGGAAAAATCTTCCAGCCGTATAGCTGTTTATTATGAATCAGCGAACTTAAGATAGTCATCCGCTGACAGCCGCCATAACACTTTCAAAGATTTCTGTCAGGAAATCTTTGGTTCCCAGTCCTTCAAAATCCGAAGGATTTTTGCCCCTTCTAAAGGAGCGGTCGGTAATTAACCCTGTCTCTGCTTATGTTTAGGATTTTCACAGATAATACGGATACTACCTTTTCTCTTGATAACTTTGCATTTCTCACAGATAGGTTTTACTGATGATCTGACTTTCATCTCAAATCCTCCTTTCCTAAACGCCTATATTACGTGTTTCCGGACGCACTTGTAGAACAAAAACAGACGCGTCCGAGTGCTATTGTAGCACGGACGCGTCAAGAAATCAACTTCTTTTTTACTTTTTTATCAAAAAAATCAAATTACACTACTTTCATACTTTTCACCACAAATCCGGTGTTCTTTTTTGTGAGACGACTGCGGTAAATGTTGACTGCTGTATTCGGCACATCAAAGACTGCGTTCTTTGCAATATTCTTGAAAGCCAGACTGCCGATCCTTGCATTTTTTCCTTTGATCACGATCTTCTTTAAGGATTCACAATGCGCAAAGGAACGTCTTCCAACCATTTGCAGACTTTCCGGAAATGTGATCTCTTTTAATCCGCAGCCCCTGAATGCATCGATGCAGATGCGCTCCACACCGGATGGCAGCTTGATCGTTTCCAGACTCTTGCAGCCAATGAATGCCCCCTCTCCGATCTTGGTGACACTCGCCGGAAGCTCTATCGTTTCCAGCGCCTTGCACCATTCAAAGGTACGGCGTCTCACCGCCTGAATCTTTCCATTGATCGTGACACGCTTTAAGGAAGTACATCCGCTGAACACGTGACCACTTTTTCCCATCCACATTTTTCCAATATTTGTGACACCGGCCGGGATCGTAATCTCCTCCAGTGAGGAACAGTTCTGAAATGCGCCGGTATAGATCGTCTTCAGGTTCTTTGACAGATGAATGCTCTTTAGAGAAGAACAGCCCTCGAAAGCCCTTGACATCATATTTGTAACCGAATCCGGCAAATCCACATACTCCAGCGATTGACAGTTACCAAATGCTGCATGACCGATTTTTTTACAATTTTCCGGCATCTCTACCGCTTTCAACGAGGAACATCCAAAAAAGCAATAATCCCTGACCCACTCTACCTTTTCCGGTAGAACGACTTTTTCAAGCGCCTTGCAATAACGAAATGCACCGGGACCGATTTCCTGAAGATTATTTGAAAAACTTATTTCTTTCAAGTTCGAACAGCCTGTAAATGTACCGCATTCCTTACTTCCGGCACCGATACAGACTAGCGAATCCGGCAGATCGATTTTTTCCAGCGATCCACAGTTTTCAAAGGAGAAGACACCGATCACCTTTACGCCATTTGACAATTTGATATCTGCCAGATTACTGCAATCGTTAAAACCATCCAGCCAGGTCACACTTTCCGGTATCTCCACCCGCGTAATGGTCTGATTTCCTGAAAAACAACCGCTGCCTATGACTGTAACAGGTTTGCCGTCGATCTCACTTGGCACCACGACTTCAGCCTCATCTCCGAGATATTTAACAAGACAAATGCCGTCTCCACATTCAATATAAGTATCTCCTACTTTCACCTTATAAGGATATGGACGCTCCACTTCCTTATATCGATATTCCCCATTGTTTTTTTCATTATTTTCCTCTGCAGACGCAATGACTGTCGAACCACAGATCAGCAATGTACAAAACAGTACACACGCCATGATATACCTTTTTGCCCGCATCTTTCCTGTCCCCTTTCTTCCCAATCTTTACATCCTCATAAAGATTTCTCTCGGCCGGAAATAAACATTCGCTTGATCTGTGTTCCCTTTGCCGCCCACAGCCGACGCAACCCGATCGAAACAAAATGAATGAACAAACCGGTGGCAAATGAGATGAGCAGATAGATTGGCATACGCTGCCAGTATGTCAGCTTCGGCAACAGGTCAGCCAGCGCATTCGACCAGTATCCATGCCCCAGATACAGGGAATAGCTGAACACGCCCAGCCGGTTAAAGGCCGGATGTCGGAACCGGTCTGCCCAAATGGTGACATCAGAAAACGTGATCGTAACACACACCGCCAGGATCGCCACGATCGCCCAGTCCGTCGTTCCTCTGTGTCTGACCATGCAGATCACAAACACGGTAATGTAGCCGACCAGCTCTACCAGAGAAAAAATGCTTTTTGATAACAACGTGAACTCCTGCCGCTTGATAAATTCCGCTACTTTATATGCGATACATCCCAATAGAATACCCATAAATGCACGGATCGTACCCCTAAAGCAAACACCGGTCCAGAGAGACGGTGCGCCAAACCTGGTCCAATTCTGGTAGGTGATACCCATGATCAACAATACAGCGATCGGAGCGATCCAGTAGAAAAACAGATCTTTACATTTTCGCATGATCGGCCAGATCACAAACATCGCCAACAGCATCGCAGACAGATACCAGACCGCGCCATTCGCCAGTCCATCGATCGGTCGGAGTCCAACACCGGTGACAAGCAGCAGTTCCCAAACCGAGTAGATCGCATCTTTAAAAAGCAAAAACAGACTTGTTGCGCCGAGGTGCGATACAATAAATGCGATCACAAATGCAACATAGTAGTTCGGCATCAAGCCGCTGATCTTATGCTTCACAAATGCCAGTGTATCTTTTCCGAGATTTCCCTGTATCTCGGTTTTCGATGCAGTTCGTGCCATTAGTACACCTGACACCAGAAAGAAAAATTCTACCGCCGCACTTCCTCCCGGAAACAGGATCGGTCCCCCTGTCGCCAGATTCTTTCCATGATAAATAACGATCATCACGGAAAATAAAAATTTCATCAGATCCAAATTACCGCTTCTTTTTTTCATAACTAACTTCTTAATGTCCCCTCCTGATCACAAATCCGCTACACCGGTGATTCCTTCACCAGTATAGCGGATTTCCTGCCAGAATACAAATTTTATTGTTTTTTCGCTCTTATTTTTTCTTCCTACTTTGCTTTTACTTGTACCTTGTACTGTGCAATTACCTTGCCCTTGGAATTTTGGGCTTTGAGCCATACGGTTCCAGTCTTCGGAGCATCTAACTGAAAACCCCGTGTATAATTTGTAGCCTGGGTAACCTTCAGCACAGAAGGATTTGAGGATACCCACCGCACATAGCCGTTTGCTCCTGCCTTTGGTTCATAATCCACAAGAATCCACGTATCACCCTTCTTGAAAGTGAGTGTCTTTCCTTTTTTCTCTCCATAAGACAAAGACAGGCTCTGAATTCCTGACACTGCCTTGCCGTGATAGCCATAGTGAATATTTCCGCCCGGAAAATCATCCACTAACGTCACATCCTCTGTCACTGCCCATTCCTGATCCCAGCCTTCCGGTCTTTGCTCTACCTCGCAGAGCAGACCAACCTTCCTGACAACGCCCGCAAACGCTCCTGATTCCATACGTTCCACGGTCTTTGGAATCACAATCGCCTTTGCCGCACAGTTTGATGGAAATGCGTAAGAACCAATCTCTTTTACATTGGAAGGGATTGTATAAATCTTCGGAAGTTTCTTTACGACTTCCAGCATCTTTGTCTGATCCTTATTGTACAAGACTCCTCCCTTATAACTGTAGTACGGATTGTCCTTATTGATCGCGAAGGATCGGATAGAGGACCCGGTTCCGGAAAAACGAGGCTGATCTGCTTCCAGGCTCGCCGGTATACCAACCTTTGTGACCTGTGTTCCGTTCCCATTCTTGCTGAACAAACCACTGGTAATACGTTTGGTTCCTGCGGCAATCGGGAAATAGCCTGCCGTACCTTCTTTGAGTGCAAGCAGCCATCCATCCAGGTACAATCCGTTTCCTCTCCAGTTTTCCGCATTATTATAATAGCCGGTTCCTTCAAATGTACTGGAATACATTGATTCAAGTGTGTCGGGAACCGTGATCGTCTCCAGTTTTTCACAACCATAAAACGCGAACTGATCCATATAGGTTAACGCTTCACCAAATTGCACCTTAGAGAGCTGCTTGCAATTTGCAAATGCGCCAGAATAAATCCATCTCACATTATTTCCGATCACCACAGACTCAATATTTTTCTCTTCAAATACATTATTGGTGATACCAATCACCTTTTTGCCTTCATAGGTATCAGGGATCACAACATCTACCCCCGTTCCCTTATAACCGGAAACAAACAGGCCGTCTTCGTCCGTCCCGTACTGCACACCGTTCTCGTCGGTATAGTTATAAGGCCATGCATCCTGCGCCCACCCGGTAACAGTCTGTGTGAATGCCGTCACCGAAAATGCGCTGATAAACAATGCCACGCCAAGAGTCAATGCCCCTACCCGCTTCAAAAATTTTGATCTCATCCTTGCTTCCTCCTTCGCAAAAATATTCTTATTATATAATTCGATTGTTTACTTCCATATTCCGGGGTATCTTAGATATTGTACACCTCCTTTTCTTCAAAATAGCACACTTGCAAAAAAGAGGCATCACCTCCACGGTGACAGCCCCTTTATCAATCAGTGTTTTATTTATCTCTCCAAATGATTCTGCCCTTGGTCAGATCGTAGGGTGACATCTCGATCGTCACCTTATCTCCGGGTAAGATGCGGATAAAGTTCATGCGAAGCTTGCCGCTGATGGTGGCAAGGATCTGATGACCGTTCTCCAGCTCTACCTTAAAAAATGCGTTCGGTAACTTCTCTACAACTACACCTTCTACCTCAATAACATCTGCTTTTGACATATTGATTCTCCTTTAACAATCTCATTAACGTTTGCGTATTTATTCTTCTACTAACGACAGGATCTCCGGTCCGTCTTCCGTCACGAGAACCGTGTTCTCATAATGGGCAGACAAAGAACCGTCCCTTGTCACAACTGTCCAACCGTCCGGTTTCCATTTCACCGCATAAGTACCTGCATTGATCATCGGCTCAATGGCAAGCGTCATGCCCGCTTTCAGCTTCATGCCGCGCTTTGCAACGCGGTAGTTGGGGATCTCCGGTTCCTCGTGCATATGGCGTCCGATGCCGTGTCCACACAGATCACGGACAATGCCATAGCCAAAAGGTCTGATATATGCATCGATCGATCTTCCGATATCAAACAGGTGATTCCCTGCTTTTGCCATGCGCGCACCTTCAAAAAAACTCTGGCGTGTTCTTTCTATCAAAAGAGACGCCTCCTCAGAGATCGGCCCGATCCCGTGTGTGCGGGCTGCATCCGACTGGTATCCCTTATAGATGAGGCCCATGTCGAGGCTGACGATATCGCCCTCCTGCAAAATCCGGTACTTGCTCGGAATGCCGTGAACGACCTCATCATTGACGGAAACACACACGCTGGCAGGAAATCCCTGGTAATTCAAAAACGACGGCGTACAGCCATAGCTGCGGATCAAATCTTCGGCGAGATGATCGATATCCCAGGTGGTCATTCCGGCTTTCAGCTCTTTTGCCACCTCGTTATGCACTCTGCCAAGAATCTGTCCGGCAATACGCATCAGTTCGATACCTTCCGCATTTTTGATTGTTACCGGCATGATCTTAAGCTCCTAAAATATCTGTGATGGCAGTAAATACAGCTTCCATCGGCTGTGTTCCGTCCACAGATTTCAAAATGCCCTGATTTTTGTAATAATCGATCAACGGCTGTGTCTGCTCATGGTAAACCGTCAGACGCTTCTGTACGGTCTCCGGCTTGTCGTCATCACGAAGAACGAGATCGCTGCTGCAGTGATCGCACTTGCCCTCTGTCTTAGGCGGCAGGGATACGATGTGATAAGTAGCGCCGCAATCCAAGCATGCACGTCTTCCAGACATACGGCTGACAATATTCTCATCGGGTACATCCACGTCGATAGCATAATCCATCTTCTCACCGATCTTTGTGAGTGCTGCGTCAAGCGCCTCTGCCTGCGGGATCGTTCTGGGGAATCCGTCCAGTACAAAGCCGTTCTTGCAGTCATCCTGCTGAATGCGGTCCATAACCAGATCACAGGTCAGTTCATCGGGTACGAGCAATCCCTGATCCATGTACTCTTTTGCTTTTTTTCCTAACTCCGTACCGTTTTTGATATTTGCACGGAAAATGTCACCGGTAGATATATGCGGGATGGAATACTTTCCTGCAATCTGCTTTGCCTGTGTTCCCTTACCTGCTCCGGGTGCACCTAACATGATGATCTTCATTGTAAATCCTCCTTATATAATTTCCGCTAAACCACCTATGGAGATACACCTCGGGCGTATCTCCATAATAAATTACATGATTTAATTGCTTAAGAATCCTTTGTAGTGGCGTACGAGCATCTGTGATTCGATCTGCTTGATGGTCTCAACAACAACACCTACGATAATGATGATAGATGTTCCTGCGAAAGATACGGATGCATTAAATACTCCATTGAAGAAAATCGGAATAAATGCACAGATTGATAAGCCGATCGCACCGATAAAGATGATATAGCCTAAAATGGAATTCAGATAATCACTGGTGGGCTTTCCGGGTCTGATACCGGGGATAAATCCACCCTGCTTTTTCATGTTGTCCGCGATCTCCAACGGGTTGAAGGTGATCGAGGTATAGAAATAAGCAAATGCGACGATCAGTACCAGATAGATCACCAGACCGATGGTATATACCGGCTGGCTGGGATCACACCAGTTTGACTGATTTAATGTCTTGATGATCTGAGATCCGATGCCTGTACCGTTTCCCTTTCCAAGCATTCCGGCAATAATCACCGGGAACTGCATGATAGACTGCGCAAAGATGATCGGAATAACGCCCGCTGTATTCACCTTTAAGGGAATATTGCTGCTCTGTCCGCCCACCTGCTTGCGTCCCTGGATCTTACGGGAATACTGTACAGGAATTCTACGCTCTGCGTTCTGCAGAACATCTACAAATACAACCAGTGCAAGAATGATAGCCACAATGACCACTGCTGCAAGCACTGCTCTTGCAACACTCTTACCGGAAATAAACTGCTGCCACAGCGTACCCAGATCATTCGGAATACGTGAGATAATGTTGATCACCAACACGATGGAAATACCATTTCCGACACCACGCTCTGTAATACGCTCACCGATCCACATAAGTACTGCAGATCCTGCAGTTAAAATAACAATTACCTGAATGACTGACCAAGCATTATACTCATACAGCCATCCCTGTCTTCCGAAGCTGATGCCCAGTGCAACAGACTGCATGATCGCAAGTCCGACTGTAACATAACGGGTGATCGCGGTCAGCTTCTTGCGACCGTCCTCACCATCCTTATGCATCTCCTCCAGCTGAGGAATCGCGATCGTCATCAGCTGAATGATGATGGATGATGTGATGTACGGTGTAATGTTCAATGCGAAGATTGACATATCAAGGAAAGAACCACCAGTAATCGCATCGAAGAAGCTGAATGCTCCGCCGGTCTGGCTGGCAAACCATTCTTTGAACAGTTCGCCATTGATTCCGGGAACCGGGATCTGACAGCCAATACGGATGACAACTAACATCAAAAATGTGAATAACATTCTTGTTCTGATGTCTTTTACCTTAAATGCATCTCGAAGTGTTCTTAACATTAGATCACCTCTGCTTTTCCACCAAGTGCCTCAATCTTTTCCTTTGCGCTTGCGCTGTATGCGTTCACCTGAACGTTGAGCTTCTTGGTTAATTCTCCATTTCCAAGGATTTTCACGCCATCGCGGAGATTGCTTACAATACCAGCCTCGATCAGAGCATCTACAGTGACAACTGCGTCATTGTCAAAGCACTCCAGACGATCAACGTTGATGGCTACGATCTCTTTGGTATTGCGGTTAGTGAATCCACGCTTGGGGATTCGTCTGTATAAAGGCATCTGGCCACCCTCGAAACCAGGTCTCGGTGCTCCTGAACGAGCCTTCTGACCCTTGTGTCCCTTACCAGCGGTCTTGCCATTTCCTGAACCGTGTCCACGGCCTCTTCTGAAATTATCGTTATGTGTTGAACCTTCAGCCGGTTTTAAATTAGATAAGTCCATGCTGACACCTCCTTATCGTTTTTTGATTATGCTTCTTCTACTTTTACATACGGTGCAACCTTGCGAAGCGCGCCTGCTGTTGCAGCGTTATTCGGCAGCTCAACCGTCTTGTACATCTTGGTGAGGCCTAATGCTTCGATGGTCTTCTTGTTCTTGGGAACGGCACCGATTGTAGATTTTACTAATGTTACTTTTAACTTATCTGCCATTTCGATGTCCCTCCTTAGCCTACGATTTCTTCTACAGATTTGTTGCGAGCCTTAGCCACTTCCTCAGGGGATTTTAACTGGCTTAAAGCGTCGATTGTAGCGAGTACAACGTTCTGCTTGTTGTTTGATCCCAGAGACTTTGTACGGATATTCTTGATTCCGGCAAGCTCGCACACGTTACGTGCAGGACCTCCGGCGATGATACCGGTACCTTCGATGGATCTCTTCAGCAGTACGGTTGCTCCTGTATGCTTTCCCTGAATATCATGTGTAATACTCTTGTTCTCGTCTAACTTAACAGAAATAAGCTTCTTGGTCGCATCCTCTTTACCCTTGCGGATCGCCTCAGGGATCTCGGCTGCTTTACCAATGCCTGCGCCAACATGTCCGTTGCCGTCACCAACAACTACTAATGCAGAAAAGCGCATGTTACGTCCACCCTTAACTACCTTTGTTACTCGCTTGATGGCTACAACTTTTTCTGTTAACTCTAATTGACTAGCATCAATAATTTCGCGTTTCATGCAAATATTTCCTCCTTAATTAGAATGTTAACCCAGCTTCTCTTGCTGCATCAGCTAAAGCCTTGATCTTACCCTGATATATGAAGCCGCCTCTATCAAAGACTACAGTGGTGATTCCCTTGTCTAACGCCTTCTTTGCGATAACAGTTCCTACCTGAGCTGCTGCATCTACGTTATTAGTCTTTTCTACTGCATCCTTTACTTCTTTGTCTAAAGTACATGCAGAAACAAGGGTGTTGCCAACTGTATCATCAATAATTTGAGCGTACATATGATTATTACTTCTGAAAACAGCTAAACGCGGTCTCTCTGCGGTTCCAGCAAGGTTATTACGAACTCTTCTGTGCTTTTTCGCACGAATCTCAGATCTTGATTCTTTCTTAACCATTTTTAGTCACACTCCTTCAATTATTTCTTACCAGTCTTACCAACTTTACGTCTAATAACTTCATCAGCATACTTGATACCTTTACCCTTGTAAGGCTCAGGACGTCTCTTATCTCTGATTTCAGCCGCATATTGGCCAACTTTTTCTTTATCGATACCTTTAACAATGATCTTGTTACCATCAACGGTAGACTCGATTCCCTCGGGATCGATCATCTCTACCGGATGAGAATATCCAAGGTTTAAAGTAAGCTTGTTACCGGATTTTGCTGCTCTGTAACCAACACCGTTTACCTCTAACTCTTTGGTGTAGCCATCGGTAACACCGACAACCATGTTGTTGATCAGAGTTCTTGTCAGACCATGTAAGGACTTCATCTTCTTCAGATCGTTCGGTCTGGTTACGATGATCTCCTCGCCCTCTTTCTTGATCTCCATCTCAGAGGGTAATACTCGCTCAAGGGTTCCCTTGGGACCTTTTACAGTCACTTTATTATTTTCTGCAATATCTACAGTTACGCCTGCAGGTACCGCGATTGGCATTCTTCCTATACGTGACATGCCCGTACCTCCTATATTATATATAACGTTGATTAGTTGACTACCAAACGAAAGCTAAAACTTCTCCGCCGACCTGAGCCTTGCGAGCCTCTTTGTCGGTCAGGATGCCTTTGTTTGTTGAAAGGATCGCGATTCCAAGTCCGCCGAGAACGCTGGGGATCTCATCCTTTCCTGCGTACACACGAAGACCCGGCTTAGAGATTCTCTTGATACCGGTGATGATCTTCTCGTTCTTGTCTGCACCATACTTCAGGGTCACACGCATGGTCTTGTAGCTTCCCTCGTCAATGATGTCGTATTTTGCGATATATCCCTCGTCAACAAGAATGTCAGCGATTGCAACTTTGATCTTGGATGAAGGGATATCTACTGTATCATGTTTTGCAGTGTTAGCATTACGGATTCTTGTAAGCATATCTGCAATAGGATCACTCATTGTCATGATGAATATTTACCTCCTTTTCGTTTTTGGTATCTTACCAGCTTGCCTTCTTTACGCCGGGGATCTCTCCCTTGTATGCCATCTCGCGGAAGCATACTCTGCAGATACCATATTTTCTTAATACAGAATGCGGACGACCGCATACTCTACAGCGTGTGTAAGCTCTGGTAGAGAACTTGGGTTTGCGCTGCTGCTTAATTTTCATAGATGTCTTTGCCATTTAAGTTTCCTCCTGCTTCTACTTTGCAAACGGCATATTGAATAAGGTCAATAACTCACGCGCTTCCTCATCGGTCTTAGCGGTAGTAACGAAGATAATATCCATTCCACGTACCTTATCAATCTTGTCATACTCGATCTCAGGGAAGATCAACTGCTCCTTGATTCCGAGTGCGTAGTTACCTCTGCCATCAAAAGCGTTGGGGTTTACACCACGGAAGTCACGTACACGAGGTAATGCAAGGTTCACTAAACGATCAACGAACTCATACATCTTCTCTCCTCTTAAGGTAACTTTACATCCGATGGGCATACCCTCTCTGATTTTGAAGTTTGCGATGGAGTTCTTAGATCTGGTTGCAACAGGCTTCTGACCGGTGATGATCTCCATGTCGCCCATAGCAGCCTCCAGAATCTTTGCGTTCTCCTTAGCCTCGCCAACACCCATGTTGACTACGACCTTGTCAAGCTTCGGAATCTCCATTACATTTTTATAGCCAAACTTTTTGACCATTGCGTCTTTGATCTCATTCTCGTACTGATCTCTTAATCTGCTCACTTCTGGACCTCCTCTCTACTTAGTCGATAACGTCGCCGGTTGACTTTGCGAAACGTACCTTCTTATCTCCGTCCATCTTGAAGCCTACGCGGGTAGCCTTTCCCTTGTGAACGTACATTACGTTAGAAATGTCAATGGGACCTTCCTGATGAATGATACCACCCTGCTGGTTTGCCATGCTGGGCTTGGTGTGCTTTGTGATCATGTTCACACCCTCAACCAGAACGGTATTCTTCTTAGGATCTACGGCAATTACCTTGCCCTCTTTGTCTTTATCTTTGCCGGCGATCACCTTAACGGTATCGCCTTTCTTAATCTTTAATGATGCCATTGTCTACCTCCTATAATACCTGATTATGAAAAGCCGACCTTGCTTTTCATAATACCTCCGGAGCCAGAGAAACGATCTTCATGAACTGCTTTTCACGAAGCTCTCTTGCTACTGGTCCAAAAATACGGGTTCCTCTGGGAGTCTTATCATCCTTGATGATAACTGCGGCGTTCTCATCAAACTTGATATAAGAACCATCTTTACGACGAGCGCCCTTTACGCTGCGGACAACAACTGCCTTTACAACGTCACCTTTCTTTACAACGCCGCCTGGTGTTGCATCTTTAACGCTGGCAGTAATGATGTCACCGATGTTTGCATATCTTCTTGTAGAACCGCCCATAACACGGATGCACAGTAACTCCTTTGCACCAGTATTATCAGCAACTTTTAATCTACTTTCCTGCTGTACCATGCCGGTATCCTCCTTTAATTATTTCGCTCTCTCCATAATCTCAACAAGTCTCCATCTCTTGTCTTTGGATAAAGGTCTTGTCTCCATTACTTTAACGGTATCACCCTTCTTGCACTCATTGTTCTCATCATGAGCCTTTAACTTGTAGGTCTTCTTGATGATCTTATTGTACAGGGGATGTCTTACGTTGTCCTTTACAGCTACAACGATTGTCTTGTCCATCTTATCGCTTACAACCACGCCGACACGTGTTTTTCTAAGATTTCTTTCTTCCACGGATCTGATCTCCTTTCACTGGGATTATGCATTCGCCTTTTCAGTGATGATAGTCTGAATTCTGGCAATATTTTTTCTTACTTCTTTGATTCTTCCAGTGTTATCTAACTGATTCGTAGCGTTCTGGAATCTCAAATTGAAAAGTTCCTTCTTTGCTTCTACTAACTGCGCATTCAGCTCGTCAGCGGACTGTGTACGCAGATCTTCTAAATATTTACTAGTTTTCATTTGATTCACCGCCTTCTAAGTCTGCACGAGAAACTACTTTACACTTGCAAGGTAATTTGTGTGTTGCCAGACGTAATGCCTCGCGAGCTACCTCCTCAGATACTCCTGAGATCTCGAACATTACACGGCCCGGCTTAACGACTGCTACCCAGTACTCCAATGTTCCTTTTCCGGAACCCATACGAGTCTCAGCAGGTTTTGCTGTAACGGGTTTGTCAGGGAAAATCTTGATCCATACCTTACCACCACGCTTGATGTAACGGGTCATAGCGATACGGGCTGCTTCAATCTGATTTGACTTGATCCAAGCCGGCTCCAATGCGATAATACCATAATCACCGTTTGTGATCTTGTTACCTCTGGAAGCCTTTCCTGTCATAGTGCCACGGAACTGTTTTCTCCGCTTTACTCTCTTCGGCATTAACATTATTGTGCTCCTCCTTCCTTATTACCCTTCTTAGGAAGTACCTCGCCCTTGTAGATCCATACCTTTACGCCAACCTTACCGTAAGTGGTATCTGCCTCGGCGAATCCATAATCGATATCTGCACGCAGTGTCTGAAGGGGAATGGTTCCCTCGTTGTAGAACTCGGTACGAGCCATATCTGCTCCACCAAGACGTCCGGAACAGCTTGCCTTGATTCCAAGTGCGCCGGCCTTCATGGTTCTGCTCATGCAGGACTTCATTGCTCTACGGAAAGATACACGGTTTTCTAACTGCTGAGCGATGTTCTCAGCTACTAACTGTGCATCCTTGTCAGGTCTCTTGACCTCTTTGATGTCAACAACCAGCTTCTTGGTTGTCAGCTTCTGTACTTCTGCCTTGATCTTCTCGATCTCAGCGCCGCCTTTACCGATAACAACACCGGGCTTTGCGGTATAAACGATTACCTTTACACGGTCAGATGCACGCTCGATCTCAATCTTTGAGATGCCTGCTGCATATAATTTTTTCTTTAAGAACTTTCTGATCTCATGATCTTCGATTAAGTTGTCTGCGAAGTCAGCCTCTGCATACCACTTAGAGTCCCAATCTTTGATTACTCCGACTCTTAAGCCATGAGGATTTACTTTCTGTCCCATGTCCTACCTCCTATCTTTCATTCAGCACGATTGTGATGTGGCTCATTCTCTTCTCGATGCGATAAGCTCTACCCTGTGCTCTCGGTCTGATTCTCTTCATTGTAGGTCCTTTGTTTGCGTAGCACTCCTCAACGTAGAGATCTTCTCTCTTCATTCCGTTGTTGTTCTCAGCGTTTGCGATTGCTGACTTTAACAGCTTCTCAATAACGCTTGACGCATATCTGGGATTGTATGTCACGATAGCCAGTGCGGTATCAACATCCTTTCCACGAATGGCATCTAATACAAATCCAGCTTTCTGAACAGACATTCTTGCATAAGATAACTTTGCAGAAGGTCTGGTATCTTTGTTTGCATTTCTTTCTCTCTTAATCTGGGATCTATGTCCTTTAGCCATGACTAGAACCTCCTTTCAAATATTTATCTTACTCCTGACTTCTTCTCGTCCTTACCGTGACCTCTGTAGGTTCTGGTAGCAACGAACTCGCCAAGCTTGTGACCAACCATATCCTCAGTCACATATACCGGCACATGCTTTCTTCCGTCATGAACAGCGATTGTGTGTCCAACGAAGGAAGGGAAGATTGTGGAACGGCGTGACCAGGTCTTAATAACGCTCTTATCACCAGAAGCGTTCATAGCATCTACTTTCTTTAACAGGCTTGCGTCTGCGAAAGGTCCTTTTTTCAGTGATCTAGACATATCTTACCTCCTATTTAGTCTTGATGGCTCTACCATCTCTTCTTCTTACGATCAGTTTGTTAGAAGCTTTCTTCTTCTTACGTGTCTTAAGTCCAAGAGCAGGCTTGCCCCAAGGTGTACAAGGACCGGGACGACCGATAGGTGCTCTACCCTCACCACCTCCATGAGGATGGTCATTCGGGTTCATAACAGAACCACGAACAGTAGGTCTGATACCCATGTGACGCTTACGTCCGGCTTTACCGATCTTCACCAGATTGTGATCACCATTTCCAACTACTCCAACGGTTGCTCTGCAGTTCAGAGGAACCATTCTCATCTCACCGGAGGGAAGACGAAGTGTTGCGTACTTTCCTTCCTTAGCCATGAGCTGTGCGCTCATACCAGCGGAACGAACCATCTGGCCGCCCTTGCCGGCATATAACTCAATGTTGTGTACCTGAGTACCAACCGGGATGTTCTCTAACGGTAAGCAGTTACCAACTCTTACCTCTGCCTCTGCGCCGTTCATAACAGTCATGCCATCGGTCAGTCCCTCGGGAGCGAGGATGTATGCCTTCTGACCGTCTGCGTAGCAGATCAGTGCAATGTTTGCTGTTCTGTTCGGATCGTACTCGATACCGATAACCTTTGCAGGGATTCCGTCTTTATTTCTCTTAAAATCTACGATTCTGTATTTCTTCTTGCTTCCGCCACCCTGATGTCTCACAGTGATCTTACCCTGATTGTTACGTCCTGAGTGCTTCGGAATAGATACGAGCAGGGACTTCTCAGGTGTCTTCTTAGTGATCTCAGAGAAATCAGATCCAGTCATGTTTCTTCTGGAAGGTGTATAGGGATTATATGTCTTAATTCCCATTGTCGTTCTCCTTTCAAACTCTCGTTACAATGTTTTTATTATCGCGTCTTTTCTGACGCATAGTGTGCGAATCTTATAATCCGCTGAAGATCTCGATATCAGCGCTGTCCTCAGTCAACTGAACGATTGCTTTCTTCTTCTTTGCAGTCTTTCCAACGGTCATGCCGCGTCTCTTGTTCTTGCCGTCAAGGTTCATGGTGTTTACCTTTTCAACCTTTGTGCCTTCGAACATCTTCTCAACTGCTTCTTTGATCATGGTCTTGTTTGCTTCCGGATGAACATAGAAAGTGTACTTCTTTTCAGCCATCGCATTCATACTCTTCTCGGTAACTACCGGAGAGAGGATTACGTCATAATACTGTACGTTTGCCATTATGCATACACCTCCTCGATGGTTGCTACAGCATCCTTGGTCACTACTACGGTGCTGTACTTTAAGATGTCAAATACGTTGATGGTGTTGGTCTGTGCAACCTTTACAGTCGGGATGTTCTTTGCGCTCATCACGATGTTCTGGTCATTGTCGTTGATGACAACCAGTGCCTTGTCAACGTTTAAGTTTTTCATAACCTGAGCGAACTGCTTGGTCTTGATCTCATCCAGCTTTAACTCGTCAACAACGATCAGCTTGTTCTCCTGAACTCTGGATGTCAAAGCAGACTTTAATGCTGCTCTCTTCTCTTTCTTGTTGATCTTGAAAGAGTAATCGCGGGGAACGGGTGCGAATACAACTCCGCCGCCGGTCCACTGAGGAGCTCTGGTAGATCCCTGTCTTGCATGACCGGTACCCTTCTGTCTCCAAGGTTTTCTTCCACCGCCACGAACTTCAGAACGTGTCTTTGCCTTCTGTGTTCCCTGACGATTGTTTGCAAGCTGCTGAAGAACTGCCATGTGTACGAGATGCTCGTTCACTTCTACGCCAAATACTGCGTCATTTAAGTCCAGCTTTCCAACTTCCTTGCCTTCCATATTATAAACAGCTACGTTAGCCATTGCCTGATTCCTCCTTTCCCAAATAAGCACTATTTACCAGCTTTTACTGTCTCTTTGATTGTTACTAAGCATTTCTTAGGTCCGGGAACTGAGCCCTTAACTAAAAGCAGATTGTTCTCTGCATCTACCTTTACGATCTCAAGGTTCTGTACAGTTACCTGTACGCTTCCCATGTGACCGGGCATTCCTTTTCCCTTAAATACACGGCTGGGAGATGAGCAGGCACCGTTTGATCCCTGATGGCGATGGAACTTAGAACCATGAGCCATGGGTCCTCTGTGCTGGCCTAATCTCTTGATAGCGCCCTGGAAACCTTTTCCTTTTGAAATTGCAGTAGCGTCAACCTTGTCGCCCTCTGCAAAGATGTCAGCCTTGATCTCGTCTGCCAGATTGTAATCAGCAGCGTTATCAAACTTGAACTCTCTTACAAATCTCTTGCCTGAAACACCGGCCTTGTCAAAGTGTCCTTTCTCAGGCTTGTTTACGCCATGACGATGGCGGATCTCTTTCTTGCCGTTGGCATCCTTGTTGACTACCTTTTCCTTCTTGTCAACGAAACCAACCTGTACAGCGCTGTATCCGTCGTTCTCTACGGTCTTCACCTGAGTAACAACGCAAGGACCAGCCTGTAATACTGTTACGGGAGTTAATACTCCGTCAGCATTGAAGATCTGGGTCATTCCGACCTTTGTTGCTAAGATTGCTTTATTCATGTTATACCTCCTGTTGCGGCTTTGCCGCGTTTCTACAGCGGAACGCTTTCGCGTTCATTCTAGAAGTCAGGGTAGACTTCCTACTTCATTTTGATATCGATGTTCACACCTGCAGGCATCTCTAATCTTGATAATGCATCTACAGTCTTCTGTGTGGGAGCAATGATATCGATGAGTCTCTTGTGGGTTCTCTGCTCGAACTGCTCACGTGAATATTTGTACTTGTGTACTGCACGTAAAATGGTAACTACTTCCTTTTTAGTAGGAAGAGGTACGGGTCCGCTCACCTGCGCTCCGTTCTTCTTTACGGTCTCGATGATTTTCTTTGCGGATGCATCTACCAGCTCGTGATCATACGCCTTTAAGATGATTCTCATTGTTTGACTTGCCATAAAAAAAGTCGCCTCCTTTTCGCACTTTTAAATTCAGTACGACAAGCGGTGACTGTACACTTCTCCGTGTGTGTCACAGTTTTAAGGAGGGACCCACGCTAGTGGGAGGATTCCTTAATACTACCTCTTCACACGTTGTTTCTACTCTTTGTAGACATTTTTGCTTGGTACAGTGACTTGTCGCCAGTTTCCTAACTTGACATTCGCTCCACGGAAAACCTGCCACATAGGGCAGCAACCTCACGCTTCATAGCTATCATGCCACAGCAAGTAAAAGTATACATGGATTTTTCAGGATATGCAAGAGAAATGTGTATTTTGGATTGTATTTTTTTAAGTACAATCCAACAATCACAGAGCCGGAGATACTTTGCAGTCCGTTGCGCTCCGCGGGAACACGCGCGGGGCGGCACAGAGTAAAATCAAAAACAGATTTTCTCTGATGCCGTGTTATATGATATCTTCCAAATATATCCACGCGCACCCCGGTCGCACAAATGACTTGCAAAGCATCTTCCGGCTCTATAGTTATCAGCAGCACAACAAACACACATACATTTTCGTTTGACGCATGCGTTGCTTCTATATATAATATAGAAAGAATGTAACTGTTCAGGACAGGTCGAAGCATTTACTGCTGAGACCGTGATAGTATGATTCAGGAGTGCAAAAATGCCATTGCGAAGCAATTTTCATGCATTTTTGCATCGTTTCTGTGAAGGTACTGAACAGATACGAAAGAATTACGAATCGTTAAGAAAGGAAATACACACATGTGGATCGCAGATAGATGGAATGACTATGAAGTACTGGATACGAGCAACGGAGAGAAGCTGGAGCGCTGGGGATCTTATATCCTGCGCAGACCAGATCCGCAGGTCATCTGGAACACGGCTCAGGACAAGCGCTGGAAGCAGTTGAACGGACATTACCACCGCAGCGCCAAGGGCGGCGGAAGCTGGGAGTTTTTTGATCTTCCGGAACAGTGGACGATCGAGTATCCGTTGGAAGGACATGCCCTGACCTTCAACTTAAAGCCCTTCAGCTTCAAGCATACCGGGCTCTTCCCTGAACAGGCGACAAACTGGGACTGGTTTTCCGAAAAGATCCGCACAGCCGGCCGGCCCATCCGGGTCTTAAACCTGTTTGCCTACACCGGAGGTGCCACGATCGCAGCGGCTGCTGCCGGCGCATCAGTCACACATGTGGATGCGTCCAAGGGAATGGTGACCTGGGCAAAGGAAAATGCCGTCAGCTCCGGACTGGGTGATGCGCCGATCCGCTGGATCGTTGATGACTGTGTCAAATTTGTCGAGCGCGAGATCCGCCGTGGCAAGACCTATGATGCCATCATCATGGATCCGCCCTCTTACGGCAGAGGTCCCAAGGGCGAGATCTGGAAAATAGAAGAAAAGGTCCATCCTCTCATCCAGCTGTGCACACAGCTGTTGAGCGATGAACCTCTGTTCTTTCTTATTAATAGTTATACAACCGGTCTGCAGCCAGCCGTACTTGCATACATGCTGTCCCTGGAACTGAAAAAATGGAGCGGCACAGTAAATGCCGGCGAGATCGGTCTCCCGGTCACCGGAAACGGACTGGTACTGCCCTGTGGTGCCAGCGGAAGATGGGAGCGCTGATCACACATTCCGCTCAGCCAAACCTCAATCTCTTCATCCGATCGTCAGAGATCTTGTCTGTCGGTCGGATGTTCTTTTATATAACTCTCCAGTATGGTCGCTGCCAGCATCACCAGCTGTCCACACGGTCTCTTCTTATAGTATTCGGCTGTTCGCAGCTCCGGTGTCGGCTGATCCGCTCCGGATGTAGCAAGACCTAACAGCTCACGGCAGACGATAGATCCGTTCACCGCACGATACTCACCAGCAAGCTCTTGTATCCGCTCATAATGTGCCGCCTTTTCCTGCTGCCCGGCAGTTCCCGGCTCCTCGTAGCCATATAATGCACCCGCCACAAAAAACATGCCGCTCACTGCGCCGCACACCTCACGCAGCCGTCCCATGCCGCCGCCAAAAGATGATGTCACGCGAGTCAGCAGTTTCTCATCCATTCCGATCAGATCTGCAAATGCCAGTACCACTGCCTGTGAACAGTTATACCCCTCTTTAAAAAGTTCAAACGCGCGCTGTCCTCTGGGACTTTCCTCTGCTTTTTTCAGCCAATATTCTGCCTTTTTCTCATCAATTTCAACCATCTACACTTCCTCCAGTAATGTATATGCCCGGTCTCTCGCCAACAGATCCAGAAATGCCTCTGCATTCACCGGTTTTGAAAAATAATAGCCCTGAAAATAATCGCATCCCATATGTTCCAGCATAGTCGCCTGTGACTGCGTCTCCACACCTTCGCAGACCAGCTCCATATGCATGGACTTGATCATCGCGATCATATGCTCCAATGCACACATCGCCTTCTCGCTATCCGCAGAAGACCAGAGCATGGATTTATCCAGTTTAATTGTATGAAACGGATACTCAATAATGCTCACGGTATTTGAAAATCCTGTACCATAATCATCCAGTGAGAAATTGACGCCCTTTTCCATAAGCCGCGTCATGTTGTTGCGGAGATTTTCAGAAGAAAGCACCGCCGCTGTCTCTGTGATCTCCAGATTGATGCAGTGATACGGAAGGCGGAACTCATCCATGATCCTGATCAGCCGTTCATGCAGATCCTCCTGCATACACTGAACAACCGAAAGATTGACATCCACATATTCGATACCGCGTTCCCACAAACGTCTCTTTGCAATAAAACTGCACACTTCCCGGAACACAAAGGTGCCCATCTCAATGATCAGACCATGACGTTCCGCGATCGGCACAAACTCTTCCGGGCTGATATAACCCATTCGGTCATCCCTAAGACGGATCAAAGCCTCTGCAGAACAGTAGCGCTTCTTTTGCACACTGTAAATCGGTTGATAATACACTTCAAACCGCTGGTAGCGCAGGGCCTCCCGTAGAATATGAAGAATCTCGTTTTCACGCCGTCCCTTTTCCAGCAGCTGTTCTCCCTCGATCACGATCATATCCGTGCCGGATTCCTCTGCTTCCTGCAAAGAACACTCCAGCATACGTATAATGTCATCGGCCTCGCTGATTCCCTGATGCTCTTTATTCGGAAGCAAAGTCAACGCCAGATCCAGGCTGAAATCTGTATTCTCAAAAGTAAACGGCCGCTGAAAACGTCTTTGCAACACTTCCCGGAACATATCCCAGTGCGCCTCGCTGCCATCCACCAGAATCATGAAGCGGTTCTGCTCAATGTAAAAGACCTTACGTTTTCTGCTGGAAATACTCTCCAGAAAATCCGCGATCATTTTCATCAGACCATTAATGTTCGTCAGACCGATCACACTTCTCAAATATCCAACACCGCCGATCTGAATACCCATGATCTCGAAGTCCTTTTCAGACCGGAGATAACTGCTGATCGTTTCAGAAAAAGCCAGCCGGTTAAAGGAACCGATCTGCGCATCGGTAAAATCCTCCGGATTTTCCAGCGACAGATAACCCAGCAGCAGCGCAAGCGATATGGCAAACTGCACGATCAGAAGTCCCGAAATGATCAGCTGGAATATAATGCTGATGATCGTTCCCACCGAATAGAAGATCACCACAAATCGCTGCGAACGTGTCAGTCTGTTCTGATATTTGATCGTCAATGCCAATGCTAAGATCATGTAATATAACGCGCTGACATATAAAAGTGCCATCAGTGAGCCGTGCGTATAAACCTGTCCATTTTTAAAACAAAAAATGCCCTTCGTTATGGGAGTCGTAAAGATCAGGATCGCATCCACAGCAAAGAAAGCAAATGCTTTTATATACTCCCGGTTGCTCCATCGTTCCGTCGGCTTGACTGCTTCCCGCACATAGACATAGTATAGCATGGGAATACTGTTGAAGCTCAGCAGATATGCCATGTTCAACAGATAATTCAGCCAGAGCGGTATGCTTTGCGGATGTTCGATCGTATAGACAGTGATCAGATCGAGTGCATTGGACCCTGCCGTGATCAGAAGCATCACGACATATACCTTTCGCACCCCCAGACTGATCCTTCTATTTGAAAAATATTGTGCGATGATCATCAATGTGATCAGCAACGCTGCCACATCATAATGTATAATATAGTTCATACAATTCCCCTTGTGGTATCTCCACTAGTTCGTACGAATAGTTATCGTTAACCCAAAAACTTTTGTGCCGCCTCCAGAATCTTGAAAGGCGACGGCGGTTTCAACAGATATCCTGCAGGTTTCAGAGAGATCAGTTCCTTTACTTGCTCAGGATTCGACATCGCTGTCAGA
The DNA here is from genome assembly GCA_945828315.1 of uncultured bacterium. Lineage (GTDB taxonomy): Bacteria > Bacillota > Clostridia > Lachnospirales > Lachnospiraceae > W0P33-017. The sequence continues at coordinate 5,972 of CALZQA010000013.1, read as the reverse complement.
AATATGATCGGAACGTCTTCCATCCCCGGATGCTGCTTGATAAATTCATATGTATCTTTCCCGTTGAAATCCGGCATTGTATAATCCAAGAAGATCAGATCCGGCGGATTCACCTCTATAATATCCATCGCTTTCGGACCTGACGTAGCGCAATAGACCTTATATTTGCTGCCAAGCATGTGGCTGACACTGCTCAGTATCATTGCGCTGTCATCAATCACCAGAATCTTTTTTCTTTCGTCTTCCATAAAACTATTCTCCCGTCATTCCACTCAGTTCCTGCGCCATTTCATGCAGCTTTCCGATGATCACTCCGACCTCGCCGGTCACCTTACTGTTTTCAGAACTGATGGACAATGTTTCATTTGAATGTGCAGTCACCTGCTCTGTGGCTGCTGAGATCGTCTCAATACCTTGTGTGATAGCCGTATTGGCACGCTCCAGTTCCTTCATCAGCCGCATCGTGCGCTCCGTCTGGTCGTATACCTCATCAATCTTTTTGCTGATCGCATCAAAACTCCTGGCTGTATTGTTTGCTGCGTCATTCTGCAGTTTTGTATTGGAAATAACATTTTCGATTACTTTGACAACTACCTCCAGTTCTGCAGAGATGTTGTTGATCAGCGCAGTAATGTTCTCAGTTGCCTCCTGCGTCTGTGTAGCCAGCGATGAGATTTCGCCGGCTACGACCGCAAAGCCCTTGCCGGCCTCTCCGGCTCTCGCCGCCTCAATGCTGGCATTCAATGACAGAAGGCTGGTCTGTGAAGTAACGTTGTCGATCACATCGACGATGGACTGCATCTGATCCGTGTAGGCTGTCAGCTTGGAAAGCTCTGCTGCCATATTTTCATTCGCATGATCGGAAACCTTCACCTGTTCGATGAGCACGCATATATTCGCCTGCGAATCGTTCAGTTCCACACGCGCTGCATCAATATCGGATGCGATCATCCCGGCAGCCTCACCGACATGTCCGATCGTGTTCTGGATCTCTTCAGTCTTCTGCATCTGCACCTGAATGGACTCGGCAGTTTCGCTTGTTCCCATGGATACTTCTTCCATCGCCGACACTGTCTGTCCGGTCGTATTTTCCAGAACACCCATCTTATCAGAGAGTGTACCAATGTTTGTTGTGATCTGTTCGGATGCAGACAGCACCTGCTCCATGAGGTCTGCTGTGCGCTGTTTTTCTGCTTCGATCTCGTCTAAGCGGTCCATATTGTTTGCAACAAGCACCTTTGTGCTGACTACAAGATAGATACCAAAAAGGATAGCAGAAGCGACTCGGATCTCGATGTTTGGCAGATCTGCTGCTACCAGCTGCCCACTCACTGCCAGATAGATGAGCTGTACAATATTGCCAAGTGACACCGCTATCATATATGCTCCGGTCACCTTGATATTACCCATGGGAATAAGTTCGATGGCAATGATGAACGCATAGACATACGCCACCGGAGATATTGTCGTAAAGATGATAAACAGGTAAAAAATGCAAAATCCTACCGGAATGGTATACTGGATCATTTCAGATGCCTGATTCTTCTTATAGATCAGCCCGCTGATCAGCCACGGTACAATGGCTAACACACAGAACACTGCAAAATATCCGACTGTACGACTCTTCTTGATGACCTCCAGCAAATAACATGCGATCAGAATAAAGTTCATCACGCCATAGGATACCAGCGCTGTCTTGTTTGCCCGCTGTTGCGCAGAAACCTGTTGTTCTCTTTTCATATGTACCTCCTTGCGATCAGGGTATAATTACACATATTTTAATCATTGTAGCATAAATGAGGGTCTCTATTCAATGCTTGTTACATTTTTACTTTGATCTTTTACATCTTTCACCAGTTCCTCCAGCAGGTTCTCCTGATAGCCCGCATACCGCTTTACCAGTATGCACGTTGCGGTCTCTTTCAATGTTGGATGCTGAATGTGCGACAGCTTTGCCAGCCGCGCATCACTGATATGTTCGCCGGAAATACTTTTCTTATAGTCCTCTGGATGCATACGCCAGATGCGGATTCTGTCTCCGTATTTCTGCCACAGCCGGTCAGCAATATCTATACCCTCCGGATCCAGATCTCCACTATAATAAATATTTGCGCCTGCTGTCAGGATCATCGGAATCAGTTCCAGCGCCACAGAGCGCAGTTGCCCGGAAGTGCAGAGAACCGTCACGTCATTCCCCTTCACATGCTCCAGAAGATAGCTGAACACCATCTCATTTTCAACGATAACCACCTTGTCTCCGTGCACAGAAACTCCCGTGATATCCTTCAAATTTTCTAATGTAATAACAAATGGCTCTCCCAGCCTGCAAAATGCATCGTATGCCGGATGAACACCTGTATCTGTCAACAGCCGCAGTCCATACGCATGCACCATGCTGGATATGTTATCCGGCGTAAGCCCTGCTTCCAACAACAACTCGCGCCACTCGTGGGAAGTCTTCGGCAGTTCCCGGTTCTGCCAAAAACAAAGCGCATGAAGCAACAGCTGCCCGGCAGTCGTTCCTCGGTCAAAATAGTTTGGATTTCCGGATATTTCTGCTGCAAAGACAGCCAGCGGGCGCTCCGTTTCTGTTTCTCCCTGCTGCGTGAGCTGTTCCATCTGCCGGATCTGTAGCTTTGACAGTGCCAGACCGATATGTTTAACGAGCACTGCTGCCTGAACGGCATCCTTTGCATATTCACGTACAATGAGCTGATAGCCGAATTTACCCTGATCTGTCACCATGCGCATCCACTGGTACGCGATGGGCGCAGAGCTAGCCTCTCTGGCAAAGTACTGACACAAATCTTCCAGAAATGCCTGCTTTTTCTGCTGCTCTCTTTCGCGCTGCTCCTGATTAGTGTCCATCGTCTCGCCAAAATAGCATTCCAGCAGTTCTTTCATATCAACCGGCGCAAACCGTGTTTTTTGCAATCCTGCCCTAAATTCTGCACATGTAATACTATTGTACATCTAAGATCCTTTCATGCCCGTTCCATGTAAACCGAATCACTGTGACTACCTGTGAGTTCATCGGCCGCCGTAGTTCCGCGATTCGTAATCCCTTAACCGTCTCAAAGCAGCCCCACAGTGCCTGCGAATTCATGATATAGTCAAAATCCAGTTTTTCCACCAGTTCAAACATACTGCTGATATGTTTCTGCAGTCTCCGTGCTTTTTCAATGTTTTCCGGGCGGTTTAGGTACTCCTCATACTGACGGATCTGAATATCATATTCCTTGATGGATCTGCTGTAGCGGCGCTTTTCCACCAGTGCTTCATCCATCGCCTGCTCCTCCTGCTCAATGCGCTCCTGCAGGGCGCTGCGTCTGCTGCGCTCGGACACGAGGCGAAACAGGATCTCCCGGCTTTCCTGCCAGAGGCTGCGATATTCCTCGATGCACGTGAGCACCTCGTCATACTCCTGTTCCGTGCGGCCGTAGGAAAATGGCTTACAGCTCTGCAATATGACCTGATATGCCTGATTTTTGTCCTGTGCTGCCTTTTGCTCCTGCTCTGTGGCGCGCGTAAACTCCTGCTCCATCATCTGAAGCACCAGTTCGCACTCTTTTTCTTTTGCCAAGGCATGGTCTATTTCTGTAAAATCAGGAACACTGCCATATTCCCGTTCCAGCTGTTCCATCTGTCCGCGAAGCTCTGAAAGAGCATCCCTGACCGCTGCACCATCTATATGATTCGTGCCCGCATGGCTGCCATTTTCCGTATCCCGAGAGACATACAGATTACTCAGGATGCACTGCACGCCGGTGCGAAGCGGCCCCTCCAGCTCCTCACTGACAGTCAGTCCCGCAAATCCGGATATTCCGGGCTTTGTCACGTTTATGACAGCATCTGCAAACTCCGGACACTCCTTTCTGACTCTTTCCATATCTTTCGGATCAACAACAAGCGCATCTAAAATACCAGCTTTTTCCAGCTGGGCTTCCAGCGCGGCGCATGCCGAGTCATCCAGCTTCTCCGAGAACTCTACGGTCTTATAAAACGGCACTGCCGTGATTCCAAGCGCTGCCAGTGCTTTTCTGCTCTCCTCCGCGTATGGATCCCGCGCCGGTTCCAATTCTTCCTGTGCCTGCACCTGCGCCAGCTGTGCCTCTGCTTCCGCAATCTGACCGGCAATCTGCTCTTTTTCGCGCTCCTTGGTGAAGATCATATCTCCCAGTGTCTGACGCTGACCTTCATAATCCGTGCGGAGCAGTTCGCATGTTGCTCATAGCTTCAAACTATGGACACCATGCTTTCACATTTTTATTCTATTGTCCTCATATGTTTTCTCGCCTTTTCCTCTATCCCGTAAATATCCTTTCCGTCCTTACCACATTCATTATACCTTCCTCTTGGCTCTAATGTTCTTTTGGGAAACCGCATTTTTTCTTTTTCCTGTAAATCCTTCCAGATAAAGCGGTTGTCTTCAAAAATCATATAGCCATGCCAGCTTTCTTCTTTTGGAATGGATACAGAACCGGGATTCATATAAATATAATCCGGATACTCTGTACATTTCGGTACATGGGTATGACCACACAACAAGATATCTCCCTTATGAAGCGGTGGCAGATTCTTCTCATGGAAATGGTGTCCATGTGTTGCATAAATCAGCCTTTCTCCATCCGCTATCACACAGTAATCCGCCATGATAGGAAATTCCAGAACCATCTGATCCACTTCCGTATCACAGTTTCCTCTCACACAGATGATATCCTGTTTATACGCATTTAACTGTTCAATCACCTTTTTAGGTTGATACTCTTTGGGCAGATCATTTCTCGGACCATGGTATAAAATGTCTCCAAGCAGTAATAGCCGGTCTGCCTTCTCCCTCTTGTATGCTTCCAACAATTCATTACAATAGTATTCCGAGCCGTGAATATCAGACGCTATCATCCATTTCATAAATTCTGTCCCCCTGTTGTGTATTTCATTAGTGCCTCCAGATAGGAATTGCCCAGTCTGCTGATGATTCCTTTTCTGTGGGTGATATACCCAATCCGCATGTCACTTTCATCAGCTAAGGGAACCGCAATAATTTCACTTCCATTCAGCTTCTTATCAATTACACCACTGCATACAGTATATCCGTTTAATCCAATTAAAAGATTGAACAAGGTTGCCCTGTCTCTTACACGGATATTTTTCTTTCTCTCGGATTCGGAAAATATCTCTTCCGAAAAATAAAACGAATTATGTTCGCCCTGCTCAAAGGAAAGATACGGATAAGTTTCCAATTCCTCATTTGTAATTACCTTATTAGATGCAAGCGGATGACTTCTGCTGATAAAAACATGAGGTTTGGCAATAAACAACAAATGAAATTCCAAATCATACGATTTTAAAATCTTATTAATGACAGCTTCATTGAAATCATTCAAAAACAGGATTCCAATTTCACTTCTCAGCCTTGCCACATCCTCTATGATTTCATAGGTCTGCGTTTCCCGAAGACTGAAATCATATTCCTCCTGTCCGTATTCCTTAATCAAATCCACAAAGGCATTCACCGCAAAAGAATAATGTTGCGTCGATACACAAAACTGTTTCTTTCCACCACCATTTCCTTTATATTTATCTTCAAGCATTGCCGCCTGTTCCAATACCTGTCTGGCATATCCCAAAAAGCCTTCCCCTTCTTTGGAAAGGCTGATTCCTTTATTGGTTCTGTTAAAAATAACAATATTCATCTCTTTTTCTAATTCATGAATAGCATTGGTCAGACTTGGCTGAGAGATGAATAATTGGTTTGCGGCCTCTGTAATAGTTCCTGTTTCTGCCACTGTTATCACATATTTTAGCTGTTGAAGGGTCATGCTTTCACCTGCTTTCTAATGATTATCCGAATATCTGCTATTCCTCTTTCTTCTTACCCTTTATTCGGTGCTCTAATTCAGATGCTGCAATACTTAACGAAATACCTCTCCGTTTCAGAAGACAAATATTTCTGGCAGGGATGTCTGGTG
>CALZQA010000012.1 GCA_945828315.1 uncultured bacterium | reverse complement strand
ATGCAGCAAAAAACCGGCTCGTTCCGTGAACCATTTTCGAAGAATACATTTTATCTGCACGACTTCTTCCTGCGGACGGATGATCAAGGATCCGCAAGCCTCGGAATGATCCAGACAGATTCCATTTGGTGATAGGAGAGGATCAGCGGCTTCAAACAGTCGCCGTCGATCACCGTACAGTGGAATTCCAGAATACTTCCGAATGACGGTTTCAGCCACGAGGAGTGAACCTTTAGAGACAGACCGCCGATGCGTACATACAAAGGCTTTACATGGCCTTCTGAGTCAAATGACGCAATAACCGGAACGATTGTGTGCGGTTTGAAATCATAGGATGTATGGGACGTAACTGACGGCATCTGTTCGCTCCTTTCTTGGTGGTAAATATCATTATACGAACAAATGTTCTGGTTGTAAAGAGGAAAATTATGCTTTGAAAATTGAATATTGGAGGTTGGAGTGGTATGATAATGTTTATCGGAGATGCAAAGAAGAACGGAGAACATTAGTTTGAGTAACTTGTGAATGCTCGATGCCAGAAAACCCAGTAAATACGCGGGTTTCAGAGTGGAGCAGAGCCATTACAATCCGAACTTCGTCCGGATGGGCTCTGCGTAGGCACTAAGGAATCCTCCCGGCGAGCCGGGTCCCTCCTTAGTACAAGTAGTGGAGCATACGGGAATCGAACCCGTGGCCTTAACAATGCGAATGTTACGCGCTCCCAACTGCGCTAATGCCCCATGAGAACAGTATAGCACGATCGGGAAAAAATTCAATAGAAAGCAGATAACAGAACACCATGAAAAAAATTCTTATCATTTCAGATAATCACGGTTTTATGCATCAATTACGGGATGTGATCGAGCGCGAAGCTCACATTGATCTTTTTTTGCATCTGGGAGACGGAGAGTGCTCAACATCGCAGTACGAACGGTTACTTCCGCCTCTGACGGCATCCATTTATTTAAAGGGAAACAATGATTTTATGCCGTTAAAGCCGACAGCACGTTTTGAATTGGAAGGTGTGGAGATCTTTGCTGCGCACGGCCATAAATATGCAGTAAAACAGGGATTTTCCGTACTGGAAAACGAGGCGAAAAAGCAAGGAGTACAGTTGGTATGCTATGGGCATACGCATCGGGCAGAGGTACACGAGACGGATGGCATTACTTATGTCAATCCCGGCAGCTTTACCGGATACTATTCACCGACCGGAAGTACCTATGCAGTTGCAATGCTGGATAACGGAAAGATCACCGGCCTTGAAATAAAAAAGACGGAATAAAAAAGGAGGTACATGCATCGCATGTATCTCCTTTTCGGGTGAAAACGAACTATTCGGTTACTTCTGTGACAGTGACAGGAATATCCATACCCATGATATTTTTGGTGGCAGATAATTCACTGAAATCATCTTTTACAACGGTCAGTGTCTCAGTCACAACCGTGCCATCAGGAGCTGTGACAGTGACGGTAACAGCCTTGTCTTCCAGGGTGGCAGTATAGGTTCCGCCGACCTGCTTCATGGTCAGTGTCTCAGGATCTAACATTTCGCCAATGACAGTTCCGTCTGTGCCAAAAGTCAGTTTCAGGGCATCCATCTGAGTCCCCATTGCCTCGGCAGTACCCTTGTAACTCTTGCCTGCAAGCAGAGCAGTGATATCCTGTGTCTTGGGAGCGGGAGTCTCTGCAGCCTTGACGGTAACATTGCACTTTAAGGTTTTATTGGCTTTCTTTAAGGTTGCACTGACAACAGTCTTGCCGGCTTTCTTTGCAGTTACCTTTCCCTTAGAAGAAACAGTAGCAACTGTTTTCTTCTTGCTTGCCCATTTGATCGTTTCTTTTTTCGCTGCATTTTTTACCTTTAATGTAGTGGTATCACCGACAGTCATGGTGAGTTTTGTTTTGCTAAGAGCAGGCTTTGCCGCTGCAGAAGCAGGAACAGCTGCGGTTGTCAATACCATTGCTGCGGCGAGGGCACCACATAAGATCTTTTTGTAATTTTTCATTTTCGTTTACCTCCATGATTTTGAACTGTCAGGCAGTTCTTTTTTAACTGAGGCAATCATATCATTTTGTGTGGAAAATGTTGCTATACAAAAACATGTAAATGTATAGGAAAACTGACAGATAAAAATATCTGTTTAGGTTTGCTACACAAATCAAAAACATTGACCATTAGCCCGCGGAGCGGTAAGCGCTTGGTGTCATGCCGTATTGCTTTTTAAAAGCCCGGTTGAAGTAAGAAAGATTGTCAAAACCGACTTCCGTGGCAATGGATAGGATGGTATCATCGGACTGCAAGAGCAGGCGTCCCGCCATCGTGAGCCGATAGGAATTCAAATAGGAAGTAAAGGGGACCCCCATCGTATTTTTAAAGAATTTCATAAAATGGGATTCTGAAAAACCTGCCAGATCCGCCATCTCTGCGATCGTCATGGGAGATGCGTAGTTCAGTTCTACATATTTGATCACGGACTTTAATTTCTCGATGTTCTTTGCGGCTGACGGGCTGCGCTTCTTGTCGGCATAGCTTGTATAGAGGGCAAAAAACAGGGCAAAGAGATTTCCCTTGATGGCCAGGGGATAACCTGCCGGAAAGCTCATGCAGATATTATCGTTTTTATCGAGACAGCTGCGCACAGTAGCGTAGGAGCTGTCTTTTTTTGTGAGGATCGCGGGGCAGGCAAGCTGCATGGAAAAGAGCGGCTGTAAGAAGCTGTGGAAGCTTGCATCCGCACCGGAAGATTCCAGAAGCTCCGGATGAAAAATGATATTTTCATATTCCATGACCTGATCCGGCAGACCGTTGATCGCATGAAGCTGTCCGGGAAGAATGAGCGCGACATCCTCGGCGTGCACCTCATAGGTCGTAAAATCAACGGAGATGGTGCCACACCCTTTTTTAATATAAATGAATTCCACCTCGTCATGCCAATGCAGAGGAACCTGCATAAAATCAACAGGGATCGAGCATAAATAGGTGTTGTAGGGAAAGGCAGCGTCAAAATGTGATTTTTTTTCATGATAGGATTCATATTCAGGAATGTTCATAAAGTGTCCTCCTTGATAGAATTGTACTATATATTGGCAGAATACTGCAAGCATTTTTACGGATCAAACGTATATAATGACTACAGTTGAAACAAAGAGACCCCCAAGCGAATAAAAAGGAGAAGAACGATGACTGTCAATGAATATGTAAAAAAGAGATTTGGACGTTTTATGGACCAGTGCACAAACGAGGAGATCTATGCTGCATTACTGGAGTATGTAAAGGAAGCTGCAAAAGAGAAAGAGAGCAATGAAGGAAAGAAAAAGCTCTATTACATCTCTGCAGAGTTTCTGATCGGAAAGCTTTTATCCAACAACCTGATCAATCTTGGGCTGTATGATGAGGTAAAAACAGAACTTGAAAAATGCGGAAAGTCTTTAGCTGAGATCGAGGAGATCGAGGCAGAGCCTTCCCTCGGAAACGGCGGTCTGGGACGTCTGGCAGCCTGCTTCCTGGATTCCATCGCTACATTAGGACTGAACGGTGACGGTGTCGGTCTGAATTATCATTACGGACTGTTTAAGCAGGTATTCAAAAACAATCTGCAGAGCGAGACACCGAACCCCTGGATGACTGAGAACAGCTGGCTTCGTCCGACCGATAAAACTTATGATATCGAGTTCGGCGGATTTACCCTGAAATCCCGCATGTATGACATCGATGTGGTTGGATACGAGAATCGTACCACAAAGCTTCATCTGTTTGATGTAGAGACCGTTGATGAGTCCATCGTTGGAAATGATAATATTGGTTTTAATAAAGAGGATATTGCAAAGAACCTGACACTGTTCTTATATCCCGATGACAGTGATGACGCCGGACGCCTGCTTCGTGTTTATCAGCAGTATTTCATGGTCAGCAATGCTGCGCGCCTGATCTTAGATGAGGCAGAGGCAAAGGGATCTGATCTGTACGATCTGTATGACTATGCAGTGATCCAGATCAATGATACCCATCCGACCATGGTGATCCCGGAACTGATCCGTCTGCTTCAGGAGCGTGGTATGACCATGGACGAGGCGATCAACGTTGTTTCCAAGACCTGCGCATACACGAACCACACGATCCTTGCAGAGGCACTTGAGAAATGGCCGATCTCTTTCATGAAGAAGGCAGTTCCTCAGCTGATGCCCATCATCCGTGAGCTGGATGCACGTGTTAACAAGAAATGCAATGATCCCGATGTGGCGATTATCAACAAGGACAACTGTGTCTGCATGGCACATATCGATATCCATTATGGTATCAGTGTCAACGGTGTGGCTGCGCTGCATACAGAGATCCTGAAAAATACAGAGTTACACAAATTCTACGAGTTATATCCGGAGAAGTTTAATAATAAGACAAACGGTATCACCTTCCGCCGCTGGCTGTTATACAGCAATCCGGAACTGACCTCCCTTATCGAGGAACTGATCGGACCGGGCTTCAAGAAGGATGCAATGGAGCTGACCAAGCTGGAGAAGTTCCTGAACGATGATGCTGTTTTAGAGAAGCTGCTCTCTGTGAAAGAGGCAAGAAAAGCAATCCTCAGAGACTATATGAAGCGTACCCAGAATATCGAACTGGCTGAGAATGCGATCTTTGATATCCAGATCAAGCGTCTGCACGAGTATAAGAGACAGCAGCTGAATGCACTGTATGTGATCCACAAATATTTCGAGATCAAGGCAGGCAAGCTGCCCAAGCGCCCGATCACAGTGATCTTTGGTGCAAAAGCCGCTCCCGCATATGTGATCGCTAAGGATATCATCCACCTGATCTTATGCTTACAGGAGCTGATCGCAAATGATCCTGAGGTGAGCCCTTATCTGCAGGTTGTCATGGTTGAGAATTACAACGTGACACTGGCTGAGAAGCTGATCCCGGCATGTGACATCGACGAGCAGATCTCACTGGCTTCCAAGGAGGCATCCGGTACCAGTAATATGAAGTTTATGTTAAACGGAGCAGTGACCATCGGAACGATGGACGGTGCAAACGTAGAGATCGCTGAGCTGGTAGGCAAGGATAACATCTTTATCTTTGGTGAGTCCAGTGAGACAGTCATCGAGCGCTATAAGCGCGGAGACTATGTTTCCAAGGATTACTATGAGAAAGATGAAGACTTAAAGAAGTGTGTAGACTTCATCGTCAGCGATGAGATGCTGAAGATCGGACAGAAGGAGAATCTGGAGCGTCTGTACAAAGAGCTTCTGAACAAAGACTGGTTCATGACTTTCCCTGATTATCAGGATTATGTTGAGACCAAAGACAAGATATTCGCAGCTTATGAAGACCGCAAGGGCTGGGCAAAGATGATGTTAAAGAATATCAGTCAGGCAGGCTTCTTCTCTTCAGATCGTACGATCGAGCAGTACAACAATGACATCTGGAAATTAAACTAAAATGTAATAAAAATAACCTCCCTGAGCACCTGTCGCCGGAACCGGCGGCAGGTGTCTTTTCATTTTTTTCTTGACTTTCAAAATGAAAAAGGCTATAACTATTCAGAAAAGTTACATAGAATATTACGAAAGGAGGTGAGCGGTGATGCAAAAGATCATGACCGTGAAAAAGATCATCTTGTTTGTATGCATGTGCATAATTGTTATTTCAGGATGTCAGGCACAGACACAAAAGGGTCTTCATGGCTTCTTCAACACTGTTTCTCATCAAACCGTTTTGCAGATACCAAAGGTACATACCGAACGTCCCAATATGCTGGATGAGGGTCAATGGCTGGCCGATGACGATGCGGCTTCGCATGTGAGTATTCATGATAAAAAAATGCTGTTTTTCTGCAGGGATACGCTGCGTTTGTTCGTGGTAGATGCATTGCTGGCAGGACTGGCAGCAATGTTCGCATATGTGACTGCGCGGGTTTATCACAGCAGCAATTGCCCGACACACGGTTTGTCGCGTATTTTGGCATTTATTCTGAAGGCGGACGGTCAGAAAGATAACATCTCTTTTTCATTCTAAAATATAAGGAGCAATAACTATGGATCGTGGCAGGTTTGGTCACGATAGTCAAAATGAAAAAAGAGAGGTTTATTTATGATTGCAAAATTTTTAGCGCTTGCAATCTTTTTGGTAATGTTCTTTTTTATCGTTACCGAAAAGTTTGAGCGTCATTATGTGACGCTTGCCTGTGGTGCATGTATGTTAGTTTTCGTGTTCGGCGTGTGTATGCGCAGTCCGCAGGCAATTTTTGATACATTAAATTTTCACAGTATTTTTACTGCTGAGTTCTGGCATGCGGGAGCAGAGGCAACAGAGTCCTCAGGCGGTATCAACTGGTCAACGATCATTTTCATTGCCGGTATGATGATCATGGTCGAGGGTATGGGCAAGGCCGGATTTTTCCGCTGGCTGTGCTTAAAGCTTGCTAAACTCGTTGATTACAAGCCGGTGCGAATATTTGTTGTATTTATGCTTATGGCAGCGTTCCTGTCTATGTTTATTGACAGTATTACCGTCATTCTGTTTTTGGCGGCTGTGACGGTGGAGCTCTGCCAGCTTTTGAAATGCAATCCGATTCCGATGATCCTTTCGGAAGTATTCTGCGCGAATCTGGGTGGATCGGCAACGATGTGCGGTGATCCGCCGAACATTATCATCGGTACATCCCTGCACTATGCGTTTTCTGATTTCCTTACCAATACCGGATTGATCGCGGGGATATCACTGATCGCTGTTGTCATTTATTTTTACATATGCTTTCATAAGCAGTTTGCAGTAAAAACCGGAGAGAGTACACAGCCGGTTCACTATCCGGATCCGAAGGAAGCTATTACAGATCCGAAACTGTTTGGTCTTAGTATTGGAATTTTTGCTATTGCGGTGGTGCTTCTGATCACGCATGCTAACACAGGTCTTACAGTAGCTTTTATTGGTATGTTTGTTGCGGTCCTTACGCTGATCGTACATCATGCGGAGATCACAGATCTTCTGAAAAAGGTGGATTATAAGACACTATTGTTTTTCATTGGTTTGTTTATTGTTGTAGGAGGTCTGGAGCAGACCGGCGTGCTGGTACTGATCGCAGACGGGATCAGTGCGATCTGTGGTTCGAACGCAAAACTGATGGTAGCCGTGATCCTTTGGATCTCAGCATTTGCAAGTGCTTTTGTGGATAATATTCCGTTTGCTGCGACAATGATCCCGGTTGTTCAGACATTGTCACAGCTTCAGGGTGTGCCTTTACCGACGCTGGCATGGACGCTTTCCATGGGAACGGATATCGGTGGAAGCGCGACACCGATCGGTGCCTCTGCAAATGTTGTAGGTATCTCTGTTGCTTCCAGAGAGGGATATCCAATTGGATGGGGCAAATATTGTAAATACTGTGCACCTGCGACGATCATGGTCGTTGCGATCTCCATGGTGTGCATTTATATCAGATATTTTTAAAAGGGGGCTTGATATATTATGAGTGATTCACAAGTCATCATTACGATTGGACGAGAGTATGGCAGTGGTGGTCACGCGATCGCGGAGGAGCTGTCCAAACGTCTCGGTCTGAAATTCTATGATCACAATATTCTGGATGAGGTTGCTTTGGAAAAGGGTGTTGATCCGGAAACACTCCGCAGGTATGACGAGAAACCGCACAAGCTGTTTCTGTCCAGAAGTGTGAAAGGGCATCATAGTTCCGCAGAGGTTAATGTTGCGTATATGCAGTTTGATTATCTGAAAAAGAAAGCGGCGCAGGGCGAGTCTTTTATCGTGGTTGGGCGTTGCGCGGAAGGTATCTTTGAGGGTCATCCGGGTCTGATCTCCATTTTTATCCTTGGCAATAAGGAGGAAAAATGTAAGCGTGTCATGGAGTTGTACCACCTGAGTGAGCAGGAGGCACTGGAAAAAATGAGACGACACGATGAATACCGCAAACGTTATCACAACAATTTCTGTGAAGACAAGTGGGGCGATTCCCGTACTTATGATCTTTGCATCAACAGCAGCTTAAAGGGGCTTGAGGTGACGACCGATGTGCTGGAAGCCTATATCCGCACACGGATGGACTCCGGAAACAAGCAGTAAGTGTGAGGTACATGTCAAAAAGGATGGGTAGGGTGATACTCATCCTTTTTGACATACCCCTGTTTGCTGAAAACAGATTCGTATATTTATAGTAAGAAAAAGTCAGAGTCAGACAAATGCTCAAGAGGAGAAAAGAATGTCAGCGAAAAAATCTTATATAAAAATATGGGTCTTTCTGCTAATGGTGATTGCGTTCATCGGCATTGACGGTATGGCGGTGGTCCATGCACAGGAAACCGGGCAGACCATACAGGAAGTGCTGAAAGCAAGCTCACCGGAGGATATGGTACAGATTGCGGACGCACTTCACGCAACATGGGATGCAGATAGCGGACAGCTGATCTTGCAGGAGGATGTGTCATTAGCCGCAGATGTTATATTAAAAATGAATGACGATCTGACCATCGATCTGAATGGTCATCAAATGACGGATGGTGTAATTGACATTTATTCCGGCGGAATTGTCACATTTCAGGGCAGCGGTGCGCTGGTTGACTGCAAGGTGCGATCCTGGCAGCATGGAACCGTGATACTTGCGGGAGATATCCGGTACGAGCATCGGACGGAGGCGCCCATCATACTGTATGATGGATCTCTGATCATTGAGAATGGAGAATTGATCGGGACAGCGAAGCCTGCTTTCATTGCGCAAGGTGATCACGAGGGGTATGAGACACCGGAGGTATGCGTCAGGGGCGGAAAGATTTATGGCGGGATCAGTATTTCCTTTGGAAAGCTGACTGTGGAAGGCGGTACGTTAAAGGATGGAATCCGGGCGTATTGTTCGCGTGTGAATGTGTCTGGCGGAACCATCACCGGAGGTATCCGGGTGTTGGCAGACAGCGATAGTGGTTTTGGGTCACTGACTGTCTCGGGAGGACTGATCAATGGTCAGGTGCAGATGGAAAGACCTGTATTTACCATGACGGGCGGAACCATCAAGGCAGCACAGAGTCCGGTCATCGAGGCCGGTACAGAGCAGGCGGTGAATGAGTCGGTTCGTGAGAAGATCCATATTTCCGGTGGTACGATCATTTCTACAAAGGCAGGCGGCACCGGTATTCGTGTGTATAGTGCAAATGTCCGTCTCTCCGGCGGTACGATCAAAAATGCGACCGGAACGGGCAAATATGGTGTGTATGCCTGCAATTATACAGATCAGGTAACGTTTAAATATAATAAAACGAATTGTAAACTGAGCGGTTTTTCCGTAAAGACAAAAACAGTCGATAAATCGAATTACTGCGGCAAACAACTTACTTATAAATATGACAAAAGAACAGCTACACTGACGGTTTCAGGAACCGGCGAAATGTTTTACGGAATGTGCTTTTGGGAATATGATGATATCAGTCAGATGAGGCATGTGGTGATAGGAAAAGGAGTCACTTCGATTGCCGGTAGTGTATTTTCATATAGCAAACAGTTACAGGACGTGAAAATGGCAGACACCGTTACTGCCATAGCGGTAGGTGCATTTTCAAACTGTCCGAAATTGAAAACGGTAACATTTTCAAAGAATCTAAGGACGATCGGAGCGTATGCATTCATGGTTGATCGTTCGCTGACCGAAGCAGTCCTGCCAAATACGGTAGAAAGTGTCGGTGACCAGTGCTTTTTCGGATGTAAGTCCATGAAGCGACTGGTGTTGTCTGACCGGATGACAATCGTTCCACAGTATATGTGCCAGAACTGTGTAAGCCTTACGAAGGTAGATATACCGAAGAGTGTTGCAGAGATTGGCCGGGGGGCATTTGTCGGATGCAAAAAGCTGGAGAATGTCACGTTTCACAAAGGTCTGCAGGATATAGGGATCGGTGCATTTTTAAATTGCAGCAGTATCAAAAAGATAACGATTCCATCCTCTGTCGCTCAGATTCAGAAGAGAGCGTTTCAAGATTGTGAGAAGCTGTCGGAGGTGACGATCAAAGCGCCGGAATATACAACTGTGGCGGCGGACGCCTTTTGTGGTACGCCCTATGCTCTGACGAATATGTAAGGGTGAGTAAAGAAAAAGAGAAAGATGGGAAGAAGTTAACAATGAGGATTGGATTTATCGGAGCAGGAAAAGTAGGCTGCTCACTTGGGAAGTATTTAAAGGAATCGGCGGGAGACTGGCAGATCGAGGGATATTTCAGCCGCAGCACAGAGTCGGCAAAGGAGGCGGCCGTGTTCACTGACAGCAGGGTGATCGATCAGGTGGAGCTGCTGGCACAGATGTCAGATGTGATCTTTATAACGACACCGGATGGGGCAATCGCAGATATCTGGCAGGAATTATGTGATTGCGGGGCTTCGCTGGAGGACAAGATGGTGGTACATTGCAGCGGTCTGCTTGCATCGACTGTCTTTGCAGGTGCAGAAGAACGGGGTGTCACAGCAGCCAGTCTGCATCCCTTTTATGCGGTATCAGACCGGTATCATTCCTATGAGATGCTGTCGGAAGCATTGTTTACGCTGGAGGGAAGCGGTGTGCGTTTAGACGAGCTACAGCAATTGCTGGAGGCCAGCGGGTTGACGATCCAGCGGATCGATGCCGGTTCGAAGATGAAATATCATGCAGCTGCTTCCGTAGGCTCAAACCTGATGGTGGGCCTTGCAGAGCTGGCGATCGGTCTGCTCGTTGACTGCGGATTTGACAGAGAACATGCACGAATAGCACTTCGCCCCTTGATGCAGGGAAATCTGGATGCTATTATGGAAAAGGATACGGTAGATGCGTTGACCGGTCCTGCGGAACGCGCGGATGTGGATACAGTGGACGCACATCTTCAGACGTTATCGGGCGATGACCGGGAGATCTACCGTCTGCTCACAAAAAAGATCGTAGCGCTTGCAAAGCAGAAAAATCCGGAGCGTGACTATGAGCAGTTGGAAGCGCATCTGATGAAAACAGAATGAATGATTGAAATACAGGTAAAACTATAAGAAACGGAGAGGGGATTCTATGGTGAAGATTATTGCAGACAGTACGTGTGATCTGTCAGCGGAACTGATCGCAAAGTATGATGTGGATATACTGCCGCTTCATATTTTACTTGGTGAAAAAGAGTATGAGGACGGAAAGAGTATCACGCCGGAGGAGATTTTTCAGTGGTCGGACGAGCATGAGACGACACCGAAGACGTCCGCACCGGCCATGGAGACGACGATGGAACTACTGCGTCCTTACATTCAGAAAGGGCAGGAGTGTGTCTGCTTTTGCGTTTCCGAATCCATGTCCACATGCGGAAACGTGATCCGTATGGCGGCGGAGGAATTGGAGGCAGAATCGCTTGTTCACGTGATCGATTCACAAAATCTATCCACCGGGATCGGTCTGTTGGTCATTGAGGCAGCGATCATGGCAAAGGAGGGAAAGACGGCTGCTCAGATCGTTTCACAGATCGAGGCTATGCGCCCCCGCGTGCGCGCAAGTTTTGTGGTGGACACACTGGTATACCTGCACCGCGGCGGCCGTTGTGGCGGACTGACAGCGATGCTCGGCGGTGCGTTGAAGCTGCATCCGAAGATCGTTGTAGAGGACGGTGCGATGCACAGTACAAAAAAATACCGCGGAAACATAAGATCCGTGGTACTTTCTTATGTCAAAGATATGGAATCTGAACTGAAACATGCAAAGCCCGACCGCGTATTTATCACGCATTCCGGCTGTAAGCCCGCGGTGGTAGAGCCGGTGCGGGAGTATCTGGAGAGTCTCGGTATTTTTGCAGAGATCTTAGAGACCAGGGCAGGCGGTGTGATCAGTAGTCATTGCGGACCCGGTACACTGGGTGTTCTCTTTATCACGAACGAGCAGTGATAAGTCAGGCAAACCGGTTTTCGTTTCTCAGTACCGGATAAATTCAGAGTCTACGAGCGTATCACCCTCATAGACCAGCTTCAGGGAGAAAATGTTTTCGTTTTCCATCAGCTCACGCAGGAAAATGAGATCGCCTTCCCATAAATGTAAATTTAATACGTCTTTTTTGGGCACCCAAGCGAGCTCACCTTCGTTGCAGTCGCGCAGGGTGCCTTCATATTTGTCTGCGGTAAACAGATGCATATATTCACCCTCCCATTCATTGGAGAGGAAGG
Organism: uncultured bacterium; assembly: GCA_945828315.1. Taxonomy (GTDB): domain Bacteria; phylum Bacillota; class Clostridia; order Lachnospirales; family Lachnospiraceae; genus W0P33-017. Next base: position 32,835 of record CALZQA010000012.1, on the reverse strand, counting down.
TGACGATCCCGCGGAACCTAAAACCGGTCAGTGTCAGACCTGTTTCTTCATATACTTCCCGCAGCAGACATTCCTCCGGGGTTTCATTTCCCTCGAACTTTCCGCCGACACCGATCCATTTGTCGTGGTTCAGATCATTTTCTTTCTTTGTGCGATGAAGCATGAGATATTCATCGCGGTCGTTTTCAATATAGCATAAGGTTGTCAGTTTCATACGGATTCTCCTTTGTGGTTTTATATGTTTCTAGACGGCATGGAATAAGCCGTGAGTAATTCTTTTTATAGTATAGTAGCGAAAGTGCAGCATGACAACATGATTTTTTGAAAGAAAAGCCACTGGTATAGTTGGTGAAGGAATGGTTCATACTAAAAACGTGAAGTATTGGGAGAAAAATGGTTATATATTGTGAGATGTGCACAAAAAAAGATGTAAAACTTGGCAATTCAGTATATTGCGGAAACGGTACCGGAGTGCTATTATTAGCTAAACGGAAACGATACCGGAAACAATACCGAGAACGCTTCCAATGCAAACCAAAAACCATATTAAAAAGAAAAAATGGAGGAAAAAAATGAAAAAGAAAATCGTGTGCGCAATGATGTGCGTAGCAATGGTAGCAACCTCTCTTGTAGGATGTGGATCTTCCGCAGATGAGGGAACAACAGACGGTGCTGCAACCGAGACAACAGATGATGCAGCAGATGACACAGCAGAAGCTGAGGCAACAGATGACACCGCATCCGCAGATGGAAAGGTTTACTACTTAAACTTCAAGCCTGAGCAGGCAGATGCATGGGTAGACTTAGCAGCAGCATACACCGATGAGACTGGCGTGCCTGTAACAGTTGAGACTGCTGCATCAGGAACTTATGAGCAGACCTTAAAGTCAGAGATGGCTAAGACAGATGCTCCTACCTTATTCCAGGTAAACGGACCTGTAGGACTTGCTTCCTGGAAGGATTACTGCTATGACTTATCCGGCAGTGATCTTTACAGCCAGGTAAAGAGCGATGACTTCGTATTAAAGGATGGCGACGCAGTACAGGGTATTGCATACGTTATCGAGACTTACGGTATCATCTATAACAAGACAATCCTAGATGAGTATTGCGCAAAGGATTATGCGGTTGTTAAGTCTGCAGATGAGATCAACAGCTTTGATAAGTTAAAGGCAGTTGCTGACAGCATTCAGGAGAACAAGGATGACCTCGGTGTTGAGGGCGCTTTCACTTCAGCAGGTATGGATTCATCTTCTGACTGGAGATTTAAGACTCACTTAGCAAACCTTCCGATCTACTATGAGTACAAGGACAAAGGAATCGGATCTACCGATAAGATTGAGGGAACTTACCTTGACAACTACAAGAAGATCTGGGATCTCTACATCACAGATTCTACCTGCGAGCCTACCATGATATCTTCTAAGACCGGTGAGGATGCAGAGGCAGAGTTCAGCATGGGCGAGGCAGTATTCTTCCAGAATGGTACCTGGGAGTATGGTAACCTGATCAACAACGGTATGACAGATGACGACCTTGGTATGTTACCGATCTACATCGGAGCACCCGGAGAGGAGAATCAGGGATTATGTACAGGCTCTGAGAACTACTGGTGTGTAAACAAGAATGCTTCTGAGGCAGATATCCAGGCAACCTTAGATTTCCTGAACTGGTGCATCACTTCTGATACAGGACGCGATGCAATCGCAAACACCATGGGCTTCTTAACACCTTTCAAGAGCTTTGATGATGGCTATACACCTGCAAACAAGCTGATCGAGTGCGCAGATGAGTATATCGCAGCTGGCAAGACTGCAGTTTCATGGAACTTTGCATCTATTCCTTCTGAGAAATGGAAGGATCTCGTTGGAGCAGCTTTAACTGAGTACGCACAGGGTACCGGCGACTGGGATGCAGTAGTAACCGCATTTGTAGATGGCTGGGAGGCTGAGTACGCAGCAGCTCACATTGAGTAATCTAAAATAATAGTTACAGTATGCAAATGAATAATGGGCGGTTTCTCATAAGCCGCCCATTTTCTATTAAAGGGAGTGAACCAATATTATGAATACAAAATCTATGAAAAAATATTCGCCGATTTTTGTACTTCCTACCTTCGCAGCTTTTACGATCGGTTTTATCATCCCGTTTATCATGGGTATTTATCTGTCATTCTGTAAATTTACAACAGTTACAGATGCAAAGCTGGTAGGATTCAGTAACTACATGAAGGTCTTTCAGGACCCGACGTTTGTACATGCATTATGGTATACGGCATTGTTTACCGTAGTTTCCGTACTCACGATCAATGTGTTTGCATTCACGATCGCGATGTTATTAACCAAGGCAATGAAGGGTACGAACCTGTTCAGAACCGTTTTCTTTATGCCGAACCTGATCGGAGGTATCGTATTAGGTTATATCTGGCAGCTGATCTTAAACGGTATTCTGGGCTATTTTGATCGTACCTTAACATATAGCGCTACCTATGGCTTCTGGGGTTTGGTCATCCTGATGAACTGGCAGCAGATCGGATATATGATGATCATTTACATCGCAGGTATCCAGAATATCCCCGGAGAGCTCATTGAGGCAGCAAAGATCGATGGAGCAAGTAAATGGCAGATTCTGAAAAACGTAACGATCCCCATGCTGATGCCTTCCATCACCATCTGTAGCTTCCTGACACTGACAAATGGCTTCAAGTTGTTTGATCAGAATATGGCACTGACGAATGGAGCACCTTCTGATAAATCTCAGATGTTAGCACTGAATATTTTTGATACTTTCTACGGCAGAACCGGATGGGAAGGTGTCGGTCAGGCAAAGGCAGTTATCTTCTTTATCTTAGTTGCAGCCATTGCGATCATTCAGCTTCGTGCTACGAGAAGTAAGGAGGTACAGCAGTAATGGAAAAGAAAAATAAAGTTACATTTGGCACCATATTTTTTTCAATCCTGAGTATTATTTGGCTCACACCTATTTTTATTGTGCTGATGAACTCTTTTAAGAGAAAAGCGTATATCAGCAGACGGCCTTTCAGTTTTCCTACCGGAAAAGCATTTGTTGGCTTACAGAACTATGTAAACGGAATGAAGAAGATCGGATTTTTCCAGTCCTTCGGTTATTCCCTCTGGATCACGGTGGCTTCCGTATTTGTGATCATTCTTTGTACTTCTATGTTTGCATGGTACATCACCAGAGTGAAGACCAAGACAACGACCGCATTATATTATCTGTGTGCGTTTTCCATGATCGTACCGTTCCAGATGGTTATGTTTACGTTATCCAAGCTGGCTGATATGCTTCATTTGGGGAATCCGCTTGGTATCGTTATTGTTTATCTTGGATTCGGAGCCGGTCTTGCGGTATTTATGTTCTGTGGATTTGTAAAATCAATTCCGTTGGAGATCGAAGAAGCTGCTATGATCGATGGATGTAATCCGTTAGAGATCTTTTTCCAGGTTGTTTTACCGGTATTAAAGCCCACCTGTATTTCTACAGCGATCCTGCAGACCATGTGGATCTGGAATGATTACCTGCTTCCTTATCTGGTACTTGATATTACGAAATTTAAGACGATCCCGATTGCGATCCAGTACCTGAAGGGTGGTTACGGTTCTGTGGATATGGGCGCAATGATGGCTATGCTCGTGCTTGCGATCATCCCGATCGTCGTCTTCTATATGTTCTGCCAGAAATATATTATTGAGGGCGTTGTGGCAGGCGCTGTAAAGGGCTAAGAGGAGTAAATCATAATTATGAGAAGCAGTGGCATTTTATTACCTGTGAGTGCGCTTCCAGGGAAATATGGAATTGGAAGCTTTTCAAAAGAAGCGTATTCATTTGTGGATTTTCTGGAGGAGGCGGGACAGAAGCTTTGGCAGATCCTTCCGCTGGGACAGACCAGCTACGGAGATTCACCATATCAGTCATTTTCCACCTTTGCAGGTAACCCGTATTTTATTAGTTTGGAAACGCTGATTGAAGAAGGTGTTCTGACTGAGGAAGAATGTGATCGGGCGGATTTTGGAAAGAATAAAAAATACATTGATTATGGGAAATTGTATCAGAGCCGTTATAAGATCCTGCATCTGGCATTTGAGCGTACGGATCTGAACGGAAATCAGACTTATCAGAAATTCTGCCGTGCAAACAGTCATTGGCTGGATGATTATGCATTGTATATGGCAATCAAGATGGATCATGATGCGAAGTGCTGGAGTGAGTGGGAGGACGATATCCGCCTGCGAAAGCCTCAGGCAATGGAGAGTTATCGTGAAAAGCTCTCAACAGAGATTGAATTTTACCGCTATATGCAGTTCAAGTTTTTTGAACAGTGGGAAAAGCTGAAAGCATATGCGAATGGGAAGGGTATACAGATCATCGGCGATCTGCCGATCTATGTTGCCTTTGATAGTTCTGATGCATGGGCAAATCCGAAACTGTTCCAGTTTGATGAGGACTGCAAGCCCATTTCCGTGGCCGGATGTCCGCCGGATGGATTTTCTGCAACCGGACAGCTGTGGGGTAATCCGCTTTATGCGTGGGAGTATCACAAACAGACCGGTTATGAGTGGTGGACAAAACGGATGGAAGCCTGCTACAAGATGTACGATATCATCCGGATCGATCATTTCCGCGGATTCGATGAATATTATGCGATCCCTGCCTATGAGGAAACGGCAGAGTTCGGTGAATGGGAGCAGGGTCCGGGCTATGAGCTGTTCGAGGCGATCGAGAAAAAGCTTGGCAAACTAAATATTATCGTTGAGGATCTGGGATTTATTACAGATTCTGTTCGGGAGCTGGTCGCGAAGACCGGCTGGCCCAATATGAAAGTGCTGGAGTTTGCATTTGACTCCAGAGACGAAGCAGGTGCGAATGATTATATTCCCTACGTATATGACAAAAATTGTGTTGTTTATACGGGAACACATGACAATGAGACCCTGCTTGGTTGGTTGGATAATATCAGCAAGGATGATCGCAAAATGGTGGAAACCTATCTGGATGAAAAAGGAGCTGACAAGAAGCGTTTGGTTCACTCCCTTGTCAGTCTGGCGATGTCTTCGGTGGCGGACCGCTGTGTGATCCCGATGCAGGATTATCTATGCCTGGGGAATGAGGCTCGTATGAACGAGCCTTCCACCCTTGGCAAAAACTGGAAGTGGCGCATGACTTCTGGTCAGATGACAAAGAAGCTCGCAAAAGAGATCTATGCGATGAGCGTCATATATGGAAGAACAAAACGGAAAGCGTCTGAAGGAAAGAAGTAGAAAAAAGGGCAACCGGAAGATTATGGTTGCCCTTTTTTACATGATGTGATATATTTTTTAGTTGTGAAAACAGATGTTAGTTAAGACTAAACTGGAGCGGAAAATGGCAGAATTGACGATCAAAGATGTGGCGCGTATCTGCGGTGTCGGAGTGAGTACCGTCTCGCGTGCGATCAACAATCATCCGGACATCAATCCGGAGACAAAAGAAAAAATTATGCGTGTGATCGAGGAAAACCACTATATTCCCAACAACAGCGCACGAAACCTGAAGCGAACGGAGTCAAATACGATTGCGATCATGATAAAGGGTATTGATAACCCGTTTTTTCTTGCAATGTTTAAAATTTTTGAGCAGGAACTGGGTCAGCAGGATTATACATTCCTTTTGCAGCGTGTGCAGCAGGAAGAGGATGAGCTGGCTGTGGCGCGGGAACTGACAAAAGAGAAGCGCTTAAAAGGCATCATTTTTCTTGGCGGTCGTGTGGACCGTGAACCGAAAGAATTGCGGGAACTGGGAATTCCATATGTACTTTGTACATTTGCACCGGAAAAGTCAATGCTGACACCTCAGGTCAACTACATTTCCATTGATGACGAAGAAGAAAGCTACCGGATCGTGGATTATCTGTGCGAGCTGGGACACAAAAAGATTGCCATTATCCGCCCGTTGTATTCAGATCGTGGTATCGGACGTTCCCGTTATAACGGATATGTCAGGGCTTTGAAAAAGCATGGCATCGAGGTCGATCCGGGACTGGTATTGTATATGAAGGATGACATAGAAGCATTTACGCCGGCCAATGGTTACGCAGTGACCCGGGAACTTCTGGAGTCCGGCCGGGATTTCACTGCACTTTTTACAATGTCAGACACGACAGCGATCGGTGCTTGCAAGGCAATCTTAGAGGCCGGGAAACGTGTTCCGGATGATTATTCGGTAGCCGGTTTTGACGGGATCGACATGGCAAATTACTATCATCCGTCTCTGACGACGATCTGTCAGCCGAAAGAGGAAATGGCCCGGGCATCTATCAAGATGCTGCTGGATCTGATCGAGGACCGTCCGGTTCGGCAGAATCAGCAGATCTTTGCAGCAGAGCTTTTGGTGGGCGAATCCACAAAGCAGATCTGACGAGGGAAAATACGAGGGAAAATTGACGGAAGCGACCCCATTTTTTGGAAAACTGTCTTCGTATAAGTATTATATAATGAACATTACGTGATATAACACGAAGGGAGGTCACTGTATATGCCTACTGTAATAGATTCCAAACTGGACATCTCACATCATTTCAGCAGTCTGATCATCCGACAGGTCAGCCGTTTAAAACAGAACGGGTTAAACAGCAGGCAGATCGCGGATGACATTCTGATCCCTATTTCAGAAGTGGAGGAAATTCTGGCGCTGGTGTGAAAAATGAATCTTAACGGAAAAAGAGATGTTTCATCTCTTTTTTTTGTTCTATAGTTTACATAATTTTTCATTTTCATACTGTATAGAAAGTGTTATAATGTATCTGTTGTAGCCATGTATATGGTGGAAATATAAAAAGTCAGGTGGTAAAAATGACAGCATTTATAAGAAAACACAAAGTATTAACAATCGTTCTGGGCATCTCGCTTGCGGTGTTGATCGCTCTTGGTACAATATTTTTTGTTCGTGCCAACTATTATAAAACACATTTCTTTCCGGGAACTGTCATGAGCGGTGTCGATGTATCCGAATTGACAGAGGAGGAAGCGACCGATAAGGTTTCTCGTTTCGTGGCAGATTATCTGTTAACGATCTATGCAAGAGATGATCAGAAATATTATATTGAAGGTCCTTCCATTGGCTATGCATATGTGCCGAACGGTGAGATCGGTCAGATTCTGGAGCAGCAGAATGCCTATGACTGGATGAACCAGATGAAGGACTCAAAGGAACAGGAGATCGACTTGTCCACGACATTTGACAGGCAGCGTCTGGAGACAGAACTGGCCGGACTCGAATGCATGCAGACAGATCAGATGATCGCCCCGGAAGATGCAAAGATCGCATGGGTAGATGACAGTTATCAGCTCGTTCCGGAGGTTATGGGAACAACACTGGATTTTGACAAAGTGCTGGACCTGGTGTCGCAAGCGGTGGAAAACGGAGAGACTTCCGTGGAATTGTATGACTACTATGAAGATCCGGCCATCCGCAGTGACGATCCGCAGCTCAATGCCTGCATGGATACAATCGAGACTTATTATGGTACGAGCATCACATACACCTTTGGAGATCAGGACCCCTATGAGCTGACCAGTGAGATGATCCAGACATGGCTGACGGTGGATGAAGATTATCAGGTGAGCGTTGATGACGAAAAAGTGACAAATTTCGTGCAGCAGATGGCGTCTACATATAATACTTACGGCGACGTGCGTGAGTTTAAGACTTCTCTGGGAGACAAGGTCAGGATTGGCGGAGGCGACTACGGTTGGGTCATCGATAAGGAGAAGGAAAAAGAGCAGATCTACGAGGATCTGGCGAAAGGCGGACATAGTGAGCGGGAGCCGGTCTACTCGCAGATCGCAAAAGAGTATGGCGTTCATGATATCGGTTCTACTTATGTGGAGATTGATTACACAAATCAGCATTTGTGGTTTTATAAACAGGGAGAGCTGGTTCTTGATACGGATATTGTATCCGGTAATCTGAGTCGATGGAATGGTTCACCGGATGGTGTGTACAAAATCGTATACAAGCAGCGGGATGCGACTCTGGTAGGTGAGGGCTATTCATCTCCAGTCAAGTATTTTATGCCCTTCGCGTATAATGTGGGCATTCATGATGCCTCTTGGCGAGAAAAATTTGGCGATCAGATCTATCTGACTGCCGGCTCACATGGCTGCATCAATGTTCCGCCGGAGGTTGCGGAAGAACTTTATGGGGTGCTGGAGATTGGTACGCCGGTTGTGGCCTATTACAGGGAAAAGGTATATCTGACGGCTGAAAATGCGAGAATATCCAATGCTTACTCCTATATCAGCGAGGACGATTATAAGGAACTGAAAAAGAAAGATCCGACGGCCGTAAATCCGAAGCCGGACAAGACGAATGGATAGCCTATCAATTTTTTGTAATAATTGCCGATATGTATCATAGTTGAAGAATACAAAAGGGAGGCATTTTATGAAAGTAACCGGAATGAACAGCGCGGATCTGGTGAGTGCACTCTACGATAGTACCACACAGGGCAGTAATAAGAAAAAAGACAGCAATTCTATTGAGAATCTGCTGACATCAAATATGTCAGCGAATAATCCTGCGATGGCGAAGCTGGCGCGAAAGGCAGAAAGCGAAGATTATTATAAAAAAGCGCTGTCTGCGGCAGAGCAGTCGGATGAACTGCTGCGTAAGCTGAATGATGCAAAAAAGAGCGTGTTCGTGAAGGCTGCAGACACGGAGGATGAGCCGGCGAGGGAGGACTATCAGACCGAGGCAGTGCAGGATATTGCGAGTCTTTTAAATTCTTATAATACGATGATCTCCAATCTGATGGAAGCCGGTGGAGGAACGAATAAAAACTTTCTTTCTGAGTTGAACCAGATCATGAAGGACTATGATAAGGAGCTGTCTGCTTTTGGCATTGCGCAGAATGAGGATGGCACCCTTGCACTGGATGCGGAGATACTGGCAGGAGCAGATATCGATGCGCTGGCGGAGATGTTCGGACCGGATGCGGATTTCTCCCGGAGGCTGACAGAGCAGATGGATGCGATCGTTCAAAAGACAGCGACCACGGTGGATACGCTGCAGATCTACAGCACCGCTTACAGTAACAGCGGAAGCTACAGCCAGTATGATTACCTGAAAGGACTATATGATTTAAAGGCATAGATTTGAATGAGTGAAAATTAAAACAGCTGCATGTGCATTGGCACATGCAGCTGTTTTGTCTTGGGCTGAATATTATGTTTAGAATAATCCGGTGATCTTGCCTTCCGGTGTCACGTCAATGCCGTAGGCTGCGGGATTTTTGCCGAGGCCGGGCATGGTCATGATCGCACCGGTGATGGCTACGACGAAGCCTGCGCCTGCATTTACATAGACATCACGCACGTTGATATTGAAACCGGTCGGGCGTCCAAGCTTTGTCTGGTCATCGGACAGAGAGTACTGGGTCTTTGCGATGCAGACCGGCAGATTGCCAAAGCCAAGGTCGGTCAGCTTCTTTAAGGTGCGGGCTGCAGCGGGAGAATAGGTCACGCCGTCAGCACCATAGATCTCTTTTGCAATGGTAGCGATCTTGTCCTCCAAAGGCAGTTCGTCGGGATAGAGCGGTGCAAAGTGTGATTCTTTTTCTTCCAGCGTCTTTAATACCTTTTCTGCCAGAGCGACACCGCCCTCGGCACCTTTTTCCCATACTTCTGAGAGGGCAAATTCACAGCCGCGTTCCTCACAGAAATTCTTGATAAATTCATATTCTGCCTCGGTGTCGGTGACAAAGGAATTCAGTGTCACAACGATCGGCACATTGTATTTCTGCAGGTTTTCGATATGCTTTTCCAGATTGCAGATACCCTTTGCAAGCGCATCCAGATTCTCTGTTGCAAGATCCGCTTTTGCGACACCGCCGTTGTATTTGAGGGCACGCACGGTAGCCACCAGAACGACTGCATCCGGCTTTAAGCCTGCCATGCGGCACTTGATATCGAAAAATTTCTCAGCACCAAGATCTGCACCGAAACCGGCCTCTGTAACAACGATATCCGCAAGTTTAAGCGCTGTCTTGGTTGCGCGTACGCTGTTGCAGCCATGTGCGATGTTTGCGAAGGGACCACCGTGTACGATGGCACCGGTGTGGGTCAGTGTCTGGATCAGGTTCGGCTTCATGGCATCCTTTAACAGTGCAGCCATGGCACCGACTGCCTTCAACTGTCCGGCGGTAACCGGATTGCCGTCATAGTCGTAGGCAACGATGATCTTTGCCAGACGAGCCTTCAGATCCTCCATATCTTCAGCCAGGCAGAGGATCGCCATGATCTCTGTGGCAACAGTGATAACGAAATGATCCTCTCGTACAAAGCCGTCTGCCTTTGCTCCGAGGCCGATAACGATATTGCGGAGCGCGCGGTCGTTCATATCCAGACAGCGTTTCCAGACGATCTGACGAGTATCGATGTTCAGCTCATTGCCCTGATGGATGTGGTTGTCAAGCAGGGCAGCCAGCAGGTTGTTTGCAGAGGTGATGGCGTGGAAATCGCCGGTAAAATGCAGGTTCAGGTCTTCCATCGGGACAACCTGCGCATAACCGCCGCCGGCGGCACCACCCTTGATGCCGAAGCAGGGGCCCAGGGAGGGCTCGCGCAGTGCAAGCAGTGCTTTTTTGCCCATGTAGCCAAAGGCCTCGCCGAGACCGACGCTTGTCGTGGTCTTGCCCTCGCCTGCAGGTGTCGGGTTGATGGCGGTTACCAGCACCAGTTTTCCGTCCGGGCGGTCTTTGATCTCATCTAACAGCTCATTCGAGAGCTTTGCCTTATATTTTCCGTATAATTCCAAATCATCCTCCGAAATGCCATAGGGTTTTGCAACCTCCCGGATGTGGAGCATTTCGGCTTCCTGTGCGATCTCAATATCTGTCTTCATAAGTGTGGGTACCTTCCTTTCATTGGTTTAAATTGTGTTTTTACGACTCTGAAACATTACAAAAAAAGGACAACCTTTCAAAATTTCACCTTTGAAAAGCTGCCCAGACGGTCGGCATTAAAATATTACCCAGCCACACCGTGTCAATTCACGTATCCGTCAGTGACTGTACATTAGAAGTAACATATTTTGGACGTGAATGTCAAGCATTTTTACTGAAAAAAATAGATAGAAAAATAGACGAAAGTTCTTGACCGTTTTATTGGACATATGTGGGCGTAGAATGAAATCATCAAAGCGAGGCACGAAGAACGTTCAATTAAGAAGGAGGACACTTGATATGAAGGGATATTTTGTAGACGGCGGTTACATGGGATACGTGGATGGTACATATATGCTTTTTGCCGGAGAGGAAGATTATTTTGAGTATGTGGAAGAAATTTAAAAGACAGCGGTTGAAATTCTATATCTGGTATGTCATAATGAATTCTGTATAGCTATGTTGTGCTATACAGGATTCATTTTTTGTTTGAGAAAGAAGGTTTTCAGAATGGACACAAGAGTTGACGTTTACAAGCCGGAAAAGATCAAGGTAAGGCCTTACGAGCATCACGTAAAGTATTACGAGACGGATCAGATGCGCATCGTGCATCACTCTAATTACATCCGCTGGATGGAGGAAGCGCGGATGGACATGATGGAGCAGATGGGCTTTGGTTATGATAAGATGGAGGAACTGGAGATCATCAGCCCGGTTATCTCAGTAAGCTGCGAATATAAGAGTATGGTACGCTTCGGAGAGACTGTAGTCATCGATGCAAAGGTTGCAAGCTACAACGGTGTCAAGCTGAAGGTTGTTTATAAAATGACGGATAAAGAGACCGGTGAGCTGCGTGCTGTGGCAGAGAGCAGCCACTGCTTTTTGACGATGTCCGGTAAGCCGTTATCATTGAAGCGGTCTTATCCTGAGATTGATACAAAATTTTTTACGCTGGTTGAGGATGAATAGATGAGAGAAAAGATCGTCCTGATTGACGGACACAGTATATTGAACCGGGCATTTTACGGAGTGCCTGACCTCACAAATGCAAAGGGACAGCACACGAACGCCGTGTATGGTTTTTTGAATATCCTGTTTAAGATACTGGATGAGGAACAGCCGCAGTATCTGACCGTGGCGTTTGATGTGAGCGCACCGACCTTCCGCCATGAGATGTTTGACGGTTATAAAGGCACGCGAAAGCCGATGCTGCCGGAGTTGAAGGAACAGGTGCCGCTCATGAAGCAGATGCTCACGGCGATGGGTGTAAAGATCATTGAGCAGGCGGGGCTGGAAGCAGACGATCTGCTGGGCACGCTTTCGCATCGTGCAGAGGAAGCGGGACTGGATGTGTCCATCGTATCCGGAGACCGTGATCTCTTGCAGCTTGCCACAGAGCATGTAAAGATCCGCATACCAAAGACAAAGAGAACCGGTACTGAGATCGAGGATTATTACGCGTCAGATGTGCAGGAACGGTATCTGGTCACACCGAAGGAGTTTATCGATGTAAAGGCACTCATGGGTGATTCTTCCGATAACATACCGGGTGTGGCAGGTATCGGCGAGAAGGGGGCAACAAAGCTCATTGCCGAATATCACAGCATCGAGGAAGCGTATGCCCATATTGAGGATATCAAACAGGCGAGAGTGCGCGAGGCGCTGCGGGAGCATTATGACATGGCGCAGATGAGTAAGGTGCTGGCTACCATTAAACTGGACTGCGATATTCCGTATGAGTTCTCTGATGCAAAACTGACAGATCTGTTTACACCGGAGGCATATACACTTTGTCGTGAACTGGATTTCAAGAATATACTGAACCGTTTTTCGGCGGGGCAAAACGATACACAGGCTCAGGAAATTGCAGTACATGTGCTGACAGCTCCGGAACAGGTAAAGGAAGCCCTTGACGGTATGGGTCAGAGCATGGCACTGAAGTTGTTTGTCGAGCAGGATGAGGTGCTCGGACTGGCAGGGTGTGATTGTTCAAAAGAAGTATTCTGGATGCCTGCAGGTGAACTGACACGAGAGTTTTTGCTGACATCTGTGCGGGCGTTGATCGAATCAGGCAGACAGATTCGGACGATGGATCTGAAGAGTCAGATCAAGCTGCTGTATCCGCAGGGGCTGGAAGCGGAGCGCAGAGCGCAGTTCGATGATCTGGAGATCATAGAGTATTTATTGAATCCTCTGAAGCACGAGTACGTGTATGAGGATCTGGCGAAGGATTATCTGAACCGGATGTATCCGACCCGGTCGGATCTGCTGGGGAAAATGACTGTAAAGAAGGCGATGGAGGACGACGGGGCAAAAGAAGCGTTGTATAAGTGGATCGGCAGCCTTATGGCGACGATCTGTGATGCATATGAGCCGATGATGGCGCTTCTGGAAGAACAGGGAATGAAGACGCTCTATGAGGAGATCGAGCGTCCGTTGCTTTTTGTGCTGGCAGACATGGAGATTGCCGGTATCATTGCCGATGCAAAGGCTTTGAAGGAATACGGAGACCAGCTCTCCGGGCGGATCGCGCAGTTGGAGCAGGAAATCTACGCAGGCGCAGGAGAGGAGTTTAATATCAATTCCCCTAAACAGCTCGGTGTAATTCTGTTTGAAAAATTGCAGATGCCTTACGGGAAAAAGACGAAGACCGGATATTCCACGGCAGCGGATGTGCTGGACAAGCTGGCACCGGAGTATCCGCTGGTCGCACAGATCTTAGAGTATCGGCAGCTGACAAAGTTGAAATCAACTTACGCAGATGGTCTTGCAGGATGTATTGAGGAGGACGGTCGTATCCGTTCTACATTTAATCAAACGATCACGGCCACCGGCCGTATCAGCAGCACAGAGCCAAATCTGCAGAATATACCGATTCGAATGGAATTGGGACGTTTGATCCGCAAGGTGTTTTTGCCGGCGGAAGGGTGTGTCTTTCTGGATGCGGATTACTCACAGATCGAGCTGCGTGTGCTGGCGCATATGTCAGGTGACCAGACACTGATCGATGCATATCGCCAGGCACAGGATATTCACCGTATTACGGCATCGCAGGTGTTCCATATCCCCTTTGATGAGGTGACGGATCTGCAGAGACGGAATGCAAAGGCGGTAAACTTCGGTATTGTGTATGGCATCAGCTCCTTTGGTCTGGGGGAAGATCTGGGTATCACCAGACAGGAGGCTGCGGAATATATCAAACAGTATTTTGCCACCTATCCGAAGATCAAGGAATTTCTGGATCAGATGGTGGAACAGGCAAAGACGACTGGATATGCAACGACGCTTTTCGGCAGACGCAGACCGGTACCGGAACTGTCTTCCAGCAATTTTATGCAGCGCAGCTTCGGTGAGCGTGTAGCAATGAATTCGCCGATCCAGGGAACGGCGGCGGACATTATTAAGATTGCGATGATTCGTGTGCATGATCGTCTGGCAGAGGAGGGCCTTGCCTCAAAGTTGATCCTGCAGGTGCACGATGAGTTGCTGGTTGAGACGGCAGAGTCAGAGCAGGAGCAGGTGGCATCGATCCTTTCAGAGGAAATGCAGAACGCTGCGCATCTGGAGGTGGCACTGGAGATCGATATGCACAGCGGCCGCAATTGGTATGAAGCAAAGTAACCGGCATTTCAGCATTTTTGAATCAGAAATACGAAAGGATTGAATATATATGAAATTCATCGGATTGACCGGTGGTGTGGGGGCCGGAAAAACAACTGTGCTGAAGGCGATCAGACAGATGTACCGGGTGCGTATTCTCATTGCGGATGAAATTGCCCATGAGCAGATGGAACCGGGTACCATGTGTTATAAGCGGATGCATGAAGCTTTTGGAAACTGTGATATTTGGCTGGATGATGGCAGTATCAATCGTCCGAAGCTGGCACAGTTGCTTTTTTCAGATGAAGAAAAGAGAAGAACGCTGAATGGCATCGTGCACCCGGCGGTGAAGGAATATATTCTCGGTGAGGTGGAGAAGGAGCGGCAGAAAGGATATTATGAATATGTGATCCTGGAGGCGGCACTGCTCATCGAGGATCATTACGATACCCTTTGTGATGAACTGTGGTATGTGTATGCATCTGAGCAGACCCGCAAAAAACGCCTGATGGCGGACCGGGGATACAGTGAACAGAAGGTAGAGCAGATGTTTGCCGCGCAGCTTTCGGATGAGACATACCGAAAATATTGTCGTGTGGTGATCGACAATGACCGGGATGAACAGTACGTGTTGGAACAGATTAAGCAACTATACAGGAGTGAGGAGAAATAATATGGACACACGCAGAGAAGACAACAGGGGCCTTGTTTTTGGTCTGGATATCGGAACCCGCAACGTTGTTGGAACAGTGGGTTATCGGGATGAAAATGAGACCTTTAATGTCATTGCCCAGTATTGTAAGGAGCATGATACACGCGCGATGCTGGATGGGCAGATCCATGATATCGGCAAGGTGGGGAAAACGATCCAGGTTGTGAAGACAAAGCTGGAGGAGATGATCGAACAGCCGTTGACTGAGGTCTGTATCGCAGCTGCAGGCCGTGTGTTAAAGACCGTGACAACGCATGTGGATTATGAATATCCGGAGGAGACGATTGTGACCGGTGAGATGATCCATACGCTGGAGCTGCTCGGCGTGGAGCAGGCACAGAATATCCTGCGGGAGCAGAATGATACGAAGTATCGTTTTTACTGTGTGGGATATTCCGTTGTGAAATATTATATTAATGATGAGATCTACTCGAATCTGGAGGGTCACAAAGCGGATGTCATCTCTCTTGACATTATCGTGACCTTTCTGCCGGAGGATGTGGTGGATGGTCTGTACGCAGCTGTGGGCATTGCCGGTCTGGAGGTTGCAAATCTGACGTTGGAGCCGATCGCGGCGATCAATGTGGCGATTCCGGAGCATTTCCGCATGCTGAATATCGGACTGGTCGATGTTGGGGCAGGTACATCCGATATCTGTATCACAAAGGACGGGAGCATTATCGCATACGGCATGATCCCGTATGCTGGAGATGAGATCACGGAGGTCATCGTTCAGCATTATCTGGTGGACTTCAATATGGCGGAGCATATCAAGCGTGCTTCTACCGTGGATGACGAGGTGGAATTCGAAGATATTATGAGTATCACACACCGCGTTCCGTCCAAGGAGGTGTGGGAGCTGGTTGCCCCCGTTGTTGATAAGCTTGCAAAGGGTGTGGCAGAAAAGATCATCGACTTAAACGGTGATAAATCTGTCAGTGCAACCTTTGTCGTCGGCGGTGGCGGAAAGGTGCACGGCTTTGTGGAGCGCCTGGCAGAGGAACTGAATATTGCTCCGGAACGTGTGGCACTGCGCGGCGAGGAAGTACTGAAAACGATCAACTTCCTGCAGCCGGATATCGAGAAAGATCCGCTGATCGTAACACCGGTTGGTATCTGTCTCAACTATTATGATCAGAAAAATAACTTTATCATGGTACGCTTTAACGGGGAGCGCATCAAGTTGTATGATAACAGTCGTCTGACCATCGTCGATGCGGCTTTACAGGCAGGATTCCCAAATGAATACCTGTTTCCGCGAAGAGGACAGGCAATCAATTTCACAGTCAATGGCAAGCAGCGAATGATCCGTGGCGAGGCAGGAGAGTCTTCCACTGTCAGACTGAATGGACGGGAAGTCAACATCAATACACCGCTGGAGCCGAACTGTGAAATTGAGATCATTCCGTCTACAGTGGGAGAAAACGCGGTTTATACGATCGAGCGGCTGGAGGAGTACACTTCCGAAACGATCACTTTTGAGGTCAATCATAAGATGGTGACCTGCCCCCGGTTTGTGCTCGTAAACGGAAGTCTGGAGCCACCGACTTATCATATCAAGGATGGTGACCGAATCGAGGTGTGCAACTATTATACGGTGGCTCAGCTGGCGGAATTCATGGATGTGGAGATCGACACGGATCAGGAGATCCTTGTGAACAATCGTGAGGAGTCAATGGATGCGCAGATCTATGAAAATTTCAGCGTGGACTGGACGGTGCTTTCCTATCGTACGGCGAAAGCGGATATGACAGCTCAGCCGGAAGCAGCCGCAGATGAGAAAACAGAGGAAACACAGCCGGATGCAGAGAATGGACAGGAGGCTCCTGTTGAAGGAGGATCATCCGGGAAAACAGAAGAGACCACAGAGGAAGTCGCACCTGAAACAGAAGCACAGGAAGAAAAGAAGGAACCGGTCGATCGTTCCGTGTTTGTCAATGGGGAGCTGATCGTCATGCATGGCAAACCGGAATACGTGTTTATCGACGTGTTTGATTATATTGATTTTGATCTGTCCGATTCCAGAGGACGGGCAATCGTTACGACGGTCAATGACAAGAATGCGTTTTACACGCAAACACTTGATGAGGGTGACGAGATCGTGATCCGCTGGGAAGAAAGTTAAGGGCGGTGCGCGAAGATGAGATTATGTAGTATCGCAAGCGGCAGCAGTGGCAACTGTATTCTGGCAGGTTCTGATAACAGTCACATTCTGATCGATGCAGGCATCAGCGGGAAACGCATCAAAGAAGGCCTGGAACAGCTGGGTCTGAAACCAGAGGAGACCAGTGGCATTTTTGTCACCCATGAGCATATGGATCATATTCAGGGACTCGGGGTCATGGCAAGGCGGCATGGACTGCCGATCTATGCAACGGAAAAAACAATTCATGCCATCAAACGGTGCAGTTCGGTTGGCCAGATTGATGAAGGACTGTTTCATGTAGTGCGTCCGGACGAACCGTTAACGGTAGGAGACCTGTCGGTAGAACCGATCCATGTCTCCCATGATGCAGCTGATCCCGTGATGTATATTGTGCGTCATGGTGCCCGTTCGGCAGCAATTGTGACGGATCTGGGAAAATATGATAATTATTTGATAGACAAACTGCAGGGTGTTCATGTATTATTGTTAGAAGCGAATCACGATGTGCGGATGCTGGAGATGGGAACATACCCGTATCCGCTAAAACAGCGCATCTTAAGTGAGCGCGGGCACTTGTCCAATGAAACATCAGGCAGATTTTTAGGTGAGCTTTTGCATGACCGGTTTGAAGCGGTCATTTTAGGACATCTCTCAAAGGAGAATAATTATGAAAAGCTTGCCTATGAGACGGTACGCCTGGAGGTGACACTGGGGGACAATCCCTATAAGGGCTCGGATTTTCCGATGTATGTGGCAAAGAGGGATGAACCATCACACTGTATTTATTGGTAATAAATATTTTAGGAGGATAGATAGAATGGAAAATGCAAACAACAAGACAATCATCACGGTGCTGGGACATGATACGGTCGGTATCATCGCAAAGGTATGTACGTATCTTGCGGAGAACAACATCAATGTTCTGGATATTTCTCAAACGATCGTTTCGGGTTATTTTAATATGATGATGATCGTGGACATGACCGGTGCAAAGGTGCCTTTCGCTGACTGCGCAGCCGCTCTTGAGCAGCTGGGTGAGCAGATCGGAGTGGCGATCAAGTGCCAGAAGGAAGAAATATTTGAAAAAATGCACCGCATTTAACAAAGGAGATAAGTCATGATCAATATATGGGAGGTCGAAGAGACCAACAAGATGATCGAGCAGGAAAATCTGGATGTCCGCACGATCACACTCGGTATCAGCCTGATGGACTGTATCGATTCCGATTTAGAACAGTTAAACAAGAAAATCTACGACAAGATCACAACCACCGCAAAGGATCTGGTATCTGTTGGTGAGCAGATCGAGAAGGAATACTGTATTCCCATCGTAAACAAGCGTATTTCCGTGACACCGATCGCACTGGTCGGTTCTGCGGCATGTAAAACACCGGAGGATTTTGTGACGATCGCAAAGACGCTGGATCGTGCTGCAAAAGAGGTCGGAGTGAACTTCCTCGGCGGATATTCTGCATTGGTGAGCAAGGGTATGACACGCGGTGAGGAACTGTTGATCCGTTCGATTCCGCAGGCGCTGGCACAGACAGATGTGGTATGCAGTTCTGTGAATGTCGGTTCTACAAAGACCGGGATCAATATGGATGCTGTCCGCCTGATGGGTGAGATGATCACTGCCACCGCGGAGGCTACAAAGGACAAAGCTGTAAATGGTTGTGCAAAGCTGGTTGTATTCTGTAACGCGCCGGATGATAATCCCTTCATGGCAGGTGCGTTCCACGGTGTGACGGAGGCGGATGCGATCATCAATGTTGGTGTCAGCGGTCCAGGCGTGATGCGTACGGCACTTACAAAGGTGCGCGGCGAGAATTTCGAGGTGCTCTGTGAGACGATCAAAAAGACAGCTTTTAAGATCACTCGTGTCGGACAGCTTGTGGCACAGGAGGCATCCAGACGTCTCGGCATTCCGTTTGGTATTATCGATCTGTCTTTGGCACCGACACCGGCGATCGGAGACAGTGTGGCGGATATTCTGCAGGAGATCGGTCTGGAGTATGCGGGAGCACCCGGTACGACAGCTGCCCTGGCCATGTTAAATGATCAGGTGAAAAAAGGTGGTGTCATGGCATCTTCCTATGTGGGAGGTTTGAGTGGTGCGTTTATTCCGGTCAGCGAGGATCAGGGTATGATCAATGCTGCAACGGTCGGAGCGCTTACAGTAGAAAAGCTTGAGGCAATGACCTGTGTATGCTCTGTGGGTCTGGACATGATTGCAATTCCCGGCGATACAAAGCCGACGACGATTGCAGGTATCATTGCGGATGAGATGGCGATCGGAATGGTCAATCAGAAGACGACCGCAGCCAGATTGATTCCCTGCCCCGGCAAGCAGGTGGGAGATACCGTGGAATTTGGTGGATTGCTCGGACACGCACCGGTAATGCCGGTCAACCCGTATTCCTGTGATGCGTTTGTAAATCGTACCGGACGGATTCCGGCACCGATCCATTCATTTAAAAACTAAAGGAGTAAAACCAAAGGAGGCAATTATGCAGATCGAAGCATTAAGCAGCAAGTTATCAGAGAACAGCTATCCCGGAAGAGGCATCGTGATCGGACGTTCTGCCGACGGAAAGTATGCAGTGACCGCATATTTTATTATGGGTCGCAGTGTGAACAGCAGAAACCGCGTGTTTGTGGAGGATGGAGAGGGCATCCGCACACAGGCATTTGATCCGTCCAAGCTTGAGGATCCGAGTCTGATCATCTATGCACCTGTACGAGTGCTTGGAAACAAGACAATTGTAACAAATGGAGATCAGACAGATACCGTTTATGATCTGATGGATAAGCAGCAGACCTTTGAACAGTCTCTGCGCACGAGAGAGTTTGAGCCGGATGGCCCGAATTACACACCACGTATTTCCGGAATCATGCATGTGGAGAACGGAAGCTATAACTACGCAATGTCTATCTTAAAGAGTAACAATGGAGATCCCGACTCCTGCAACCGCTATACATTTGCATATGAGAATCCGAAAGCCGGCGAGGGACGTTTTATCCACACATATATGAGTGACGGTGACCCGCTTCCCAGCTTTGAGGGTGAGCCGGAATGGGTAAAGATCGAGGGAGACATCGACAGTTTTACAAATATGATCTGGGAGAATTTAAACGAGGACAACAAGGTGTCTCTGTTTGTGAGATACATTGACATTGCAACCGGAAAGTATGAGACCCGTATCGTAAATAAAAACGTGTAATTGGTCCGGAATCTGAATAGTTGCACAAATGTAAAAAAAGGAGAAAAATCATGAATGAACTGGAATTAAAATATGGATGTAACCCGAACCAGAAGCCTTCACGCATTTATATGGAGGATGGATCAGATCTGCCGATCACTGTGCTGAACGGAAAGCCGGGATATATCAATTTTCTGGATGCTTTTAACGGTTGGCAGCTTGTAAGCGAGTTGAAGAGAGCGACCGGACTTCCGGCAGCGACTTCCTTCAAGCATGTATCACCTGCGGGCGCTGCTGTCGGTCAGCCTTTGAGTGACGTGGAGCGCAAGATCTACTGGGTGGATGATATGGATATTGAGTTTACTCCACTGGCAAATGCATATGCAAGAGCAAGAGGTGCAGACCGCATGTCTTCTTTTGGTGATTTCATTGCATTGTCTGACGTGTGTGACGTTGCAACTGCCAGCATCATCAAGCGCGAGGTATCCGACGGTGTCATCGCACCGGGCTATGAGCCGGAGGCACTGGAGATCTTAAAGGCTAAGAAAAAAGGAAATTACAATGTCATTCGGATTGATGAGAATTACGTACCGAAGGCGCTGGAGCGCAAAGAGGTATATGGTATCACCTTTGAGCAGGGAAGAAATGAGCTGATCATTGACGATGACTTTTTCTCTAATATCGTGACAGAAAATAAGGAACTGCCGGAGCAGGCAAAGATTGATCTGGCCATCTCCATGATCACACTGAAATATACACAGTCCAACTCTGTTTGCTATGTCAAGGGTGGGCAGGCGATCGGTATCGGTGCAGGGCAGCAGTCACGTATCCATTGCACGAGACTGGCAGGTCAGAAGGCCGACAATTGGTGGCTTCGTCAGAATCCGAAGGTGTTAAATCTTCCCTTCAAGGATTCCATTGGACGTGCAGACCGGGATAATGCCATCGACCTGTATATCGGTGAGGAATATATGGATCTGCTTGCTGACGGTACATGGGAGAACACTTTTACCGAAAAGCCTGAAGTATTTACCGCAGAGGAGAAGCGTGCATGGCTGGATCAGAATACGGATGTGGCCCTTGGATCCGATGCCTTCTTCCCCTTCGGCGACAATATTGAGCGTGCCCACAAGAGTGGCGTGAAATATGTGGCAGAGCCGGGCGGATCGATCCGTGATGACCATGTGATCGCAACCTGCAACAAATATGGTATGGTGATGAGTTTTACAGGCCTGCGTCTGTTCCATCATTAATCAAAAATAAGGATATTTGATCATGTATGAATTGCTAAAAGAGGAAGGACGTGCCAAACGCGGTGTGTTTCACACGGTGCACGGAGACATCCAGACTCCGGTATTTATGAATGTCGGTACGGCAGCGGCCATAAAGGGCGCTGTTTCTACCGAGGATCTGAAACAATTGAAAACACAGGTACAGCTCTCTAATACGTATCATCTGCATGTGCGAACCGGTGATGAAACGATCAAGGAACTGGGCGGTTTGCATAAGTTTATGGTGTGGGACAGACCGATCCTCACGGACAGCGGTGGATTTCAGGTATTTTCTCTGGCGGGACTCCGTAAGATCAAGGAGGAGGGTGTGCACTTCAATTCTCATGTAGACGGTCGCAAGATCTTTATGGGACCGGAGGAGAGCATGCAGATCCAGTCCAATCTCGGATCAACGATCGCAATGGCCTTTGATGAGTGTCCTCCGGCGCTTGCCGAGAGGAGTTATGTGGAAAATTCAGTGGCGAGGACAACGCGCTGGCTGGTGCGCTGTAAGGATAAGATGGCAGAATTGAACAGCAGAGAAGATACGATCAACAAACATCAGATGCTCTTTGGTATCAATCAAGGAGCTGTATATGATGATATACGTATTGATCATGCAAAGCGTATTTCCGAGCTGGAACTGGACGGCTATGCGATCGGCGGTCTTGCTGTCGGAGAGAGTCACGAACAGATGTATCATATTTTGGATGTGACCGTTCCGCATTTGCCGCGGAAAAAGCCGACTTACCTGATGGGTGTCGGAACACCCGCGAATATTTTGGAAGGTGTGGAGCGCGGCGTGGACTTTTTTGACTGTGTCTACCCGACCAGAAACGGGCGTCATGGTCATGCATACACAAATGAAGGAAAGATCAATCTTTTA
Organism: uncultured bacterium; assembly: GCA_945828315.1. Lineage (GTDB taxonomy): Bacteria > Bacillota > Clostridia > Lachnospirales > Lachnospiraceae > W0P33-017. The sequence goes on along the minus strand of CALZQA010000012.1, from coordinate 10,081 downwards.
AATCAGAAGTTTGAGAAAGATATGCGCCCCATTGAGGAGGGCTGCGGCTGTCCGGCTTGTCAGAAGTACTCCAGAGCATATGTGAGACATCTGCTCAAAGCAAAGGAGATGCTGGGCATGAGGCTTCTAGTCATGCATAACCTTTATTTCTATAACAATATGATGGAAGAGATCCGTAATGCGCTTGATGAAGGCAGATTTGCCGCTTACAAGGCAGAAAAACTCTATACGATGAGTCAGAATGAGATCCACCATAAGCATCTTTAAAATTTTACTTGATGTTATCGACACTTTCATGTATTATTGTACTAGTGTTTTTTTACACCGAAACAGAAATTAGGAGGAATAACTATGATTTTAGCAAGTCAGACAGCCAGTGGCGTAGCCGGAATGGTACTTTGGATCGTTATTTTGATCGCTTTTATGTACTTCTTCATGATTCGCCCCCAGAAGAAAGAGCAGCAGCAGAAAAACGCGATGCTTCAGGCATTGGAGATTGGAGATACGGTACTTACGACCAGTGGATTTTATGGAACGATCATTGACATGTCAGAGGACACTGTGATCATTGAGTTCGGAAACAATAAGAACTGCCGTATTCCGATGCAGCGTGCAGCCATCTCCGCAGTAGAGAAGCCGGAGGATGCAGCAAAGGCTGTAGAGGAGAAGGAAAAAAAGGACAAAAAAGACGCAAAAAATAAGTAAATAGGGTGGGGCGTATACAAGAATTTTGGTATACGCCTTTCTCTGCATATATGCGGAAAGGGAAAAAGATGAATTTTCATGTAGGAGTGATCGCCGGAGACGGTATCGGGCCGGAGGTCGTTGCAGAAGCAAAAAAAGTATTGGATACGATCGGGAAAAAATTTGAACACAGCTTTACATACGAGGAAATCCTGATGGGTGGTTGTTCCATCGATGCGACCGGAGTTCCACTGACAGATGAGGCGATCGCACAGGCAAAGGGCAGTGATGCTGTGCTGATGGGATCCATTGGCGGAAACACAGCTACTTCGCCGTGGTATCAACTGCCGCCGAATCTTCGCCCGGAAGCAGGACTGTTAAAACTGCGCAAATCGTTGAATCTGTTTGCAAATCTGCGTCCTGCATATCTGTATGAGGAGTTGAAGGAGGCATGTCCGCTGCGCGATGATATTATCGGTGATGGATTCGATATGATGATCATGCGTGAGCTGACCGGTGGTCTTTATTTTGGCGACCGCGTGACGGAAGAACGTGACGGCGTGATGACAGCAGTGGATACATTGACTTATAACGAGAATGAGATCCGTCGTATTGCGATCCGGGGCTTTGATATTGCAATGAAGCGCCGCAAAAAAGTGACGAGTGTGGATAAGGCAAATGTGCTGGATTCTTCGCGTCTGTGGAGAAAGATCGTGGAGGAGGTTGCAAAGGATTATCCGGAAGTAACTTATGAGCATATGCTGGTGGATAACTGTGCCATGCAGTTAGTGAAGGATCCGAAACAGTTCGATGTCATTCTGACAGAGAATATGTTTGGCGATATTTTATCTGATGAAGCCAGCATGGTGACCGGTTCCATCGGAATGCTTTCATCTGCAAGCTTAAATGATACAAAGTTTGGTCTGTATGAGCCCAGTGGCGGTTCAGCACCGGATATCGCGGGAAAGGGTATCGCAAATCCGATCGCAACTATTTTAAGTGCAGCGATGATGCTGCGCTATAGCTTTGATCTGGATGCTGAGGCAGATGCTGTGGAAGCTGCGGTAAAACAGGTATTAAAGGATGGATACCGCACGATCGACATTATGCCGCAGGAAGATGATAAGAAAGCGAACGTGACACAGGTAGGCACCGCTCAGATGGGTGATCTGATCTGTGAGAGAATATAAAAACAGGAAAAGAGGATAAAGAAATGATCAGTGATAATGCACGCGCCGGTATGCAGCAGGCACCGGCAAGAAGCCTTTTCAATGCATTGGGATTTACCAAAGAAGAGTTAAAAAAGCCCATGGTCGGTATCGTGAGTTCATACAACGAGATCGTGCCGGGACATATGAATATTGACAAGATCGTTGACGCTGTAAAGCTCGGCGTTGCCGAGGCAGGTGGCGTACCGGTCGTTTTCCCTGCAATCGCAGTCTGTGATGGTATTGCGATGGGACACATCGGTATGAAATATTCCCTCGTTACACGTGACCTGATCGCAGATTCTACCGAGTGTATGGCAATTGCCCATCAGTTTGACGCGCTGGTCATGGTACCTAACTGTGACAAGAATGTGCCCGGACTTCTGATGGCGGCAGCACGTCTCAACATTCCGACGGTATTCGTATCGGGAGGTCCGATGCTGGCAGGACATGTCAAAGGACAGAAGCGCAGTCTTTCTTCCATGTTTGAGGCGGTCGGCAGTTATGCAGCAGGTACGATGACCGAGGATGACGTGACCGAGTTTGAGAACAAGGTATGTCCGACCTGTGGATCCTGCTCCGGCATGTACACTGCAAATTCCATGAACTGTCTGACAGAGGCTCTGGGCATGGGTCTTTCCGGAAACGGAACGATCCCCGCAGTTTACTCTGAGCGTATTAAGCTTGCAAAGCATGCAGGAATGGCTGTTATGGAGCTTGTCCGTAAAAATATCCGTCCTCGTGACATTATGACAAAAGAGTCTATCATCAATGCACTGACCGTAGATATGGCGCTGGGATGTTCCACAAACAGTATGCTGCATCTGCCGGCCATCGCACATGAGATCGGCTTCGATTTTGATATCTCCTATGCAAATCCCATCAGCGAGAAGACACCGAATCTGTGTCATCTGGCACCGGCAGGTCCTACATATATGGAAGATCTGAACGAGGCCGGCGGTGTGTACGCGGTTATGAAGGAGCTGGCAGATATCGGACTTTTGAATACAGACTGTATGACAGTTACCGGACAGACGATCGGTGAAAATATCAAAAATGCTGTTAACCGTAATCCTGAGGTTATCCGTACCGTGGATAATCCTTACAGTAAGACCGGCGGTCTTGCCGTATTAAAGGGTAATTTGGCACCGGACGGATCGGTTGTAAAGCGCTCCGCGGTTGTCGAGGAGATGCTTGTACATGAAGGCCCCGCACGCGTATTTGACTGTGAGGAGGATGCGATCGCAGCCATCAAGGGCGGCAAGATCGTCAGCGGCGATGTTGTTGTTATCCGCTATGAGGGACCGAAGGGTGGTCCCGGTATGCGCGAGATGTTAAATCCGACTTCTGCCATCGCCGGTATGGGCCTGGGATCTTCCGTTGCGCTGATCACTGACGGACGTTTTTCCGGCGCGAGTCGTGGTGCGTCCATCGGACACGTTTCGCCGGAAGCGGCAGTCGGCGGACCGATCGCGCTTGTCGAGGAGGGTGATATCATCAGCATCAACATTCCTGAGATGAAACTGGAGTTAAAGGTTTCTGATGAGGAACTGGCAGCAAGAAAGGCAAAATGGCAGCCCAGAGAGCCAAAGGTAACAACCGGATATCTGGCACGTTATGAGAAGATGGTCACATCAGGAAACCGTGGTGCGATCTTGGAAATAAAGTAATACTTAGTAAAGGGGAAGAAACATGCAGCTCACAGGCGCAGAGATCATCATTGAGTGTTTAAAGGAGCAGGGCGTGGATACGGTATTCGGTTATCCGGGCGGTGCGATCTTAAATGTCTATGATGAGTTATATAAGCATAGTGATGAAATCAGACACATTCTGACCTCCCATGAACAGGGGGCCAGCCATGCGGCGGATGGTTATGCGAGAAGCACCGGAAAAGTCGGTGTGTGTCTTGCAACCTCCGGACCGGGTGCGACCAATCTGGTCACCGGTATCGCAACGGCCTATATGGATTCTGTTCCGGTGGTGGCGATCACCTGTAATGTTGGTGTATCGCTGCTGGGAAAAGACAGTTTTCAGGAGATTGATATTACCGGAGTGACAATGCCGATCACAAAACATAACTTTATCGTCAAGGATGTGGGTGATCTGGCAGCGACGATCCGCCGTGCATTTTCCATTGCAAAAAAAGGCAGACCGGGTCCGGTGCTTGTCGATGTTCCGAAGGATGTGACAGCAAATAAAGCGGAGTATGAGCCGGCTATGATAGAACAGACACCGCGCAGTGCACATCCGATCTCGGAGCAGGAGATCGAGACGGCGCTTTCGTACATGAAAAAAGCGAAAAAACCGTATATTTTTGTGGGCGGCGGCGCAGTGATCTCGGGTGCATCGGAGGAACTGAAAAAATTTGTATCGCTGATGCGGGCGCCGGTCTGTGATTCCCTTATGGGAAAGGGTGCCTTTGACGGTACAGATCCGCTCTATACCGGAATGCTCGGTATGCACGGCACAAAGGTGTCAAACTTCGGTGTCAGTGAGTGTGATCTGCTTGTTGTTATCGGAGCGCGATTTTCTGACCGCGTCATCGGAAATGCAGGCAAATTTGCGCGTAAGGCAAAGATCATACAGATCGATATTGATGCGGCGGAAGTAAATAAAAATATTCCGGTGACCGCCAGTGTCATCGGGGATGCAAAAGAGATCCTTGCCCGGATCAACGATCAGTTAGAACAGCAGGATCATCGTGAGTGGCTGGAATATATTGCCGGACTCAAGGAAAAATATCCACTGAAATATGCAGATACCGGATTGAGCGGTCCGTATATGATGGAACAGATCTACAAACAGACGAAGGGCGATGCGATCATCGTTACAGAGGTTGGGCAGCACCAAATGTGGGCGGCGCAGTATTATAAATATAGCAAACCCCGCACGCTTCTTACTTCCGGCGGTCTGGGAACGATGGGATATGGTCTGGGCGCTGCGATCGGCGCGCAGGTGGCAAATCCCGACAAGCAGGTTGTCAATTTTGCCGGTGATGGATGCTTCCGCATGAACATGAACGAGATCGCGACAGCAGCAAGACAAAAGCTGTCGCTGATCGAGGTTATTGTCAATAATCATGTGCTTGGCATGGTACGCCAGTGGCAGGATCTGTTTTACAATCAGCATTATTCAGCAACGGTGCTGGACGACGGCGTGGATTATGTGAAGCTTGCGGAGGCAATGGGCGCCACCGGACTTCGCGCGACGACCCGGGAGGAATTTGATGAGGTTTTTGCAAAGGCACTTGCGACACCGGGACCGGTCGTGATCGATGCGATCATTGACTGTGATGACAAGGTGTGGCCGATGGTAGCGCCGGGTGCACCGATCAGTGAGGCTTTTACAGACGAAGATCTGAAAAATAAAACAAATTAGCTTTATAATTACGAGGAGGATATCATAATGAGCAGAGTATATAATTTTTCTGCAGGACCGGCGGTGTTGCCGGAGGAAGTATTAAAGGAAGCAGCAGACGAGATGCTTGACTATAAGGGATGCGGTATGTCTGTCATGGAAATGTCACATCGCTCCAAGGTGTATGACCAGATCATCAAGGAGGCAGAGGCAGATATCCGCGATCTGATGAACATCCCTGATAATTACAAGGTGCTGTTCTTACAGGGAGGTGCATCCCAGCAGTTTGCGGCAATCCCGATGAATCTGATGAAAAATAAAAAGGCCGGATATATTATTACGGGACAGTGGGCTAAGAAAGCATTTCAGGAGGCAAAAATGTATGGCGAGGCAGTAGAACTTGCATCTTCCGCTGACGAAACATTTTCATACATTCCTGATTGTTCTGATCTGCCGATTACGGACGACATGGATTATGTGTATATCTGTGAGAACAATACGATCTACGGAACCAAGTATAAGACATTGCCGAATACCAAGGGTGTGGATCTCGTGGCAGATGTTTCTTCCTGCTTTTTATCTGAGCCTGTCGATGTGACAAAGTATGGTGTGATCTACGGCGGAGTACAGAAAAACGTAGGACCTGCAGGAGTTGTTATCGTGATCATTCGTGAAGATCTGATCCGTGATGATGTATTGCCCGGAACACCGACCATGTTAAAATACAAGACCCAGGCAGACAACGACAGCCTTTACAATACACCACCCTGCTACGGCATTTACATCTGCGGTAAAGTGTTCAAGTGGATCAAAAAGATGGGCGGTCTGCAGGCAATGAAAGAGCACAATGAGAAAAAGGCAAAGATCCTTTATGATTTTCTGGATCAGAGTAAGCTGTTCAAGGGAACTGTTCGTAAAGAGGACCGTTCACTGATGAATGTGCCTTTCGTGACCGGAGATGCGGATCTGGATGCAAAATTTGTCGCAGAGGCAAAGGCAGCCGGTTTTGAAAATCTGAAAGGACATCGTACCGTTGGAGGTATGCGCGCATCCATCTACAATGCAATGCCCATCGAGGGTGTAGAGAAGCTGGTTGCATTTATGAAGAAATTCGAGGAGGAAAATGCTTAAAATGTATAATTATACTTGCTTGAATCCGATCGCAGGCGTGGGACTTGACCTGCTGAGCGATGACTATAAAAAAGTAGAAGAGTTAAAGGATGCGCAGGCAGTGCTTGTGCGTTCCGCATCCATGCATGAGCTGGAGTTGCCGGATTGTTTAGAGGCAGTGGCAAGAGCCGGCGCCGGAGTCAATAACATTCCGTTAGATAAATGTGCGGAGAAAGGTATTGTTGTATTCAATACACCCGGAGCAAATGCAAACGGCGTGAAAGAGCTTGTATTTGCAGGTATGCTCCTGGCAGCCCGTGACGTTGTCGGAGGCATTAACTGGTGTGCTTCAGAGGCCGGAAACGCAGATATCGCAAAGGTTGCAGAGAAGCAGAAAAAGAACTTTGCAGGTACGGAGCTTGCTGGTAAAAAGCTCGGTGTGATCGGACTTGGTGCGATCGGTATCAAGGTTGCAAACACCGCGAGACACTTCGGCATGGAGGTTTACGGTTATGATCCTTACATCTCTGTCAATGCTGCATGGAACCTGTCACGCGATGTCAAGCATATCAATGATCTGGAGACCATTTATAAAGAGTGCGATTACATCACTGTACATGTGCCGCTCATGGATGCGACAAAGAAGATGATCAACGCAGATGCGATCGCAATGATGAAGCCGACTGCTGTTGTACTGAATTTTGCAAGAGATCTGCTCGTAGATGAGGAGGCAATGGTAAAGGCTCTGGCTGAGGGAAAGATCCGCAAGTATGTATCCGACTTCCCAAATCCTACAACGGTGGGTACACCCGGCTGTATTGTAAGTCCCCATCTTGGCGCTTCCACCGAGGAGTCTGAGGATAACTGTGCGGTGATGGCTGTAAAGGAGATCCGTGACTATATGGAAAACGGAAATATCAAGAATTCTGTCAATTATCCCAACTGTGACATGGGTGTGTGCCAGACAGCAAGCCGTATCGCTTTCCTTCACAAGAACGAGAAAGGTACGATCGGAAGATTTACTGCAGTATTAGGTGATGCCGGTGTAAATATTGACAACATGTCAAACAAGAGTAAGGGTGACTACGCGTATACGATGATGGATGTGGATGCTCCGGTTCCTGCAGAGGTAATGGATAAAATGTGCAGTCTGCCCGGTGTGTTCAAGGCAAGGGTGATCAAATAATGGCAAATATCAGACCTTTTCGGGCAATTCGCCCGATTCCCGAAAAAGCGGCGGCAATCGCCGCTTTGCCTTATGATGTGTATAACAGGCAGGAGGCAAAGGAGGCTGTCAAAGGCAATCCGGACTCCTTCTTAAATATCGACCGGGCAGAGACGCAGTTTGATGATTCGGTGGACACCTATGCAGAGTGTGTGTACGAAAAGGCACACGATCTGCTCTGGGAAAAGATTGAAAAAGGAGACTTCCTGCGGGAGGACGCTCCTTGCTATTACATTTATGAACTGACGATGGACGGACGCGTGCAGACTGGTATCGTGGCGTGTGCTTCCATTGATGACTATGCAAACCAGGTGATCAAAAAGCACGAGAACACGAGAGCGGACAAGGAGGCAGACCGTATTCACCATGTGGACAGCTGCAACGCGCAGACCGGTCCGATCTTTCTTTCCTATCGCGCAAATGCGGTGATCCGTGAGATCGTGGCGAAGACAAAACAAACGGCGGCTGTGTATGATTTTACTTCAGAGGATGGTATCCGGCACCGCGTATGGGTGATCAACGCAAAAGATGACATTCAGGAGATCCGAGAAGCCTTTGACAGTATCGGTGAGATCTATATTGCGGACGGACATCATCGTGCGGCTTCTGCGGTCAAGGTGGGATTCAAGCGCAGAGCAGAGCATCCTGATTTCGACGGCTCCGAGGAATTCAATTATTTTCTGTCTGTGTTGTTCCCGGATGAGGAACTGATGATCATGGATTACAACCGTGTGGTAAAGGATCTGAACGGACTATCCTGCGATGCATTTTTATCGAAGGTACAGGAACTCTTTGATGTGGAGCAGGTGGCAAAAGAGGACAGAAAACCGGCAAAAAAAGGTGATTTCTCCATGTATCTGGACGGAAACTGGTATCTCTGCACGATCAGAGAGGCTGACCGCAGCACAGATCCTGTGAAGGGGTTGGATGTATCCTTGCTGCAGGAATTGCTTCTGGCACCGGTGCTGGGCATTGGTGATCCGAAGACGGATAAGCGCATTGATTTTGTGGGTGGTATCCGTGGGCTGGATGAGCTGGAGCGGCGCTGCGGTGCGGACGGTGACAGTGTCTGCGCGTTTGCCATGTATCCTACAGATATTCAGGAGCTGTTTGCAGTGGCGGATGCAGGACTTTTGATGCCGCCGAAATCAACCTGGTTTGAGCCGAAGCTGCGCAGCGGTCTCTTTATACACGAGATTTAACAGGAGTATGTCTATGATGACGATTGAAACAGAAGACTTATCTGTTTTGGAATCATATTTAAAAAAACTGGGTCCGACGCTGATCAATTTTGCGTTGTCTGTGATCGGCGCTGTGATTGTGTATGTGATAGGAGTGCGGGTCATCAAGTGGCTGCGCAGGCTGTTAAAGAAGGTGTTGGCGCGCCATAATGTAGATGAAGGTGTTCAGCAGTTTTTGGATGCCATTGCTAAAGTTGCGGGTTATTTTATATTGATCTTGATGATCCTTGGATTTTTCGGCGTCACAACAGCATCGGTGGTAGCAGTGCTGGGTTCAGCCGGACTGACGCTGGGACTTGCTTTGCAGGGAAGCCTTTCCAATTTTGCGGGAGGCGTGCTCATTTTGTTGTTAAAGCCCTTTACCGTAGGCGATTATATCATTGACGGTACGGGAAATAACGAGGGCGATGTCAAAGAGATATCGATCTTTTATACGACGCTGCAGACAGCAGAGCAGAAGCTGATCGTGATCCCCAATGGCACACTTGCAAATGGCAGTATTACAAATCTGACAAAGAGCGGTATCCGCAGGCTGGATGTTCTGGTGGACATCTCGTACAATGCCGATCTGCAGCGCGCAAAGCAGGTGCTCCGGCAGGTGGCGGAGCGCTCAACGCACCGGATGCAGGATGAGCCGGTGGAGATCCTCGTCTGGGAGCTGGCAGAGAGCAGCATCAAGCTGGCGGTTCGCGTCTGGACGACTCCCGATGAATATTGGGATGAGAAGTGGGAATTGAATGAGCAGATTAAGCTGGCGCTGGATGAGGCTGGTATAGAGATCGCATTTCCGCAATTGGATGTGCATGTTAGATAAAAAAATGAAGTTTTAAATAAAAAGAATTGACAAATTTGCCAAAACATGCTATGTTGAGTAAGGAATTTAAAAAAGCTGCGCCTAAAAAGGACGTGAAATTCCAAGTAATATCTAATTGAGTTTAGGAGGAAGTATTATGCAGCAGGGAACTGTAAAGTGGTTTAATGCAAAAAAAGGCTACGGATTTATTTCTGATGAAGCCGGCAACGAAGTATTTGTTCATTTCTCAGCACTGAATATGGACGGCTTCAAGGAATTGAAGGATGGCGAGAAGGTTGAGTTCGAAGTTGTAGAGGGAGAAAAAGGACCTCAGGCAGCAAACGTAACCAGACTTTCATAATTTGCCACAATATTTTGTTTTGCAGATGAAAACAGTCATTCCGCGATGGGATGGCTGTTTTTTTGCTTTTTTTTATATCTGAAAAGTGTTATACTATTATAA
>CALZQA010000011.1 GCA_945828315.1 uncultured bacterium | reverse complement strand
TTATTATACTTTTAGTCGTACGGCTAAGTCAAGGTATAGATTCTCACAACCGCTCCATTTACAGCATCCGGAGCTGTTCCTGCAGCACCCGGCCGACCGTTTCCGCAAATTCATTGATATTCCGGATCTTCACAAAATTCCTGCCAAACATCTTTGTGGCTGCCTCTGCGCTTCGCTCACTGCCCGTAACGATCCCGACGACCGTGATTCCCTTTTGCTGCAGAGTCCGCACTTCTGCAGCCGCGTCTGCCACCGCCGCCTCGTCTGTATATTCCCTGTTTTTGTAAAATGCCCCTTCTCCCAGGTCCTGATCGTCCTGAGGGCTGGCATCCGTCAGCACCAGAAGCAGACGCCTCTCCTTCGGACTTTGCTCCATCAGATATCCGGCACCGCGCAACGCCAGACCATCCCTGTTATTTCCCGCGGCCGTATATTGAAAAATCGCCTCATCCTGCCCTTTTTCCCCATAGAAGCGGAACAAACGCAGAATCGTATAGTCACGGATACTGCAATAGGAATACATCTGAACCGGAACCCTGCAGCGCTCCAGACTTTTCTCCAGAACATAGCCCTGCGCCGCCAGGAATTCCTGGCTGGTTTTTCGTGAGGAAGACGCATCGATCAAAATATCCACGGAAAAACCGGCAGTATCTTTTTCTTCTTTTCTCTGAAAAACCTTTGGATTCTTCTGGAAGAGAACTCTCCACACCCGCTGTGGGCATATCACCCCATGTGTTGCAGGCGAAAGATCATCCTCCTTCTCTGTCTCCAAAGTGACTTGCAGTTTTCCCGCAAGCCGCTGGATACTGTTCCGGTACAGATCCCGGTTCTTTTCAAAATGCGCCCGGTTTTTCTCCTGCTGCAGTCTGCATTCCTTCCGAAAATCCATGATCTCCCGCAGTTCTCTATTTGAAAATCCGACGGCATGCCCCCCGGACACGATATCCGCATCTGCGGCTTTGCCTGACAGCGGATGCGCTTTTCTCGTTCCTCTCGTAAACAGCAGATGGCTGTCCTTATGATTACCGGTGCACAGTCTCTGCTCCACCGCTTTCATCTCTCTATCGTCGAGCATGCTCTGTCCAAAGCATGCCATCACATACTCCCTGTCGTGCGCACCATCTTTTCTCGGAAAAAGATGAAAGAAAGACAGCTTCGTCCGCTCACGTATCCCCGGTACGCCTTCCTGTCTGATATCCACAGCATCCGGCTGTTTTACTCTCACATAAACAGTACCGATCTGTCCCACGGAATGAAACACTCCCACGATCTTCTGCAGAAAGTAGACTCCGTTCCTTCTTTTTACAGGCATAGGGCGATACGAAAAAAACTGTTCAAAGATCGCCCTGATCCTGGTCAAGAGTTGTTCCGTTGTCAGGTCCGCCGGAAGATCAATCGCCCGCAAAAGCTCCTCATCCTCTTTGCCCAGCTCCGGATCCAGACCAAGGATCTCCCGGCAGTGACCATATCGCAGCCGGTCAATCCTGGCATAATCTTTCTGCCTGTGATAGCGCCTGACGCAGTCATGTGCATACTCTTTGCGCAGCTCCCGCAGGGCAGAACGCTTTTGTTCCTCCTTCCGGTACAGCGCATTTTCCAGAGCGATCCAGAGCAGTCCCTCATACAATTCCTCATTTTTTCCGCCGAGCATCTGAAAAAACTGCTCCAGCTTCTTTCCGTCATACCATTGATAGCTCAGACCAATGATCGTATTCAAATAAAGATCCGCTGTTCCATCCGGAGAAAACGCTAAAAACAAAGGCTCGCACTCATAAGCTCCCGCCGCAGCCCACACCATATTTCTCGCACGCTTTTCCTCTCTCTTGTCCTGTTCTTCCATCTTTTTACCAAAACCCCGGGATGTTACCCCTCAGATTCTTTTGACAAGCTGCCACCTTATTTCCGATGCCTGAAAGACAATTATACAGACAATTCGGACAATTCGTCACAAAACAGATCCTCACGGCTGAGCTTCCGCGACATTCTGGCATGGATCGTATCCCGGATCAGTGCTTGTTCATAAGGATCAAAAGACTTATTCGTAATTCCCATATCAAGTGCTGTATCCACATGCATCCCCTTTTCCATCAATGCCACCGCATCCAGCAGGCCTCTGAGGTCCAACGCTTTGGAGGAAAGCTCTCCATGCTCACATTTTTTCCGAAGATCCAGAAAGACAGCTGTCAGTTCTTCCGCTGCGTCTTTTTTGATCGACGGATACTGCTTCTGAAGCAGTCTGGCAAGACTCTCCCCCGAAATGAGCGGCATCTCGATCACCACAAACCGGGAAACCAGCGCCTCGTTTAACTCTCTGGTTCCCGAATACCCATAATTCATCGTGGCGATCAAACGCGTGGCCGGATGAAGCGCCAGTTTTCCATAACCCGGTATATCCATACTCCTGCGGAAATCCAGGACTGCATGAAGCACCGCCACGGCCTCGCTCTTTGCCATATTGATCTCATCCAGCACCGCAAAGCCGCCCTGTTTTGCCGCAGCATACACCGGTCCCGGCCGAAAAGCCACTGCTCCGTCGCAAAAGGTATCTGTTCCGATCAAAGAAGCCGCATCCATATTTACATGAAAAGAAATATCCCACCGCGGTCTTGCGAATGCCGCCGCGAGATTTTCTGCCAGAAGATTCTTTCCGGTCGCTTTCTGACCTACCAAAAGAACATTTTTTCCGCACAGCAGAGCCGTCACCGCCTGCTCCCAGATGTCTTTTCCATCATAGATCAGATCTGGATTTGGAATCCTGTCCTGTTCCTTCACCGGATACTGCTTCCGGAATTCTAAAATCTCATTTTTCAGCTCTGCCCGTATCTCCAACTGCTCTATAATATCATTCTTCAACGAAATGTCATCCTTCCTGATCATTTATCCCCATCATTATTCAATCCTTTACCGAACTCAGTATAATGCATTCAAAAGCAAAATACAAGAATCCGAACCGGCAAAAAAGACAGCCCGTTTCCAGGCTGTCTCTCCATTTTATCTATAAAATTGTCTCTACCATCCCTCAACCCTCCAGGCGCTTGTTCACCGGGATCAGGATCAGATAGATCAGCACGGCATAGGTCAGCGACAAAAATGCAACCGCCAGATTCGGTCCAATATATTCGATATCATCGAGCCTTACTAAAAGCACAACTCCTGCTGTCAGCGCCATAAATACACCGGCAGGGATCACAGCCTTTTGTGCAACACAGAATACTTCTTTTTTTCCCCTTACGCCTGAACACAGAACGACCGCTGCGCAGATCAAAATGATACCAAGTAATGACGGCAGGTCAATAAACCACACTAACGCATGCAAGCCCGCACCACCCGTGATGCCAAGCAGCAGTATGAGTGTCAAAATACCCAATACAATGCCAACGACCAACTGGATCGTAGAATTTTTCCGATTATCTTCATTTTCCTTTAATAGATTCATCATATTTTCCTCCGCTCTCTGTGGATAAGTCTCCACAGGCAATTTTTCACCGGAGAGAAGTTCATTCACTGAAATGTCTAATGACTGGCATAACGATGACAGGATCTCTGTATCCGGCACACTGTTTCCATTTTCCCATTTTGAAATCGTCTTATCACTCACTCCGATCCGGTCCGCCAGATCCTTCTGCGTCATCCCCTTTTCCTTTCTGCTCAGTTGGATAAAAGATCCAATCTTATTTTCGTTCATAAAAACTTCCTCCTTTGTAAAAAGCTGCAGCTCTTATCTAAGACTATACCCCTTCAAAGAAAAATGCGCAATCCACAAAGCGGAGAATCGCTCTCTGCCTTGGAGAATTGCGCATTTTTTCGGTCTTTTCTCTCTACGAACGTTCCCTTTGAGCTTTGCCAAAGGAATGTCTCATCTAAAAGATCACCCGGATCTCCGTGCCCTCGCCCAGCTTGCTGTCGATCTCCAGCTTTGCATTGTGCTGCTCCACGATGTGCTTAACGATCGCAAGTCCCAGTCCGGTACCGCCGGTAGACTTAGAACGGCTCTTATCTACACGGTAAAAGCGCTCAAAAATACGCTCCTGATCTTCCTTTGGAATGCCGATACCGGTATCTTTCACCGAAAGTACCGTATGCCCGTCAGCCTTCGTCACCCAGACCTTAACAGAACCGCCTGCGTTATTATATCGGATCGCATTGTCACAAAGGTTGTACACCAGCTCCTCCATCATCTCCCGATTGGCATTGATCGTACAGCTCGTACCAAGCAGTGAGATGGAAATATCATGCTTCTCTCCGTTGACCTGCAGCATATCTACGCAGGTGCGCGCGATCTCATACAGATCCACCTCCTGCGTCGTCAGATCGTGCTCTGTCACATCCAGCTCTGACAGCCGGATGATATCGTTGATCAGCGTCAGTAGCCGCTTGGAATTCTTGTGGATCTCACCTGCAAAACGCTGAACATCTGCATCTGTCGCCATCCCATTCTCGATCAGCTCCGAGTATCCGGAAATAGCTGTCAGTGGCGTTTTCAACTCATGAGAAACATTTGCCGTAAAATCCTGACGCATTTTTGCATTTTTGATAATGTCCTCATGCTGCTTGCGGATCTTCGTTGTAAACGGGATCATCTCCTTGTAAACCGTCATGGAATCCAGATGATCCATATCATTTGCCATGCGCTCGATGGGCTCCAAAAGCTGCATCGTCAGATAATGGGACAGGACCAGACCGATCAGGATCAGCCCTGCACCGATACCTGCGATCCACGGCAGAATGCCGGCGAAGATCGCCCAGATACTTCCGCTCTCCTTGCCCACACGCAGAATGGAACCATTATCCAGTCTGGCTGCGTAATAGAACAGGTTCCGGCCGATCGTGTCCGAATGACGGATCGCCTCACCGCTTCCGGATCGAAGCGCCTCGGCGATCTCCGGACGATTTTCATGGTTGTCCATATCTGCAGCGTCTGCCTGACTGTCATAGCGCACTGCACCATCCGGATCAATGAGCGTAATGCGCACATCTGTGTCGGACAACGTATATTCCTTGACCGCAGTCATGTCGTCAAACACACCGGCATGCTCCAGCACATATGTATACGACCTCAGATCCGCCAACACTTCTTTTTTAAACAATTCATAATATGCCACCGTTGCCAGCACCAGTGTCAGGATCACCGACATCACAGTCAGCAGCACAAACCGGGCATTGATCTTTCGCTTCATAAAACTTACTCCAACCGATAACCGACATTTCGTACGGTCTTGATATGATTGCCGTAATCACCGATCTTCTGGCGCAGTGTCTTGATATGCATGTCGAGGGTCCGGCTCTCGCCCTCGTAATCCGTTCCCCACACTTTGTTCATCAATGTTTCCCGCTGCAAAACAATACCGGCGTTCTGCATAAAAATGCGCAGCAGTTCGAACTCCTTGAAGGTCAGCTCCACCGGCTCACCCTGCACACTCACGCGGTGCTTTTCCAGATCCATCGTAAGCTCCTGAAACTGCAGCAGCGTATCCTCCTGCAGCCCGTTCGTCCGACGCATGAGCGCCTTGACACGGGAGATAAGCTCCATCACGCCAAAGGGCTTCGTCAGATAATCATCCGCGCCCATATCCAGTCCCTTTACTTTATCGATCTCCGTCGTCTTCGCCGTCACCATAATGATCGGAAGCCGTCTCGTCTCCACACGCGAGCGCAGATCCTTCAGTATCTCCAGTCCGTCCCGATCCGGCAGCATGATATCCAGCAGGATCAGATCCGGCAGTGCACGCTCCATCCGTTTATAAAATGAGGCAGCACATTCAAAATCCTCCACTTCATAGCCGGAATTTTTCAGAGAAAAACTCTCAATCTCCCGAATATTCTGATCATCCTCCACCACATAGATCGTTGCCATTTTAACATCTCCTTTTTATTCCAGCGCATAGCGTTCCTTATAGCTGTTGTACATCTGCGCAAACTTCGGATCCTCCGTCTTGATCTGACCGAGATATTTGTGCACGTCGTGTTCCTTCTCATCCACCTGGATCACGGCTACCGCAATATTCGAACAGTGATCAGCGATCCGCTCATAGTTGGTCACGAGATCCGTCAGCGCAAAGCCCAGCTCGATCGTACACTTGCCCTTTGCCAGACGCTTGATATGGCGGGAGCGGATCTCCTCCTTCAGATCGTCAATGACCTCCTCCAACGGTTCCACATGGGATGCCTCTTCCACATCCGCATTTTCAAATGCACGGAAAGTAACCTGAATAATATCCTGCAGTGCTTGCGTAAACACTGCGAGCTCTGCTGTAGCCTTTTTAGAAAAACGCGCATCCTCCCTGTGCCGGCGCTGTGCATTCTCAGCCAGATTGACCGCGTGATCCGCCATGCGTTCAAGATCGCTAATGCTCTTTAGGAGGGTTGTCAGCACATGATTGTCATGCTCCGTCAACGGCTTTGCACAGAGCTGTACGAGATAGGTTCCCAATCCGTCCTCATAGGCATCTACCCGTTCCTCCAGCTCACAGATCTGCTTTACCTTTTTCTTATCATACTCCTCATTCAGTTCCATCGCAAGCGTCAGTGCTTCGTTGACAAGCTTTGCCATCTCATTCGCCGCCGCCTTTGCCTGTGCGACCGCAAATGCCGGACGCTCCAGAAAACGCTCATCCAAAAGCTTCATACCGGCTTCTTCGTATACCTTTTTCTGTCCCTTTTCTTCTGCCTGCTCTCCGTGATCCGGGATGGTAAGCACTGCCAGGCGCTCCAGCCCCTTCGAAAACGGAAGCAGCACCAGTGTTGCCGCGATGTTGAATGTGGTATGAACAAGCGCAATGCCCGCACCGTTTGCCGCCTGATCCAAAAATGAAAAGTGCAAAAATGCATTTAACATGTAGAAAACGATCATAAAGACTGCTGTTCCGATCACGTTAAAATACAGGTGAACAAGCGCTGTCCGCTTTGCATTTTTGCTGGCTCCGATACTGGAGATAATCGCCGTCACACATGTACCGATATTCTGTCCCATGATGATCGGGATCGCTGCGCCGAAGCTGACGGCTCCGGTCGCACACATCGCCTGCAGGATACCGACCGATGCAGACGAGCTCTGGATCACCGCAGTCAGCAGCGCTCCAACGAGCATACCGAGAAACGGATTTTTAAATGCCACAAACAGATTTGTGAATTCCGGCACATCGGCCAGGGGTTCCACTGCTCCGCTCATGGTCTCCATTCCAAACATCAGCACAGCAAAACCCAACAGGATCGTTCCGATATCCTTCTTTTTTTCATCCTTCAAAAACAATAGAAAAATAACGCCGATCAGCGCCAGGACGGGTGAAAAGGAGCTCGGCTTCAACAGCTGTATAAAAAAGCTGTCCCCCTCCACACCTGCAAGACTTAAGATCCATGAAGTGATCGTCGTTCCGACATTTGCACCCATGATGATGCCGACTGTCTGCGACAGCTTCATAATTCCTGAATTAACAAAACCAACGACCATGACTGTCGTCGCAGAAGAACTCTGTATCACGGCTGTCACACCTGCCCCGAGAAGGACTGCACGGATAGGTGTGCTTGTCAGTTTCTCTAAAATCTGTTCAAGGCGGCTGCCAGCCATCTTTGCCAGACCGTCGCCCATCGTGTTCATTCCATACAAAAACAATGCCAACCCACCAATCATGGTGAGTAAACCGAAAAAGTCCATATTTTTACTCCTTTGCATTTAACCGGAACTTTCCTCTGCTTCACGGTTCCGATACAGATTCCGTATATCAACTTTTTTATCGTAAAGCATTTATGTAAAATACAGGAGTAATCAATGTAAAATCTATGTAAAATATAAACTTCTTCAAAGCCTGTGCCATCAGGATGGGCTCTGGATCGTTTTACATTACATGTTCCTTATACCAGTATCCAAACCATACGACACCGACACACGCTGCAGCGATCAGTGCGATCTTACATAAAAGAACCAGTCCACCCATATCTGCGACCTCCTACTTTGATTTATTATATCCAAAGTATGGCGCAGTCATGTAAAATCTGTTACCACGGACAGGTAAATTTTATGTAAAGAATGCGTAAAAATGACTGCCGGACGCACTGCGGATCACTGCCGTTCTGCTATACTCGTTCGCCGGTTAGCGAAAAGATGACCCATTCCGCGATATTGGTCGCATGGTCTCCGATGCGCTCAAAATATTTTGCCGCCATGAGAAGATCTGTCGTCTGCTCACCGTCATCACCTCCGGTGCGGATTTCCCCGATGATCTCTGACTTTACTTTATTAAACAGATCATCCACCTCATCATCCATTTGAATCACTTTTCGCGCAAGATCGATATCCCGGTTGACATAAGCATCCACGCTGTTTGTCACCATCACAGTCGTCTGTTTTGCCATTTGCTCGATATCTGAGATCTCTCTGATATAGGGTTTTCCTGCCATGAGAATCGTCAGTTCTGAGATATCCGCTGCATGATCTCCGATACGCTCCATGTCTGTGATCATCTTCATCGTCGCAGACACTAAACGAAGATCACTTGCTACCGGCTGTTGCATCAAAAGTAGTTGATAGCAGAGCTGTTCAATATTGCGCTCCTGTGCATCAACCTCCATATCATATGCGATCGCTTCCTCCGCACGCTCCGTATCCTGAGATACAAGAGCTGCGATCGCAGTCTCAATTGCGTTTTCGATCATACTTCCCATTGTGATCATCTGATCATTCAGCTGCTCTAACTGCTTTTTAAAATTTGTTCTAGGCATATTTTCACTTTCTTCCTTCCTTTATCTCTAAAATCAACCAAAACGTCCGGTAATATAGTCCTCCGTCCGCTTGTCCGAAGGCATGGAAAACAGTTTTTCTGTCCGGTCATACTCCACAACTTCACCCAGCAGGAAAAAGGCCGTACGATCAGACACACGGGTTGCCTGCTGCATGTTATGTGTCACCATAATGATCGTGTACTCTTTTTTCAGTTCCAATACAAGATCCTCGATCTTTGATGTGGAAATAGGATCCAGCGCGGAAGTCGGCTCATCCATCAAAATGACTTCCGGGTTGACCGCCAGTGCTCTGGCGATGCAGAGTCTCTGCTGCTGTCCGCCGGAAAGACCCAGAGCTGATTTCTTCAGACGATCCTTCAGTTCGTCCCAGATCGCGGCCTGACTCAAAGACCGCTCCACGATCTCATCCAGCTTCGCCTTATTTTTAATGCCGTGCGTGCGCGGTCCGTAAGCAATATTGTCGTAAATGCTCATGGGGAAGGGATTGGGATTCTGAAACACCATACCCACCCTTTTGCGCAGCAGATTGACATTCATCCCATTAAAAATGTCCACATCGTTCAAAAGCACATCACCTGTGATCCGGCAGTTTTCCACCAGATCATTCATGCGGTTTAACGTCTTTAAAAACGTTGATTTCCCGCAGCCACTCGGCCCGATGAACGCTGTGATCTCGTTCTCCGGCAAAGTCATGTTGATATTTTTCAGTGCATGGAAATCCCCGTAATAAAGCTCGAGATTTCTGACTGTAAATTTGTCTGCCATAAATTTTCTCCTTTTGTTTTTCTGGCATCTATTGTATAAAAGGCATGTAAAATCCATCACCATCCGCGTGTAAAAAGGATGTAAAATAAGCGTAAAAAACGCGGCCCGCTCTCTGTCACACACCACACAGAGAACAGACCGCGTCTGTTTCTTTTCGCGATATCAGCCATGAACCTTTCGTTCCGCTGCCCTTCGCCCTTTATTTTGCTTCGGGATACTCGTTGCACAGCAGCCGGTAAGGAGCCTCATCCTCCTCGATCTCCGGGAAACGTCCCACCGGCGGATTGAAACGGTTATCCGTATTGTCATCGTTACACATGGATACCTCACCGATCAGCACATCACCAGTGCCGGGCTTCACATCAAAGTCATGATACTGGTACGGCCAGAGCGTAATACTCTCGCCCGGATGCAGCTCCACGCCGGTGCCTGCCGGAACATAGTAGGAGCGGCCGTCGGAGTTGACACACACATCCGTGTCAGCCAGTTCCTCGTTCTCATCCGCGTTATATACATGAATAATGAGTGTACCGCCGCCGCGATTGATGATATCCTCTGATTTTTTCCAGTGAAAATGCATCGGAGAATGCTGTCCCTCCTTCAGCATGAGCAGTTTTTCCGCATACACTTTTTTGTATTTCGGATCGTTCTGGTTACCGTTCCGCAGTGTAATGAGCGCAAAACCCACCTTGCTCCAATCGCCCAGGCCGTAATCCGTGATATCCCAGCCCAGCATATTGTCGCGGATCTCATCGTACTCATGTCCCTTATCCTGCCACTCCTGCGGTGTCCAGTGACAGAAAGGCGGCAGCTGAAAACCGTTTTCCTTGATAAGTCGTTCCATGTCTTTGATACATGCATTGATCTCTGATCGTTTCATGATTCATTCCTCCTACTTAAATACAGCTACCCTTCCGGTAACTGTTTCGTTCAATTATATGTTTATTTCCCACTTCCGTTGTCAGCCAGAAACTTCCGTATCTTTTCAGCTCTTTCCTGTGCGTCCCGAACGCCCACGTCATAGAGCGCCTGCAGTTTCTCCGGGTTCTTTTCCACCCGGCTGATCTTCACGTGCTGCGACGGGCGAAGTACCAGCACAGTTCCCTCCTGCTCCAGTTCTGCCAGCCGTGCCGTGGATGCATTGTACATCACATGTCGGTCCCGAACTCTTTCTGCAAATTTTGGATATGCACTTGCATAACACATCTGTGTGAGCATGCGCGGCATCTGCTTTTTCACATAACCTTCAGGCTTCGTCAACACTACCACCAGACGCTCATAACCCATCTCCAGAAATTTCTCAAAAGGAATGCTGTCCGTGACTGCTCCGTCGAGATATTTTTTCCCGTCGATCTCCACCGGCTTTGAGACAAAGGGCATGGAACCGGAGGCCCGCAGCACATCCATCTGTTCAAACACACTGTCTATTTTTATGTATTCCGGCTCACCGCTGTCCACATTTGTCACAACCGCGTAAAAGGGAATCTTCGATGCCCGGTAAGTCTCATCGTCAAACACGTCCAGCGTGCGCGGCACGCGATCATAGGCATACTCCGTATCCACGATATTTCCGGTGCGCAGCAGCGGACGCAGCCCAAGATAGTTGGGATCTGCATTGAAGCGTTTATTGTAACGGATCACCCTGCCCGCCTGTCTGCTCAACAGATTGACCCCAAACAATGCTCCTGCCGAGACGCCGATCACCCCGTCAAAGGTGATCCCCTGTTCCATAAATACATCCAGCACGCCTGCGGTGTACATTCCACGCATGGCGCCACCTTCTAAAACCAGTCCTGTTTTCATATTATTACCTGCAACAGCATTTTCACTCAGCTGCCTTTCAAAATGTACTATACGAATCACTTATATCAGTATAGCAGTTTTTCATTTCATTTCAAATCATGTTGTGATAAAATATTTAAAAATATCCCTTTGAGGAGGTTTTACATATGACAAGACGAGAACATGAAATCACAGACATGAACCGTATCACTGAAATCTTAGACAAATGCAAAATCGTACATCTGGCATTCATTGACGAGGGAAAGCCGTATCTGCTTCCTATGAACTACGGGTATACTATGGAAGACGGGCGCCTTACCTTATATGTGCACAGCGCCACAGAGGGGCACAAGCTGGATGTGATCCGTGAAAATCCCACCGTCAGCTTCGAGATGGAATGCGATCTGGAACCCTTTGAGGGAAAAGTTGCCTGCCAATATGGCCTTGCCTACTCTACCGTTTTCGGAATGGGAACCGCTGAGATCCTTGATGATCCAAAAGAAAAAGGAGCCGCACTTTCTAACCTGATGAAGGTTCAGAGCGGCAAGGACTTTACCTTCGATGAAAAAATGGTCTCCATCGTCAGCGTCATAAAGATCCGGGTCACAGAATACGCGGCAAAGCACCGCGCAGTACCGGAAGGACTGCAAAAGTAGAGGCGATATGCGGTACTGCCTGAGTGATCAAATATAACAAAAAAGAGCCAGCCGGCTCTTTTTTTGTCTCACATTATTTATGCTTCCCCGTGCTGCTTCTGCACACCGGATGCGATCCTGCCCGAAATAAAATTGATAATGATAACTAGCACGAGCAGTACGACAGCTGTGGCATACGCCTGATCTGTGTTCAATCCTTCCTTGGACAGGAGATACATGTGAACCGATAAGGTTCTTCCGGAATTGAATACGGAAGATGCGGCCTTTGTAAAGGTTCCTGCTGTATAGATCAGTGCCGCCGTCTCTCCTACGATACGCCCGATGGAGAGCACGATTCCGGAAAAGATACCGGGCATCGCTGCGGGGAGGACAATCTTAAAGATCGTACGCAACTTTCCGGCACCCAGTCCGAAGCTTCCCTCACGATACGATTTCGGTACCGAAAGAAGGGCCTCTTCCGTTGTCCGCATGATCACGGGAAGTACCATGATCGCCAGCGTCAGTGCACCGGACAGCATGGAAATACCAAACATGCTGTTGAAAAAAAGCATACCAAACAATCCGTATACGATGGACGGGATTCCGGTAAGGGTTTCTGCTGTCATGCGGACAACAGGCACGAAGCGGTTTTTGGTGCTTGCATATTCCACCAGATAGATCGCAGACCCGATACCAAAGGGTATGGCAACGGCAAGCGTTAGGATCGTCATCTCCAGTGTATTGATCAAAGCCGGGAGCATGGAGACATTTTCGGAATCATATTCCCAGGCAAAGAGCTCCGGAGTCAGATGCGGCACGCCTTTGACCAGTATGTACACGATCAGGAATCCCAGTATAAGCACGGTGATCGCTGCTGCGAGGATTGTGACTGCTTTCAGGATCCCTGCCTTGATCTGATTTTTCTTAATGATCGATTCATCGGTCTGTACTTTTGTCATGACTCATGCACCGCCTTCCGTTTGATCAGACTGAAGCTGATATTAATGATCAGAATAAACACAAACAATACAACACCGGTTGCGATCAGCGCCTGTCTGTGCAGATCCTGCGCATAACCCATCTCGATAACGATGTTTGCTGTCAGCGTGCAGACACCCTTTAACAGCTCATTGGGCGCACGCAATACCGGCTGGTTTCCTGCTACCATGATGACCGCCATCGTTTCTCCGATCGCACGTCCGATACCGAGGATTACGCCTGCAAAAATACCGGATTTTGCTGCCGGAACAACCATCCGAAAGACACTCCGCTCATGGGTCGCACCCAGCGCCAGCGAACCTTCATAATAGTTTTTCGGCACCGCGCGGATCGCTGATTCGGACACGTTGACGATCGTCGGAAGGATCATGATGCCTAGCAGAATACTTGCTGTCAGAATACTGTAACCTTTTCCTCCGATCGAATTACGTACAAAGGGAACCAGTACGACCAGACCGAAAAAACCGTAAACAACAGACGGGATCCCTGCCATCAGCTCTACGCCTGCTTTCATCACCGGATAAATCTTTTCCGGACAGAAACGTGCAAGGAACACTGCTGTCAAAATGCCGACCGGCACTCCGATGATGATCGCACCTGCCGTCACATACAGACTTCCGACGATCATCGGCAGTATACCGTAATCCCCATTACCCGGTCGCCATACTTTGCCAAATATGAATTGGATCACGCCGATCTCCTTGATCGCGGGTGTTCCGTTAACAAAAAGGAAAAAGCAGATCAGTCCCACCGCAAGTATGCTGATACATGCGGTGGTAAAGAAAACTGCCTTCATGATTTTTTCTTTCAGGACTCCTGATCCTACCATTCTGTGCGCTCTCCCTTGAAGATTGCTGCGATGTCGTCTGTTGAAAGGTCATTGACATCATTTGCGTTGTTCACGATCACTGCAATACCATCCAATGCGATGGATGTAGAAACCAGTCCTGCCTCAGCCTCACTGTCCTTTAAGTCACGGCTTGCCATACCGATATCACAGGTACCGTCGATGGTCTGAGTCATACCGGTTGTAGAATCGCTCTCCTGGATCTCGATCTCAGCGCCGCTGTTGATTGCCAGATAAGCCTCCTGAAGTTTCTCCATAACCGGAGTTACAGAAGATGAACCTGCTACCACGATCTTACCGGTTGCTCCATTGCTCTCAAAAGGTGCTGCATTCTCATCGATCTTAATGTAACCCTTGTCCTCGATGACTGCCTGACCTTCTGCACTCATGATAAAGTTGATAAAATCCTGTGCGACATCAGATACATCACCTAAGGTTGCGATGTTGAAGGGTCTTGCCAACTCATAAGTACCATTCTTTACGTTTTCTGCAGTCGGATCCACACCATTGACCTGAACCGCCTTTACCGTATCGTTCAAAGATCCCATAGATGCATATCCGATAGCATTTTCATCACCTGCTACAGTTGTCATCATGACCTCAGTGCTGTTTGTGATGATCGCCTCTACAGTAGTAAGATCAGTCTTCTCGCCATTCTCATCCTTCTGCTCGACACCGGTCAGCTCAATAAATGCGCCTCTCGTTCCTGAACCATCTTCACGGGATACGACTGTGATCTCGTTTCCTGCCAGGCTGCTTCCTGCGTCCTCTGCGGGTGTCTCTTCTGCCGGCTCTTCTGTAGCTTCCTCAGCAGGCTCCTCTGCGGGTGCTTCATCTGTCGTACTCTCTTCAGTCGTTGCTGAAGTATCGGTTGCTGCGGTGGAACCGCATCCTGTCATTGTTCCGATAGCTAATACAGCTACCATCATTGTTGCAAGTAATTTCTTTTTCATCAGTAATTCCTCCATACTCTGATTTTTAATTTGTTTTTACATGTCTTATCTTAAGCATGCCATGTAAAATCAAAAACCGCACTTTGGTAAAATTACTGTAAAAAAAGCGTAAAAAACGCTCTCCTTTCGGAATCATTCCTTCGGGAAAGCGCTTTTATTTACCTTCAGATCACTCTTGCTCTGAACTTTTATTTAAATATTTTTTCTCGTAATCCGCCACCTTCATCGGCCTTGCAAAGAAAAAGCCCTGGAAGATATCGCAGCCGATCTTCGTCAGGAAATCCACATGATCCTTCGTCTCGACACCCTCCGTGATGACCGGCATGCCAAGCTCCTTTGATAATGCAACAACGGTCTTTAAGATGGTACGGCTGCGCTCCTCGCTCTCGCTCTGGCGCAGGAACTCCATATCGATCTTGATCGTGTCCACACGAATATCCTTTAACATGTTCAGCGAAGAATATCCACTTCCGAAATCATCCATCTCTACAGCAAACCCTGCTTCCCGCAGCTTCTTTATGAGTGCCAGCTGCTTTGGCAAGTCTGTCAGCATAGCAGTCTCTGTGATCTCCAGCTTTATGTTTTTCGGGCTGATGCCGTAGCGTCCCACCAGTGTCGTGAATTCCTTATAAATATCTACAAAGAAAAAGTCTTTCGGCGAAATGTTGACGGAAATATAACGGTCAGCAAACCCCTTGTCCTTCCATTCGCGCAGCTGTCTGCAGGCAAGCTCCCATACATGCCGGTCCAGCTTGACGATCATACCGTTTCGCTCAAAGGATTCGATAAACGCCCCTGGCAGCAAAAGTCCCTTTGTCGGATGATTCCAGCGCACCAGTCCCTCACCACCCAGGCATCTGCCATCCACCGTGATCTGCGGCTGGATATACAGTTCGATCTCGCCCTCTCGGATCGCACGGTTCAGGCCCGCCGCCAGTTCCTGCTCCTGAAGTACATTGTATCGGAGCTTTTCATCATAGTAGGCAACCTGCTTTTGATAATCACCTTTGATCGTACTGATCGCCAGCATCGCACGGTCACACATCATGGAGATCGGCATGGACGGATCATCGATCTCATAAACACCGAGATACACCTTCAACGGATAGGAGACATCATTGGCGATCTTCATGACCTCCGTGGATTTATCGACAAGCTTCATCTCGCGGTAATCACGCTTCCGCATCATCATTGCAAAGCGGTCATTGACCAGACGCCCGTACACCTCTCCTCCGATCGCCTGCGTGCGCATTGCCTGTGCCATATCGATCAGCAAGCGGTCTGCTGCTTCCCTGCCGAAAATATCATTGATCATCTTAAAATTCCGGATATCCGAGCAGATCATCAGATACCTCTCATCCGGATGCAGGCGCAGACACCGCTCTGCCTGCTTGTAAAAATACTCCCGATTGTACAATCCGGTCAGGAAATCATGTGTCGCAGCATAACGCTCCTGCAGCAAAGTCTGGATCTCCTCCGTGCGTTCCTGCACGTTGAGATAACAGCCCAGATATCTTCGCTCATCATCCAATAACCGGCGATACTGGACCTTCAGATAACGTTTTTCACCGTTTGGCTGCTCCATGGTCCAGTCATAGACAAAATTTTCCTCCAGTGACTGATAATGCTTTCTGCACCATACTTCAAAGTTATCATAAAAGTGATCTGCATCTTTACTGTCAAGATGAAGCATCTGCCGGATGCAGTCATTTGCATAGATTGCCCGGTTTTCTGCATCTGCGATGATCACGCCGTCCATCAGTTCATCCACTGTCAGCCCCAGTGTCTTGCTCACGAGTGCACGCGGTATAAACTCAATCGCATAATAATAAATAGCAATCGCTGCCAGCGGAAAGCCCAGAACGGAAAAGTCAACGATCGTTCCCAGGATCAGATGCAACGCATCGAGGATCACGACCGTACTCAGCATCAGAAGCACATTCCGATACTTGTCACGGTACATTCGCGGCACTTTCAGAGTCTTTTGCAAAAGCATTCCGAAGATCACTGCCACCAGCACATAAGACCACAACAGATGAAGCTGAAACGCCCACTGTGCGTCATATACCCAATATCCTATATTCTTGTGGATGGAAAGCCGCATGCTATATGCATGATGCAGCCATGGATTCAGCATCAGCTGCACAGAGTCGACTGCGCAGATCACCAGCAGGATCCAGGGCTTGACCAAACGCTCCATGTGAAAACTACAGTAGACATTGCAGAATCCTACCAGCGCCGCCAGCAGCCAGTCAATGGAAACAAAAAACAGGGCGTACGCAATGTCTGCCACAAGCCTCTGCGATGTCAAAAGCTGTACATTGCTTGCCCAGACGCAAAGACAGGCAAAGCACATGACCCACTTCACGTGTTTGGTAGGATCTTTTTTCTGGTAAACCGCGCGAATGAGGAATCCGATCAGCGCCAGTGAAACCAATATGTATAAAATCGTAAAGCTAAGCTTCATTTGCTATTCCCCCCGCTTCTATACATTTATTTTATCAGAAGAATCCCTCATTGTCTATAAATAGATGCTCATCCGCCATCTTTTATTTTCGATAAGGTTTCCCGTTTTTCATACGCGCCGCGAAGCCCGGCCCCTCATCCCACGAACTGCACATTCCTTTCACGGATGCCCAAGAAAAGCAGACGTCCTGATCGAGATGATTTCGGCAACGCTCCACGCCCGAATTACAGTCAATCACTGAAAAATGATAATTCTTACTGATACATTCTTCCATGATATCATAGGTCATTCCGTTATCATAGAGATGATAGAAGTAGTCTTTGTACGCCGCATAGTCATCTCCCGGAAAGATCCTCTGCATCGCGTCCCAATTGTGCTCGGTCAGGTGCAGTTCGATCAGATCCAGATGCGACAGACCAAGCTCCTCCAGCATCGGCAGCCGCTCCATGATCGCGTCCCGGTTCGGCGGATATGCCGGTTCTTCCACTGTGACGATCATTCCCCGCGCCTTCGCACACTTCATATGCTCATAGACTTCATCGGAAAATCCGCTGGCCGACCAGTGAAAGCGTACCTCCTGTACACCGATGCGCTGCAGGCGCTCCAGCATCGCATCGTCCGCCAGAATGCCGTTCGTATATAAAAATGTGTAAGGATGAATATTTTTGGCATAGATCAGCGGATAGATCTCAGCCGCATAGCGCTCAAAGGTATCGATGTAGAGCAGCGTCTCTCCGGATGAACAGAGAGATACGATGGCCGGGCGGTAATTTTCCAGCTCCCGCAGCTTGTACTTCGTGAATTCGATCTCCTTTTTTTCCTGCTCCTCATTCAAAAGGATCTCTTCCCGCGTCGGATTGTAATAGCAGTACGGACAGTGGCACATGCACTGCGTTCCGTGAAATAAATTAATGGACTGCTCCCCGGTGAAGCAGTCCCTGCATCCAAAGGAAATGCTGCCATAGTGAAAGCAGTGTCCATTCGCGTGAACCTCTGCACCCATGGCGAGCAGCTCCTTTTGTCTCTTAAATTTTTGTTCCAGTATTTCCTGATAAGGTGCGATCCTCATGGTCGTTTTCCTTTATGCTCCGGAACGTTTCCGCCCCTTCACGTTTTTTATATTATTCGTTGGACAGGTGCAATACGCGCTCCTGAATTTCCTGCGTGCGTCCCTGATTCCAGAACTGCGTACCGATGTAACCACAGGTACGACGCGCCACAAACAGTTTTTCCTGATCCCGGTTGCCACAGTTGGGGCACTCCCAGACAAGCTTTCCGGCACTGTCTTTAACGATCTTGATCTCACCGTCATAGTTACAGCACTCACAGAAATCACTCTTGGTATTCAGCTCTGCATACATGATATTGTCGTAGATATATTTCATCACTTCCAGTACCGCCGTAATGTTCTGCTGCATGTTCGGCACTTCTACATAACTGATCGCGCCGCCGGGAGACAGCTTCTGGAATTCAGACTCAAACTTCAGTTTGGAGAATGCGTCGATCTTTTCCGTCACATGCACGTGGTAGCTGTTGGTGATATAGTTTTTATCAGTGACGCCGGGGATGATACCGTACCGGCGCTGTAAGCATTTTGCAAACTTGTAGGTGGTGGACTCCATCGGCGTTCCGTATACGGAATAGCTGATATTTTCCGCAGCCTTCCACTCTGCACACTTGTCGTTCAGTTTCTGCATGACTGCCAGTGCAAAAGGTTTTGCCTCCGGATCTGTATGTGATTTTCCGGTCATGCGCACGCACATCTCATAAAGACCTGCATATCCCAGTGAGATCGTGGAATAGCCGCCGTAGAGCAGCTTGTCGATGACCTCGCCCTTTTTCAGGCGCGCCAGGGCACCATACTGCCACAGGATCGGTGCAACATCAGAGGGTGTACCCAGCAGGCGCTCATGTCTGCAGCGAAGCGCACGGTGACACAGCTCCAGACGTTCCTCTAAGATTTCCCAGAAACGGTCCATATCGCCATTGGAAGCACATGCGACGTCCACCAGATTGATGGTGACAACGCCCTGATTAAAACGTCCGTAAAACTTGTAGCTCCCATCCTCGTTTTTCTGACTCTCCTCCACGGTGAGGAAGGAACGGCAGCCCATACATGTATAAACATTGCCCTTTTTCAACTCGCGCATCATCTTTGCGGAAATGTAATCCGGCACGAGACGCTTTGCGGAACATTTTGCAGCAAGTTCGGTCAGATACCAGTACTTGGAATCCTCATGGATATTATCCTCATCCAGCACATAGATCAGCTTAGGGAATGCCGGTGTGATCCAGACACCCTTCTCATTTTTAACACCCTGCATGCGCTGTTTCAAGGTCTCCTCAATGATCATCGCCAGATCGTCCCGCGTCTGCCCGTCCTCGACTTCATCCAGATACATAAACACGGTCACAAAGGGTGACTGTCCGTTACAGGTCATCAGTGTGTTGAGCTGGTACTGGATGATCTGAATACCCTGCGTGATCTCGCGTTTTAAGCGCATCTCGGTCACTTTGCTGATCACTTCCGTATCCATAAAATCACCGCATTCACGGCGTTCTTCCTCGACCTGCTCGCGGATCTTCTTGCGGGTGATATCCACAAACGGTGCCAGATGCGCCAGAGAGAATGACTGTCCGCCGTACTGGTTGGATGCCACCTGCGCCACGATCTGTGTCGTCACATTACAGGCTACGGAAAAACTGTGAGGCTTTTCGATCTTTGTACCGTTGATGACGGTTCCGTTCTCCAGCATGTCCTGCAGATTGATCAGATCACAGTTGTGTTCCTTCTGTGCATAGTAATCCATATCATGAAAATGGATGATACCCTCGTTATGTGCCTGAATGATCTCCTCCGGGAGCAGGATACGGCTGCTTAAATCCTTGCTGACCTCTCCTGCCATATAATCGCGCTGGGTGGAGTTGATCACCGGATTTTTATTTGAATTCTCCTGCTTGACCTCTTCATTAATGCGCTCCAGAAGTGCCAAGATCCCATTGTCTGTGGAATTTGCCTTTCGGGCCAGTTCTCTCGTATAGCGGTAGCGCACATACTTCTGAGCCACCTCATAGCCGCGCATCTGCATGATGCCTTTCTCCACCATATCCTGAATCTCCTCCACACTGACTGTGTGCAGAGATTCCGCCACCTGATTTTTTACATTATTTGCAATTGCCCGGATCTGGCAGTCACTCAGCTTATGAATGTCCTCTATCTCATGGTTCGCCTTGGCGATCGCGTTTACGATCTTTTCCTCCTCGAAATCCACTTCTTTTCCGTCTCTTTTGATAATTTTGTAGTTCGCCATTGTTTTTCTCCACCGTCTATTGTCGCATTATTGTTTCGCCCTCTGCCGGCATCCCGGCACCGACGCTTACTTTACCATTGATCACATTATCTACTATAACGGATATAACTGCAAAATGGAAGCCCCAAATTGCAAAATATTGAAAAATTTTTCAGACAAACTACTAGATATTGTGTTTTATATGCGACATTCTCATTTTTTCATATTCAAGACGGCCATCTATAGAATACGATCACAATTTTACCACATCTGACACCGTCAATTGATCATCTGAAACAGTAAAATGGATATCATGCCCTGCATAGGCGATCTTATATACACGCTGCGGGTCTTTGTGAACTGCCGGGCGCGGATCCTGACGCAGAAAGGCGATCGCACCGGCACGTTTTTCCTCCGGCAGACGTGCCAGGAGTTCTTCCGGAAAAACGACTTCCAGCTCATGATCCTTCACACGGTCCCCAAATCCGCCCCTCGCCTCGGGATGTGCATCCACATAGGGCAGATAGGGCTTGACATCGTAGATCGGCGTTCCGTCCATGAGATCAACACCCGCCACCACAAGCACCGGGCCAAGCGTATCGTCAAAGCGCAGTTTCACAAGCCGCACGCAGGACAGCCCGATGGGGTTGGGCCGGAAGGGTGAGCGCGTCGCAAACACGCCCATGCGCGTTTTCCCTCCCAGTCTCGGCGGCTTGACCGTGGCTGACCAGTTTTCTCTTTTCGCCTCGGAAAACTCCCACAGCAGCCACAGATGCGAATATTCCTCTATCCCACGGAAGGCTTCGGGCTGGCGGTACTCCGGTTCAAAGATGATCTCCCCCACCAGTTCCTCCGCCAGGCAGCTCTGTCTGGGGATTCCAAACTTCGTGGGGAAGTCGGTTTTTATATGTGCGATTGGTTTCATTTCGACACCTCTTCATTTTTACTACTCACGAGTAGTATACTTTAGAGTAGTATCTGCAAAGGGCAGATTTTTCTCGCTCTTCGGGTATTCCTTGTTCAGATATTCCTCGCGGATGACTCGCTCCGCAGCCCGGATCTCCAAAAGCAGCTCTGCCGATGACATGCGCAGCGCTCCACCGGAGCTGACCGTGAGCTGTTCCAACCCGTCCGAGGTGGCCACCGTCACCTTCACCTTCTTGCCGAGGGAACGGACAAATTCCTCAATGTACATATCCGCCGTCTGTCCCTCGCGGGTGAATACGAGATGGATGTTGTGATAGTCCTGCTCACTGCCCGCACCGCCTTTTTTCTTGTAGGCATCATAGACCACGATGAGATGACACTGTTTATAGCCCTGATAATTACACAGAATGTCGTTCAGACGGTCGCGTGCTCCGTCCAGATTTTCTGCCGCGATCGCTTTCAGCTCGTCCCATGCAAAGATCACATTGTAGCCGTCCACGATCAGATATTCCTCCGGTGTTTTTACCGGCTTTCTCGGAAAGGACGACTCCTCCGGGCGGCGCAACTTTGAGGCATAGGAACGTGTTTTCTCGGATGTTCCCCGCTCATAGCCCAGGTTCGTATCACCTGCCCCGGTGCGCCGTTTCACTTCACCTAAGGTGCGCGTAAAGATCTCCTCCAGTTCCTTTTCCCCCGCATAGCCACCGGAATACGTACTGCTTTTCGAACGTGCCTCAGCCTTTGCAGCGGCCGCTCTTGCCTGCTCCTCAAGTCGCTGCTGCTCATAAGCCTTCATATCAACCTGGCCTAAAATGTGTATGCCTTCCTGTGCATCTGGTGAAAAACCGCTCTCCAGATGCATGTAATCCTCCACCTCATACCATGGCACCACAAATCCTGCACCATGGGCACAGAATACGGATCCCGTCGGATGATCCAGATCACTCTCGCTGTCATAACCAATCTTAGCAACGATCTCCTCCTGGCGGCTCTCCTCCACCGGCTCATAGCCGGACAGTTCCAATGATAACCGTCCGCAGCCTCTCGTGTAGGCATTTACTTCGGAGAGATAGCCCTGCATCTGCTCCACCGGAGCGGTTCCGGTCAGTCTGGTCATCAAACCGTCCGCAGCTGTCTCGGGAGATAAAAATGTTCCCTTCATCCGCTGAATATCCGCCATAGCGCGCCCGATCTGCTCTGTCGGCACATCCAGCACAAAACGGTAATACGGCTCCAGCAGAATGCTTTTCGCCTTTTTCAGTCCCTGGCGGATGGCACGGTAGGTAGCCTGGCGGAAATCGCCGCCTTCCGTATGTTTTAAATGTGCCCGTCCGGTCAAAAGCGTGATGCGCACATCTGTGATCGGTGCACCGGTCAGCACACCGGGATGCTCCTGCTCCTGCACATGAGTAAGGATCAGACGCTGCCAGTTGCGGTCCAGCACATCCTCCTTGCAGGCTGTGCCGATCTCAATCCCGCTGCCACGCTCCCCCGGCTCCAGGAGCAGATGTACCTCCGCGTAATGGCGCAGCGGTTCGTAGTGTCCAATGCCCTCTACGGGAGCTGCGATCGTCTCCTTGTAGACAATATGTCCCTCAGCGAATTCCACTTCCTCGTGGAATCGCTGCCAGATCAATGTTTTTAATACCTGCGTCTGCACTTCTCCCATGAGCTGCATATGGATCTCACGGGCCCGCTCGTTCCAGATCACATGCAGCAACGGGTCTTCCTCCTCCAGCTGCCGCAGCTTGCCCAGAAAGACAAAGGCATCGCAGGTTTCCGGCAGTACAAGACGATAGGTCATGACCGGTGCAAGACTCGGCGCCGCCAGCGCTTTCGCCGCGCCCAATCCGTCACCTGCTGCTGTGTGGGCAAGGCCTGTCAGCGCGCACACTGTGCCCGCCTGCACTTCATCGACCGGTTCATACTTCGTGCCGGAATACAGCCGGATCTGGTTCACCTTCTCCGGCTCGTCCGCCCCGGTGTCCAGTACATCCTTCACGCGCAGCGTTCCTCCCGTCAGCTTTACCCACGTCAGCCGGCTTCCGGTATCATCCCGGGATATCTTAAACACCCGCGCCCCAAATTCTTTTTCATAAACCGGCTCCGGCAAAAAGCGCTCCATGCCGTCCAAAAGTTCCCGTACACCCGTGTCTTTTAAAGCTGCACCAAAAAAGCAGGGGAAGATCTTCCGCCCCTGTATCTGTTCTGCGATCTGTATATCGTGTAACGTGCCCTGTGCAAAAAACGAATCCAAAAGTGTCTCATCGCACATGGCAATATTTTCCATCCAGTTCTCATCATAGACAGCAGAAAAATTCTGGCAGCCATCAGACAGTTCTGCCTGCAATTGTGCCATGATCTCGTCCGCATCTGCCTGTGCCAGATCCATTTTATTGATGAATAAAAATACCGGCACTTCATAGCGCGCCAGCAGCTTCCACAGCGTACGGGTGTGGCTCTGCACACCGTCCGTACCGCTGATCACCAGCACGGCCGCATCCAGAACGCCCAGCACACGCTCCATCTCACCGGAGAAATCCACATGTCCCGGCGTATCTAAAAGCGTGATCTCCCGCTCCTTCCAGATAAAACGCGCCTGCTTGGAAAAGATCGTAATACCGCGCGCCCGCTCCTGTTCATCTGTGTCTAAAAAAGCATCCTTATGGTCCACACGTCCCAGCGTTCGGATCGCCCCTGCCTCAAAAAGCATGCCCTCGGACAGTGTGGTTTTTCCCGCATCGACGTGTGCAAGGATGCCAATACTTCTTTTTTTCATAAATTATGCATATGCGTTTCTGAAATATTCATTCAGCTGATTCAAAGACCGAATCAAAATCGCCAATTCCTCCTCTGATAGATTGGCTTTTGCATTGGCGATCATCTCCTCATGAAACCGTTTGTGATGTTCATAGGCAGCCTTTCCGCGCTCTGTCAGTGTCAGATAGACAACGCGTTTATCCTTGTCGCTGCGCGTACGCACCACATACCCATGCTCCACCAGACCATCCACAGCCCGCGTGAGCGTTCCGGTGGTAACAGACATAAGCTTTGCGACCTCGGAACTGCGCTTTGCTTCCCCGAGACCAATCGCTTCCACAATATGCATATCATTGTTCGTCATATCGGAAAATTCTTCTGTGATCAGACATCTTCCCTCTATGTCCATCAGATCCTGAAAGAGATGGACAAGAATCTCGTTTAATGTCTCGTCTGTATTCATGTTCGGCTCCTTTACCATTGGATGACAGCGGCTCCCCAGGTGAGCCCCGCGCCAAATCCAGCCAGAACGATTCGCTCGTTCTTCTTTATCATACCATTTTTGTTTAAAGAATCCAAGAGGATCGGCACACTTGCCGCAGAAATATTTCCGCACTCCTGCAGATTCATGGGAAATTTCTCCATCGGCTGTTTCAGACGTTTCGCAACGGATTCTATGATTCGCTGATTTGCCTGATGCAACACGAAATGATCGATGTCCGAAAGCGTCAGTCCCGCCTTTTCTACTGCTTCGTTCACGACCTTTGGAACAGTGCTTACTGCAAATTTATAGACTGCCTGACCGTCCATCGTCACATATTGATTTTCCGGCTCATGGCTGGCAAACGGATGACAGACCGGACGATTTCCGCACGCCAGCACACCGCCGCGCGCACCATCTGAATACTGCACAAAAGTTTTGAAACCACTGTCGGTTCCGTCGTCCGGAAGTTCTCTTAACACTGCTGCTCCCGCGCCGTCACCAAACAGTACACAGGTACCGCGGTCATTCCAATCCATCAATTTTGATAATGTCTCAGCACCGATGATCAGCGCATTTTTATAGACGCCGCTCTGCATATACGCAACAGCTGTATTCATGGAAAACATAAATCCGGAACACGCTGCATGCAGGTCAAACGCCACTGCATGTGTCGCACCGATCGCCGCCTGCACCTCACAGGCCAGTGTCGGCAGGATATGATCCGGCGACAGGGTCGCCGCGATGATCAGATCCAATTCTTCCGCCTGTATACCAGACTCTTTCAGCGCCTGCTCTGCCGCCTGCACGGACATCCCGGTAGTGGTTTCCTCCACCGCCAGATGTCTTGTACGGATACCGGTGCGGCTGCTGATCCACTCATCCGAGGTATCCATGATCTTGCTTAAATCGTCATTTGTAACCGTCCGCTCAGGAAGTGCGCTTCCGGTTCCACATATTTTTATCATAAAAAACTCCTATTTTTTGTTTTAGAACTTTCGGAATCTCTCATAGCGGGCTGCTGCCAGCTCCTCACCGCTCTTTTTGCGGTTTTCCTTCAAAAAACGCTTTAACTGCTGTTTCATCGCCCGCGCAATGGACTCGCGCGCAGCCTCATCCGCACCGCCAAACTCCGGAATGATCCCGTCGATGACCTGTAACTCCAGCAGATCCTGTGCCGTGATCTTCATGACAGAAGCAGCTTCCTTTGCGCGCTTGCCATCCTTCCATAAAATGGAGGCAAATCCCTCCGGGGAAAGAATGGAGTACACTGCATGCTCCAGCATCCACACCTCATTGCTGACTGCCAGTGCCAGTGCTCCGCCACTGCCGCCTTCACCGATCATGAAAGTAAATACCGGCACGCGAAGTCCGCTCATCTCATAGAGGTTTCTTGCAATTGCCTCGCCCTGTCCGTTTTCCTCTGCCTCCATGCCCGGATAAGCACCGGAGGTGTTGACGAATGTAATGACGGGGCGACCGAATTTTTCTGCCTGTTTCATCAGACGGATCGCTTTTCTGTATCCTTCCGGAGAAGGCATACCGTAATTGCGTGCGGCACACTCCTCCATGGAGCTGCCCTTCTGGATACCGATCACCGTGACCGGCTGTCCGTCCAGCCATGCGATACCGCCGATGATCGCCGGATCATCCCTGAAATAACGGTCTCCGTGCATTTCCATGAAATCATCAAAGATGCTTTCGATATAATCCTTTGTCTGCAGACGACCCATCTGTCTTGCTTCACGCACCTTTTCCCAGGCACTCTTTGCCTTTTCCTTGCTGGCACGCTCCCGCATCAATTCCTTAGGCTCATAAATATCATTCTCATGCATCGGGTCAAAGTTTGCAAACCCCTCGTTTGCATGACATTTTAAGATCTGATACAGTGTGAGCTTCAGATCCTTGCGCTCCACAATGCGGTCAACGAATCCATGCTCTAACTGGAATTCTGCACGCTGAAAGCCCTCAGGCAGACGCTCACCGATGGTCTGCTCAATAACTCTGGGACCGGCAAAACCGATCAGCGCACCCGGCTCTGCCAGAATGATATCACCAAGCATGGCAAAGCTTGCAGTCATTCCGCCTGTCGTCGGATCCGTCAGCACGGAAATATACAGCCCGCCTGCCTCGGAGTGACGCTTTAACGCTGCCGAGGTCTTTGCCATCTGCATCAGAGAGATGATCCCCTCCTGCATACGTGCGCCACCGGAGCAGCAAAACAGGATGACCGGCAGCTTTTCTGCTGTCGCACGCTCCACCGCCTCAGCGATCTTCTCACCGACGATATGACCCATGCTTCCCATCATGAAACGGGCATCACAGACACCGATCACGGCGTCCATTCCGTAGATCTTTCCCTTTCCGACAGTCACTCCCTCGGGAAGACCTGTCTTTTCACGCGTCGCCCGCACCTTATCCTCATACTCCGGGAAATCCAGCGGGTTTGCGATGGTTTCTGTATCTAATTCTGTGCACCAGGGCGTAAACGTATCCTCATCCACTACCATTCGAATACGGTTTTTCGTACGCACACGGAAATAGTAATTACATTTTGGACATATATATTTCTTTTTGATGACAACCGATTTGACTACTTCCTCCCCACAGCTGGGGCAAGTGAGCATATCCTCTTTCGGCTGTTTGCTCAAAACAATATCTTTTTTCTTTTTAAATAACGCGGCCATTTTTACACCTCACGATCAACCAATGGCAAAGGTAAGCTCTGCCTGACAAACTAATTTTCCATCCACATATGCTTTCCCGCTGCCTACGCCGATGGGACCTTTTTCCTTAATGATCTCGGTCTCCAGAATGAGCACGTCACCGGGAAGCACTTTTTTCTTGAATTTTGCACTGTTGATACCGGCAAAATATGCAGTTTTTCCTTTGTTTTCTTCCTTTGATAAGATCGCGACAGCGCCGGTCTGTGCCAGAGCCTCCACGATCAGTGCACCGGGCATGACCGGTTCTCCAGGAAAGTGTCCTGCAAAATAAGGTTCGTTGTAGCTGACACATTTTTTTGCCACCGCACGCACACCGACTTCCATTTCCTCTACCGTATCGATCAACAACATCGGCTGTCTGTGGGGAATGATCTCCATGATCTCTTTGGTGGAAAGTAAAGACATCGCTTACGCCTCCCATCTCTTGAACAGCAGGCTGCCGTTGTGTCCGCCAAAGCCCAGAGAATTGCTCAGTGCATAGGGAACTTCTTCGGTATAGTCCTGCTTGCAGTAGTTCAGATCCAGTTCCTCATCCGGAGTCTCATAGCCGACTGTCGCATGGATATAGCCTTCCTCGATCTGCTTCACACAAGCGATGGCTTCAACCGCACCGGCTGCACCCAGCAAATGTCCGATCATGGATTTTGTGGAATTGATCTTCAGATCCTTTGCATGGTCGCCGAAAACGAGCTTGATCGCACGGGTCTCAAACAGATCATTGTGATGTGTTGCGGTTCCGTGTGCGTTAATATAGGTTACATCCTCCGGTTTGATACCGGCATCCTTAATTGCATTTTCCATCGCGCGTGCTGCGCCTGCGCCGTCCTCTGCCGGAGAAGTAATATGATATGCATCCGAAGAGCAGCCGTAACCAACAAGTTCAGCATAAATATGCGCGCCGCGCGCTTTCGCATGCTCTAACTCCTCTAAAACAAGTACACCTGCGCCCTCGCCCATGACAAAACCGCTGCGGTTTTTGTCAAAAGGAAGGGAACACTTTGTGGGATCATCCACCTCTGAAAGTGCAGTCAACGCGTTAAAGCCTGAGATTCCGATGGGAGTCACACTGCCCTCGGTTCCGCCTGCCAACATCACATCAGCATCCCCGTACTGGATGGTACGGAATGCCTCTCCGATACTGTTCGTTCCTGTTGCACAGGCAGTCACCACGTTAATGCTCTTTCCCTTTAATCCAAACTGGATCGCCACATTTCCGGCTGCCATGTTGCAGATCATCATCGGCACCAGCAGCGGGTTGACTCTCGAGGGTCCTTTTTCCAGAAGCTTTTTATGCTCACGCTCCATCGCCTGAAGGCTTCCGATACCGCTTCCGATCGCAGTTCCTACCATATAGGGATCTTCTTTCTCCATATCCAGACCACTGTCCTCCAGTGCTTCCTTGGAAGCTGCAACTGCATACTGTGAAAACAGCTCCATGCGCTTTGCAGCCTTGAAATCCATGTAATCCTTGCCGACAAAGCCCTTGACCTCTGCAGCAATATGACTCTTGTACTCACTGGCATCAAAGTGTGTGATCGGTGCGAAACCGATCTCTTTATTCTTTATTGCACTCCAAAAACTATCTACATTTAATCCGATGGGAGTAATGGCTCCCATACCGGTCACTACAACTCGTCTCATTCTCTCTATTCCTCTCTGAATCATGTTCTCACAGCCGCCAGGCACGCTAGCAGCCAATACTCATGCCGCCGTCCACAGCAATGACCTGTCCTGTGATATAACGCGCCCCGTCCGAAGCCAGAAATGCCACTGTCTCTGCGATCTCCTCCGGCTCACCGATTCGTCCGAAGGGGATCATGCCCGTCATGGACTCCTTCGCACTGTCTGTCATCGCTTCGATCATCTCTGTGCCGACAAAACCGGGTGCCACCGCGTTGACCGTGATCTGTCTGGATGCAAGTTCTCTCGCCACACTCCTTGTCAGACCGATCACGCCCGCTTTGCTCGCTGCATAATTTGCCTGTCCTGCATTTCCCAGCAGTCCGGACACGGAAGAGATATTGATGATGCGTCCGCTGCGCTGCTTCAAAAATTGTCTGCTTGCATGGCGGATTGTGTTGAATGCACCTTTCAGATTTGTGTTGATCACGGCATCAAAATCTGATTCACTCATTTTCATGAGAAGACCATCCTTCGTGATCCCCGCATTATTTACGAGAATATCCAAACGACCGTAAGTCTTTATCAGCTCCGTGATAAAGGCACCGCAAGCCTCAAAATCACTGACATCGCACTGTACTGCAGCCGCCCCGCCGCCAGCGGCTTTGATCTCATCAACTACGCGCTCTGCACGCTCTTTGGAGCCGTTATAATTCACGATCACAAAATTGCCATTATTTGCCAGCTTTTTCGCTACGCTAGCGCCGATGCCTCTGGAGGCTCCGGTCACAAGGGCTACCTTTTTATCCAACATACTTCTTCAGATCCTCCACTTTATCGATGTTTGAGCATTTGATCTCGCGGTTGATCTTACGCAAAAATCCGCTCAGTGTTTTTCCCGGTCCGATCTCCACAAATTCATCGGCACCGTCAGCGATCAGACGCTCCACCGTCTGCTGCCAGCACACGGAATGACATACCTGTAAAGGAAGCAGTGAACGGATCTTTTCCGGATCGGTCACATAGTCAGCTGTCACATTGGAGAGATAACCGATCTTCGGCTCACTGATCTGCACCTTTTCGAGCGCTACGGCAAGCTTCTGTCCCGCCTCCTGAAGCAGTGGGGAATGGAACGGTCCGCTGACCTTCAGCGGTACGACACGTTTCGCGCCCGCTTCCTTTAAGCTCTCTGAAGCACGGTCTACAGCACTCTGCTCTCCGGTAATAACGATCTGTCCGGGGCAGTTATAGTTTGCCACAAATACTTCACCGAACGTATCCTCACACACTTTCTCGATGGTCGCTGCATCCAGTCCGAGCA
This sequence comes from uncultured bacterium, assembly GCA_945828315.1. Lineage (GTDB taxonomy): Bacteria > Bacillota > Clostridia > Lachnospirales > Lachnospiraceae > W0P33-017. The sequence continues at coordinate 16,415 of CALZQA010000011.1, read as the reverse complement.
CAGCTGCCATTGCACCGCCGGTAGGCACTGCGTTCTGCATATACTGTCCCCGCTTGCGGATCAATGCAAACACATCCTTCGGCTCCATCACCTCTGCTGCCAGGATCGCAGCATACTCGCCAAGACTTAAGCCTGCTGCCGCATCCGCGGTCACACCCTGCTGCTGCAATACCTTCAGGATCGCAGCCTCCGTGGTGAGCATTGCGATCTGTGTGTACTCTGTCTGGTTGATCTTATCCTCTTCCTCAAAGCAGAGCTTTGCCACATCCAGCTTTGCGGCCTCGCCTGCCAGCTCAAAGACTTCTTTTGCTTCCGGGAAGGCTTCATAGAAATCCTTTCCCATTCCGATATACTGTGATCCCTGTCCTGGGAACATAAATACTCTCTTGCTCATATGCGCTCTACACTCCTATACCGGGCGCTCCGAAGGAAACTATGCATCCGGAACGCCTACTTTATTAAAATGTCCTGTTCAACAGCTTCTCTGCACCTGTCATGATCTCTTCAATGATCTGTGCACAGGTATCCTCACTCTTCACAAGTCCTGCGATCTGTCCTGCCATCACACTTCCGGTCATGACATCGCCGTCAACGACTGCTTTGCGCAGTGCACCGAGTGTCATCTTTTCCAGTTCTTCCAGGGTCGCGCCCTCTTTCTCCATGCGCAGATATTCCCGGGTCATCTTGTTGCGCAGAACGCGGATCGGATGTCCGGTGCTGCGTCCTGTCACCTCGGAGTCAATATCCTTCGCTTTGATGATCTTATCTTTATAGTTCTCATGTACGATGGATTCCTTTGCCGTCACAAAACGTGTACCCATCTGCACACCGCTGGCGCCCAGCATGAGAGCTGCCGCAAAGCCTCTGGCATCCGCGATGCCGCCGGCCGCAATGACAGGAATATTCACCGCATCCACAACCTGCGGAACCAGTGTCATCGTTGTCGCAGCACCGATATGTCCGCCGGATTCCGTACCCTCTGCGATCACCGCGTCTGCGCCGCCACGCTCCATCAGGCGTGCCAGTGCAACACTGGCAATGACCGGGATCACCTTCGCACCTGCCGCTTTCCAGCTTTCCATGTATTTACCGGGATTTCCTGCTCCGGTGGTGATCACCGGGATCTTCTCTTTTGCAAGAAGCTCCGCAATCTCGTCCGCCTGCGGATTCATCAGCATCAGATTGACACCGAAGGGCTTGTCTGTATGTTTTTTCATCTGCCGGATCTGCTCTGCAACCCAGTTCACATCTGCGCCGCCCACACCGATGATCCCAAGTCCACCGGCATTTGATACGGCACTGGCCAGTTCCCAGGTAGCTACCCAGGCCATGCCTCCCTGAATGATCGGATACCGGATCCCCAGCATCTGATTGATCAACTCTGCCATTTATTCTTCCACACCCTTATTCTTTAAGTAATCCATTACATCCTGAACAGTTGCGATCTGATCCAGATCATCGGAAGGGATCTCTACGCCGAACTCCTCTTCCATTGCCATGATCATCTCAAACAGATCCAGAGAGTCTGCATTTAAATCATCCTTGAAATTGGACTCTGCCTTTACCTCTGCTGCCTCGATACCTAACTGCTCTGCAATGATCTCCTGTAATTTCTCTAACATCTTTTTGTCCTCGCTTTCTTTTTTCATTCATCGTTTTCATTACTACATCAAGTAGTTTGAATTTCAAATATTTTGATAATCAAATCATTTGATAATCAAACTATTTGGTAGTATAGTGCTCTTGGAAATGTTTGTCAACCGCTAATTTCAAAAAAAGTGTAATAAAATAAAAGCAGTGCCATTTCAGCACTGCTTTACATGTTTTTTCCATACTCACATTCCGGCCTCATCCAACACATCCCGGAGCATGGACGCGGACTGCTGCAGTCGGTCCAGTTCTTCCTTTGAAAGCGGGATCGGCACTTTTGTCTCCACGCCGTTTTTTCCCACGATTGCCGGCATGGACAGCGCCACATCAGAGATGCCGTACTCTCCGTACATCATAGATGACACGGGAAGGATGGATTTCTCATCCCGCAGGATCACCTCACAGATGCGCTTCACTGACATCGCGATCCCGTAATAAGTTGCCTGCTTTTTTTCAATGATCTCATAGGCACTGTTTTTCACCTGCTCAGCAATGCGTGCCGTATTTTTTTCATGCTCATAATGTCCGCGCAGCTCACAGAAATCACTGAGCGGAATACCGGAGATATTCGCGCCGGACCAGGCCGCGATCTCGCTGTCGCCATGCTCTCCAATGATAAACGCATGGACACTTCGGCTGTCCACCGTCAGGTGCTCCGACACTGCCCGTTTCAGGCGCGCAGTGTCCAGTACCGTACCGGAACCGATCACACGATTTTCCGTAAAGCCGGACAATCTGGCCGCCACATAGGTAAGAATGTCCACCGGATTTGACACTACCAGCAGAATACCGCGACAGTCATGTGCCTTGATCTGAGGAATAATGGACTGAAAGATCTTTACATTTTTGTGGACGAGGTCAAGCCTCGTCTCATCCGGCTTCTGATTTGCCCCAGCAGTGATCACGATGATCGCTGCATCACTGATATCATCATAGTCACCCGCATAGATTTTTGCCGGTTTTGCAAAAGGCGTCCCATGGCTGATATCCATCGCCTCTCCCTCCGCACGGCTTTTATCCACGTCAATCAGCACCATTTCCGAAAACATCCCGCTCTGCATGAGCGCAAAGGCACAGGATGCCCCGACAAATCCACATCCGATGATGGCGATCTTCCGCTGGTTGACCACTGACTTTTCCACCTGATTCATAATTTTATACTCCTTAAATATTGAAAATAATTTTTCATATCCTATAATAAGATTGTGCAAAATGAATGAATTTATTCGGAGGTAAACGATCATATGAGGAAAACAAAGATCATTTGTACCATGGGACCGGCTACCGAGGTGCCGGGTGTACTGGAAGCACTTGTTGATAACGGCATGAATGTGGCACGTTTTAATTTTTCCCATGGAGACCATGCAGAACAGAAAAAACGGATGGATACCATCAAAAAGATCCGCAGTGAAAAGGATCTTCCGGTCGCCATTCTTTTAGATACGAAAGGGCCTGAGATCCGGCTGAAAAATTTTAAAAACGGAAAGGTGCAGCTGACGCGCGGACAAACCTTCACTCTCACCACCAGCGATGAACCTGGGGATGAGTCTTCTGTGGGCATCACCTGTGAGGAACTGTATCAGGATGTTTCTGTGGGAACGATCGTCCTGTTAGATGACGGTCTGATCTCAATGGAAGTCACTGCCATTGTGGGAACGGATATTGTCTGTGAAGTACACAACGATGGTGCACTCAGCAACCACAAAGGCATCAATGTTCCCGGCGTCCATCTCTCACTTCCCTACATGAGTGAAAAAGACCGGGAAGACATTCTCTTTGGTATCGATCAGGATGTGGACATCATCGCAGCATCCTTCGTCCGCACAAAAGAAGATGTGCTGCAGATCCGCCATCTTCTGGCACAGAACGGCGGTGAAGGGATCTCCATTATCGCAAAAATAGAAAACGATGAGGGAGTCAAAAATATTGACGAGATCATTGAGGTATCAGACGGCATCATGATCGCCCGCGGCGATATGGGCGTTGAGATCCCAATGGAAGAAGTACCGATCATCCAGAAAATGATCATCAAAAAAGTATACGCCGCCGGCAAGCAGGTCATCACAGCGACACAGATGCTGGACTCCATGATGAAGAATCCCCGCCCGACCCGTGCAGAGGTCACAGACGTGGCAAATGCGATCTACGACGGCACAAGTGCGATCATGCTCTCCGGCGAGACTGCTGCAGGTGCTTATCCTGTGGAATCGCTGCAGGCAATGGCACGTATCGCAGAACGAACGGAGGCAGATATCGACTACCGCAAACGCTTTTTCGCCATCACCAGAGATGAAAACCCGGACATTACCGATGCCATCTGTCACGCGACCTGCACGACGGCACTGGATCTGGGCGCCCGTGCCATCCTGACCGTCACAAAATCCGGTTATGCGGCGCGCATGATCTCCCGTTACCGCCCACAGTCAGACATTATCGCCTGCACGACAAGCGCCCGGGTAGCAAGACAGCTGAATCTCTCCTGGGGTGTGACACCAATCGTCATGGAAGAACGTCATCACGTGCTCGATCTGTTCAATCACGCAGTCGAATGCGCGCAGAAAAAGGGACACGTCACAGAGGATGATATCGTAGTCATCACCTCCGGTGTGCCCCTCGGTCATTCCGGTACAACAAATATGATAAAAGTGCAAAAGGTAGAAGCAATTTCCTAAGCAATCCATCCCGGTTCAAACATCTTTTGAGCCGGGACTTTTTTTAGCTCAGGGTCAGATTCAGATACCCGTCTGTGGACACTTCAAATCCGGTCAACCGCTCCGGCAGAAGGATCATGCCGCCGGGAATCTCATAGCGGACACTCCTTGTTCCGGTTTCTGCCAGAAGTTCCGGCAACAGCCGGGATAACACTTCCTCCGGCAGTGTCGTTTCAATGATCACAAGCTCCTGCCCTTCCGTCGTATACATGAGAAGTTCTTTTTTCTCCGGTACCGACTCCGGCACAAAAAACAGGTTCCGGCCACCTTCCCTCTCATTTGCGGCAAATGCAAAAGAGATCGCCGGCGCATCCCAGCTCAGGTACGCATGCTTATGTTCGGACAGATACTGTTCACGCACAGCAGCATATGTTTCCGGCTCTGCCTGTTCCAGATGGAAATTCCAGCAGCAGGTTTTTGCAGGAATAAGTCTTACTCCGACATTCTCACTGCGGAAGGCACACACAAACCCCATTTTTCCGTAATAGCGATACAAATGCTCGTCTGCCGGACAGAGCACCAACGGCTCATCCCACAGCTCACTGCCGCAGGTAAGGATCTTTTTTGCCAGTCCCTGTCTGCGATACTCCGGAAGCGTTGCTACCGCATACACATAGCGCACCGGTATGGCGCCCTTTTCCGTGTGGTATACCGCCGGAAGGAAGCTTGCCATTGACACCGGCTTTCCGTCCCGATAGATCACTAGCATATTGTCTACTGTCGCGCGCTCCTTCAGATAAAATTCTGAAAAATCCCCGTCATCAAAACAGGTTTTCCAAAGCGTGCACACATCTTCTGCCGTCTGTGCATCATCGATGTGCGCAAAGACGACCTCGCTTTTAATGGCAGTATATTTTTCCTCCAGTCTGCAGGGCTGGTAAGACAGCTTTGCTTTGCGAAGCCCCGGATCTCCGGTGTCCTCCTCGCGGTCAATATAGGTAAAACCCTCCGCCGCATGCTCCGCAAACTGCTGGTTGATCATCGGATAAGCACCCTGCACATCCGCAAATGCCTTTTCATAATGCACGACAAAGGTATCCTCATTCAGCGGTTCTCCCATAGCAAGTGCTACCACGCGCCCTGCCTTGCGCAAAAGCCCTCCGACGAGCCCGAGACGCTCCATCTCTAAAAGCGCCGTCGTCATGGCTCCGAATTCCTGCTCCAGCTCCACATTCCACGCATCCGCACGACGACTTTTCCACTCCTCCATCATTGCTTTCGCGTCCGCACGGTTCTCATCCGTGATTGCCTCGTAATTCCAGTCATCCGCATCCATAAAGCGGGCAATATGATTGCGCTTTCCGTGATACTTTTTTCCCGGCAGCTTCACCAGTTTTTCCCGCTCGTAGATATAATCGCTCATATCCCGGTTTGCTGCCATGAGAAACTGTCCCGGATACCAGCGCCGCAGACAGTCATGGTCCTCCCGCGCCAGCGGCGAAAGCTCCAGCGGCTCTCCCTCTTTTTCACACAACTCCATGACCTGATCAAGCAATGCACGCTTATCCCCCTCACTGCCTCCGAAGGGAAAACTGTACAGATCGTGTGTTTCCCCCATATAGCGGAAGATCCCACTCTCTCCCAGCCTTGCAAGGCGCAATTTAAAATAAGGACTCCATGCATAATTGGAGGCAAATGTATATTCACAGAGCGCCCTGCCATCCTCCTTTAGCTTTTTTGTCACCCATTCCTGTGTCTCATATGTCAATTCTAAAAATATCAGTTCCATTTGCTTTCGTTAACCGTTCCTTTCGTTCCATTCTGCATCTTTGGTAGATTTTATAAACCGTCCATGCATCTTCCGCACGCATCTCATCATCAGAAAAATATGCCTGTCTGACCAGCACCATATACTGATCCACATCCACCGCTGCTTCGCGGAAGGCAGAAAACCATCGTAAAGCACGCCTGTAACACCGGTCATCCCGGATCCTCCTGCCAATCAGAAGCTCTCTTACAGAAAGCATCCGGTACATACGCCGGTTGATCTGAAGGATTGCTTCCCGATAATGCCCATCCGCGATCTCCTGCCGGATGCGCTGCTCCTGTTTCCTGCGATACATGCGAATGCTGTCTGCCAGCAGACAGACCGCAAAATATAGGGCAAGCACTCCGATCAATGCATACAGCCACCAGAGGATCGTTCTGCCAAACACGTTTGTGTCAAGCAGTCCTTCAGAGGCATCATTCCACTTTTTCTCCTCATCATTTTCCTTCATATCGCTCTTTTCGTCAAGCGTGAACTCCGTTTCTTCCTCCTCATCCGCATCCGATTTCTCTGTATCCGTTTTCGGCTGTCGTTTTTTATCTGTTTCCTTGTCTGAGCCCGCTGTCTGTCCGCCGGATGCATCCGCACCGGAAAAACCAGGCGTCACTTCACAGGGTACCCAGCCGAACCCGTCTAAATACACTTCCGCCCATGCATGGGCCTGCACATCGGTCACAACTGCCGTGTAACCGTTCTCTGATTTTTCAAAATCTTTCGGAAACACAACATAGCCGCTGGCATAGCGAGCCGGAATGCCCATGGTCTGCAGCATCAACGTCGCTGCCGACGCAAAATGTACACAGTAGCCCTCTCCGGAAGTGTTCAAAAAATAGTCGATGGGATCTGTGCCCGCAGGCAGCGTGTCAAGGCTGCGACTGTAAGTGCCGAAATACTGCAAAAACGCCTGAACCATAGCTGCATAGGACAACCGCAGCGCATTCTTCATGGACCTGTTGGACTGCTCCTGCCAATAGGAAAAGTATGCCCGAAAATCACCGGTACTCTCCCAACCGATCTGTGCCAGATAACGATCCAGCCACTGCTGAACAGGCGCACAGATCGTCGCGTCCCGGCACTGTTCCCACACAAGATCCGAATACCACGTATCCTGACTTTCCGTATCCTCCTTTTCTTCCAGTGCGTTCAGACTGATCGACTGTGCAGACCAGGCATCCGTCATATAATAAGTCCCAAGATAATCAGTCAGAGGATCCGTCTTACGACCTCCCATCACCAGACTGCCACTGTAATTCCGTTTTGTCCACGGCTTTTCCGCTGCCGTGTCACCATCTGATGTCAACTCCTCCGGCAGTCTGCTCACATAGGGCAGCGGCGCTGTTTTTCCGAAATTGCGACAGGTGATCGTGTAATCGTACTCCTTTGGCAAAGCCATTGCAACATTTCCGATCACGTCTCTTCCATCCTCGGGTTCCAATATGTGTGCACCTCCCTCCCGGGAGAGATTCCATATTTTTTCCCCCGCCTCCTGCACGGTCATTCCCTGCGCTGATGCCGCCTGTGCAAATCCGTCTGCACGTATGCTCCACCTGCCGTCTTCATAATGATCTGCTGCATAAGTCTTCAGATACACATTTTCCGTTGGGGTATCTGACAGTGAGATGGAGAGGATCTCTTTTCCGCTGCCACGGGGCGCATCGTTGGTCACTGTCCCGTCCTGCGTAAACAGATCCCACACCGGCAGAGCCAAAACCGCGTCCTCCAGTGCCAGCTGACGGTCCATCATCTCATCATGCTTCGCCACCACATCATCTGCCAGTCGTCCGCATACCGCTCCTGTCAGTATGCACACACACAGCAAACACGCCAGCTGAGCCGCACGCACAGACAGCCGCTCCCCGAGGGGCACCTGATACATACGCAGCACGATCACACCGGCAAACAGAAGCAGCATGCTCTGCCATCCCGGTGTTTTCCCCACTGCAATCCCGGCAATGAGCATCGCAAGCGGCAAAACAATCATCAGCTCCATCCGCTGCACGACTGCCGCCAGCACAAATATCCCGAGGAAGAAAACCAGTCCCCAGAACAGCAGCGCCGCCGGTGCCTCCTCCTCCACCCCCACCGGGAACAGAAGGGAACGATGATAGTATCTGCAGATCTCTGTCACATACATACGTAAAATATATAGAATACCGTCCTCCGTCTGAATACGATGTTTCAGATAATAGCGCAAAGAAACGGCCACTATCGGCAAAATCGGTAACAGCCGCACCCACACACGCCGAAGCAGACCGCTACCGTAACAGAGGGACAGCATCGCCGCCGCAAGGAGTACATATGTCAGCACATGCTCCGGGCGTGCCAGACCATGCATGCCCTCAAGTATTTCACACATCTGCCAATATGCGCTTGCCAGGCAAAAAAGTGTACCACAAAAAAGAAGCAGGCAATCATACCAGCTCCTTTTCAGCTGTCTTTGTCTATAAGTATAACTGTAATGTTCCCATTTCATCCTTCAAACTGCCCTTTTTTGCAAATGAATGCCATAGCTTTCCATCCAGATACAGTTCCAGCTGCGGCTCCACACGCAGCAGGTGCAGACATGCCTCGCTGCGATATTTTTCTTTATAGCATGCCTCCACATCAACGTCCTCACGCCTTGTCTGTGCCAAAAGATACAAAAGCTGCCACTCATAAAAACCTTCTTCATCGTCTACGCGCATGCGCACCGGTGTACTCTGCGAATCATCATACCAGCTCACGATATGCGGACATCCTGCATCCACCAGGGCAAAGGAAACCGATGCCGCAATCTGCAAAAAACGGTCCCTCTGTATAGGTTTCTGTCTGCCGATCCCCTTTGTGCCAAGCAGCAAGACAACCGGACATCCCTTTGGCAGACTATGCTCTCTCACCATCAGATCATCTGCTTTTGCCGACAGCTTCCAATGAATATTCTGCAGCCTGTCACCGGGCATATACTCCCGGATCTGAAACACTTCCGAATTATCGGTTCCGCCCCGCAGATCATCATAGACCTCTGCATCTCCGAAAAAATCCTGCACTGTGCCTGACAGTTGTAGCGGCAGTTCCTGAACCTTTGGTAAGAGCTGTGTCGTCGCAGACTGGTTCAGACGCTTTGTCAGATAAAACCAGCCGGTCCAGTCATAGACGCGCACACGGCGCAGACGATACTCATAGCCTCCTGCACAGTACATTGTTACCTCTTTCCGCACCGTCTCCTCTCCAAAAGACGACGCGCTCAGCCAGATCCACGTGCGCTTCACCCGCTTTCCCGGCAGCTGGCGCCCGTCTACTCTGACGCGAAGCCGGGTCTTGCCGAGAAGTCTCCGCTTTGCGCACATAGAAAAACGCACACTGACCGGACGGCCATTCTCCGCAAGCGCCATCGGTATCGCGAAATCGATCTCCAGCGCTGCCATCCGCCAGATCAGCAGGATCAGCGCTCCCAGCACGAGCCCGGCAAGAAGAAACGCCAGAAATACAAGCGCCGTGCTCTCATAGAGGGCAGCTACATATAACAAAAGCACTGTCAGCAAAACTGCCATGATCAAATGAATCATTGTCTGTTTCTCCTGTGGGTCTCTGACGGGATAAAGGATGTCGGTCCCGAAATCTTTTCCATGATCTCATCCAGCACCTGTGCCGACGTAAGCTTCGCCACCCGCGCCTTTGTATTCAGCACGATACGGTGTGCTGTCACATCCAAAAAGATGTCTGTCACATCCTCCGGCAGCACATAATCCCTGCCGTGCACAAATGCCCATGCCTTTGCCATTCGCACGCAGGCAATGGTACCTCTGGGACTGACACCCAGATCAATATAGTCATTTTCCCGCGTAGCAGCAACAAGTTTCGTGACATATTCATAAATACTCTCGTGCACATAGACATCATCTGCCTCACTCTGCAGTGCCACCAGCCCCTGCGCATCGATAACCGGCCGGATCTGCTCTGCGCTATTACGATTACTCTTTCCCTGGGCGATCAGCACCTCACTGTCAAAATCCGGATATCCCATGCTCATGCAGATCATAAAACGGTCCAGCTGTGATTCGGGTAAAAGCTGCGTTCCGGCACTTCCCTTGGGGTTTTCCGTCGCAATGACCAAAAAGGGCTCCGGAACTTCATGTCCGATGCCGTCCACCGTCACACGATGCTCCTCCATGACCTCCAAAAGAGCAGACTGCGTCTTTGGAGAAGTACGGTTGATCTCGTCAGCCAAAAAGAGGTTGCACATGATAGCTCCCTCCCGGTAAAGAAATTCTCCTTTTTCCTTGTCATACATCGTAAAGCCGAGAATATCCGCAGGCAATACATCCGGTGTAAACTGCATTCTGTGATTGTTCAGTGACATTGCCGCGGAAAAAGCAAGTGCCAGCGTGGTTTTTCCCACGCCGGGCACATCCTCGATCAATATATGTCCTCCCGCCAGCATCGCCGCGAAAGCTTTTTCAATACAGGCATCCTTTCCAGAGACCATTTTTCTGACCTCCGTAAGGATCTGTCCGATTACCTCATTCGACATATCTATCTCCCATAAAAAATATCCGCCAGCGGTGAAGTCTCGTCGATGATCAGCGTCTTGTTATCGCCCTTCATCGTCGCCTTTGCCGCATCCAGCGAACGCAAAAACAGATAGAAATCTGCTTTTTCCTCGTTATTATACGCATCACTCAGAATACGCATGTACTCTGCCTCACCTTTTGCAACGATCTCCTCCGCCTGTGCATCCGCCTCAGACTGCATGATCGTGATCTCTGCCTTAGTGTTGTTGGAAATCTCCTTTGCTTCCTCCTCACCTTCCGCCTTGTAGGTGGCAGCGATGTTATTTCGCTCGGAGATCATTCGCTCGTAAACAGCCGCCTTGTTCTCATCCGGCAGATCCAGCGATTTCGTCTCCACGGCCAGCAGCGTGATGCCATACTGGTTTAACGTGTCACCAATGTTATTTTTTATGGAAGCCGCAAGTTCACCATCACGACCGCTGATGACTTCTTCCTGTGAAAGCGAGCTGATCACATTTTTCAGACTGTTGTAAACGATCGTATTTATACGGTATTCCGCATTGCTCTTCTGGGCACTCAGTGTCTGTGTATACTTGATCGGATCGTTGATCTCCCAGAGTACAAAGCAATCAGCGATCATGGATTTCTTATCCTTTGTCATGACATCGCTCACCGCCAGATCATAGAGCAGCACTTCCTTCTCTATCTTTTCCACATGCTGGATAAATGGAACCTTCACACTCAGCCCCGCATTCTCTTTCACTGAAACAATCTTTCCAAACTGTTTAACAACTGCATACTCATTCGGATACGTTACCACCATGCAAGAACCGCCAAGCACGATCAACGCCACGACGAGGACAGCCAGTATCCATTTCTTTCCACTAGTTTTCTTCATTTGTCGCACCTCCTGCCTCGTTCTGCTCTGCATTAGACGCTCCCAGATCAACATTTGCGAAACTCTCCAGCGGAAGCATCGTCTGGGTGCTTCCGTCGCTCTTTGTGATGATCACTTTCATATCAGGCAGAATGTCCTCCATCGTCTCAAAGAACATCCGCTGTTTGGTGATGAGCGGGTATTTCTTATACTCGGAATATAACTCGTTGAGACGTGCCACCTGACCTTTTGCCTCATTGACGCGTTCCTCCGCCTTTGCATTTGCAGTCTTTAACGTCTCATCCACCTTTGCGCGCGCTGCGGGAATATCCTCATTGCGCTTCTGATTTGCCTTATTAATGGATGTCTCCTTACCCTGCTTTGCATTCTCGACATTCTTAAATGCATCGATGACCTCCGCGGTCGGCGGTTCCGCATCCTGGATCGTGATGTTCACCAACTGGATACCCAGATCTTCCTGATCCAGACGGGTCATGATCTTCTCCTTGATGGATGCCTGGATCTCATTTTTTCCGGTGGTGATCACGCTGTCCACATCATAGAGGCCGATCGTATCACGGATATAGCTTTGTGTGAGCATTTTTAAGATCGCCACGGGATCCTCGGAATGATACATATATTTCACCGGATCCGTCACACGGTACTCCGCGTAAAAATCCACATTGACAAAGTTATAATCACGGGTGATCATAAACGATTCCGCATCAATGGATTCATTTGTCTCCTTGTCATAGCCGATGGAAAATCCATTGATCGTCTTCGGCACACGTGTCATCTCCTGCACGAACGGTATCTTCAAATGCATGCCCGGTTCCCCGACCACGGCCGGCACACCAAACGTTGTAACGACCGCATACTCATTCTCGCGCAATGTGTATATACTGCCACCCAAAAGATAGACGATCACCAGTGCTAAGAGAATAAATACCATGTTCCTTCCAAGCTTTGCCACAGAGAACGGCTTTTTCCCTCCTCCCGCAATATCGGGTCCTTCGCCCGATTCTGTGTACATGTTGCTCCCCTTTTTCTTTCCAAATAGCATCTGCTTCCTCCTTTGTACTGCATTGCTCTTACATCACCGGCAGCATACACATCCTCCGGTGTTTTATATTGTACACTTACAGCACAAATAAAGCAATGGCTTTTTGGCTGCCTCCTGTGCCCCGATCTCACCGATCTTATTCAAAATTCATGTCACGTTATCAGATGACATACTGGTCTGCCAGCAGCTCGTTCTGCCAATCCAGCATATCTCCCAGTGTAATGGACTCCAGCACATCGTTGATGGCTGTATCCAGTTTTTCCCACAGACGGAAGCTGACACAGGTGCTCTTATTTTCACAGGGCGTTCCGTTTTCACCCACACAGTCCGTTGGAGAAAGATTTCCTTCTGCCGCCCGCAGGATCTGCCCTACCGTATATTTATCCGGTGAAGAAAAAAGCGCGTAGCCCCCATGTGCTCCCCGGACACTTTTCACCAGTCCTGCCTTGTGCAAAAGTGCAATGATCTGTTCCAGATATTTTTCAGATATATGTTGTCTTTTCGCAATATCCTTGAGCTTGACCGGCTCTCCCACACTGTAGGTGGCCAGATCCAGCATGAGCTTGATCGCATTCTGTCCTTTTGTTGATATTCTCATTTTCTTCAAAATCCTCCTTTCGGATTCTCTTTAAAAAAACCTGCAGCCATTTCGGACTGCAGGTTTTTCAATTTTCGTAATTGCTTTCTTAATCGTTATTGAAAAGCGGTGTAGACAGATATCTGTCACCGGAATCAGGAAGTAATGCCACAATGGTCTTTCCTGCATTTTCCGGTCTCTGTGCCAGGATCGTCGCAGCCTTCAATGCAGCACCGGAAGAAATACCTACCAGGATTCCCTCGCTGACAGCAAATGCTTTGCCCTCTGTAAACGCATCCGTATTCTCGATGGTAATGATCTCATCATACACGGTCGTGTTGAGAACGTCAGGCACAAATCCGGCACCGATACCCTGAATCTTATGTGCACCCGGAGTTCCCTTTGACAGAACAGGGCTTCCGGCAGGCTCAACTGCCACGATCTTCACATTCGGGTTCTTCTCTTTCAGATATTCACCGACACCGGTGATCGTTCCGCCGGTTCCGACACCTGCTACGAAAATATCAACCTTTCCGTCGGTCTGCTCCCAGATCTCCGGTCCGGTGGTTGCCTTATGTGCTGCGGGGTTCGCGGGATTTACAAACTGTCCTAAGATCACCGCTCCCTCGATCTCATTTTTCAGTTCCTCTGCTTTTGCGATGGCACCTTTCATTCCTTTTGCGCCCTCGGTAAGTACAAGTTCTGCTCCGTATGCCTTTAACAGATTTCTGCGCTCCACACTCATCGTATCCGGAAGTGTCAGGATTGCACGGTAGCCCTTTGCTGCCGCTACTGCTGCCAGACCGATTCCGGTATTACCGCTGGTAGGCTCGATGATGGTTGCTCCTTCTTTTAATACTCCGCTCTTCTCCGCATCCTCGATCATCGCCAGTGCAATACGGTCCTTCACGGAACCTGCCGGATTTAAGTACTCCAGCTTTGCCAAGATCGTTGCTTTGTCTGCACCTGCCTTCTTTGCATATCTGCTCGCTTTCAGGATGGGTGTTCCTCCGATCAGTTCCAATGCGCTCTCTTTAATCTGACTCATAATCCTTACCTCCGCTTTCTTTTTCCTAGTTTTCAAATAGGCTTTCTATGTTTTTATATGATTGCATTATATCCTTTCCGGATGCACTTGTCAATTAGTTTTTTCATGAAAGACGCTTTCCAGCTCCTCCAGCAGGTCTTCCACATCCTCGATCCCGACAGACAGGCGAAGCGTCTCTTCTGTGATTCCGTTTTTCTCGCGGATCTCATTCGGAACATCCGCGTGGGTCTGTGTCGTGGGATATGTGATCAGCGTCTCCACACCGCCCAGACTCTCCGCAAATTTGATCATCCTTACTTTCTCCAGGATCGCCAGCGCAAATTCTTTGCTTTTTAACCGGAAGGTGATCATTGCGCCAAAACCGCGCGCCTGTTTTCTCATGATCTCATAACCCGGGTGTTCCGGCAGCCCCGGGTAGATAACCCCGGTGACTGCCTCCTGACACTGCAGCCATTTTGCAATTTCAATTGCATTTTTCTGTGCCCGCTCCATGCGGATGCCAAGCGTCTTGATACCCCGCAGAATAAGCCAGCTGTCAAAGGGTGCCAGCCCCGCCCCGGTGGTCTTGATCAGGAAGCGGAACCGCTCACTGATGTCCTCCCTGTTTGTAACGAGAAAACCGGCGAGTGTATCATTATGTCCACCCAGATATTTCGTCCCACTGTGTACGACAATATCGGCTCCCAGATCCAGTGGATTCTGGAAATATGGTGAGAGAAACGTATTGTCAACGATCAATAACAGACCATGCTTCTTTGCAATCTTAGCAAGTGCTTCAATATCCGTCACATTCATCATCGGATTGGTCGGCGTCTCGATATAAATCGCTTTTGTGTGTTCGTTGATATAACTCTCAACACTTTCCCTGTAACATTCGACGTTTGAAAACGAGATCCCGTTTTTGGCAGATACATTGGAGAAAAGCCGGATACTGCCGCCGTATAGATCTGCATCCACGATCAGATGATCTCCCGGTGCAAACAACTCCATCAGCAGACTGATCGCCGCCATACCGCTGGAAAATGCCAGTGCATCGATCCCGTTTTCCAGCGATGCCACCACCTTTTCCAGTTGCTCTCTTGTCGGATTCTGCAGTCTGCTGTAATCATAACCTGTACTCTGCCCCACACCGGGATGCGCATAGGTAGCTGTCTGATAGATTGGGTAGCTGATCGCCCCGTAATGTATGTTCTGCCCTTCTTCCTCCTCCAGATGAAGACATTTTGTATCAATTCCTCTTGCCATAAGTACCTCCTGAATCCTCATGCACACGGTCACTTTCGTAACCGTCCGCCACATATTCCTATATATCAAATAGGTTTAGTCGTTTTCTGGTATTAACTATATCAGACCGGAGGTTTCTTGTATAATTCTTTTTTTCTCTTGTGGGTTATAGCTTTTATGTATAACGCAAAACGCTCTGGCTGCAGACAATTTCTTTCATAAAAACTCCCGCCACGCAAATGTGACGGGAGTATAAGGGAGAAATCATTCGATATATAAACTTAGTCCGCAACTGCACGGAATGCCTCGTCCAGATCCTGAATGATATCGTCGATATGCTCGGTACCGATAGAAAGACGGATCGTGTTGGGCTTGATTCCCTGATCAAGCAGCTCTTCCGGACTGCACTGGCTATGTGTCGTAGAAGCCGGATGGATCACGAGAGATTTCACATCTGCCACATTTGCCAACAGTGAAAACAGCTCCAGATTGTCGATGAAATCCTTTGCCTTCTGCTCATCACCCTTGATCTCAAAAGTAAAGATCGAACCGCCGCCGTTGGGGAAATACTTCTTGTAAAGTGCCTGTTGCTCAGGATTATCTGTCACAGACGGATGATGTACCTGCTCAACCTGTGGATGCTTGCTCAGATAATCAACAACCTTCAATGCATTCTCTACATGGCGCTCCACGCGTAGCGATAATGTCTCCAGCCCCTGCAGGAAAAGAAACGCATGGAAAGGTGAAAGTGTTGCACCGGTGTCACGCAGCAGGATCGCACGGATCTTGGTTACGAATGCAGCCGCACCGACTGCCTTTGTAAAGCTGATTCCATGATAACTGGGATTCGGCTCGGTGAGAGAAGCAAACTTTCCGGATGCCTCCCAGTCAAATTTACCGCTGTCAATGATGACACCGCCGATGGTCGTTCCATGTCCGCCGATAAATTTTGTTGCTGAATGTACAACGATATCTGCGCCATACTCGATCGGACGCACCAGATAAGG
>CALZQA010000010.1 GCA_945828315.1 uncultured bacterium | reverse complement strand
GGTAAGAATATCCCATCAGGCTCTCGTCCACCTCCCGGGCAACTTCACGCCCCTCGCGGATCGCCCAGACAACGAGCGATTGGCCGCGATGCATGTCACCTGCGGTATAGACGCGGTCTACATTCGTCTTATATTTTCCGGCCTCTGTCGCCACATTCGTACGTTCATTCACATTGACGCCGAACGCCTTGGTGATGTATGCCTCACTGCCGAGGAATCCGGCTGCGATGAGGACGATGTCTGCAGGCATCTTCTTCTCGCTGCCCTCCACCTCGCGCATCATCATGCGTCCGGTCTTTTCATCCTTCACACTCTCCAAGCGGACGGTTACAAGCTCTTTCAGATTGCCGTTTTTATCCTTCAAAAACTCCTTGACGGTCGTCTGATAGATACGCGGATCGTGTCCGAATACCGCGATGGCCTCCTCCTGGCCGTAATCGGTCTTGCACACCTTGGGCCACTCCGGCCACGGATTGTCTTCAGCACGGGTATCGGGTGCCTTCGGCATCATCTCCAGCTGTGTCACGGAGGCAGCCCCCAGACGGATACTGGTTCCCACACAGTCATTTCCGGTATCTCCGCCGCCGATGATGACCACACGCTTATCTTTCACATCCACATATTTTTTATCCTTCAGATCAGAATCCAACAGGCTCTTTGTCACACCGCTGAGGAAATCCACTGCAAAATAGATGCCTTTTGCATCCCTGCCGGTCGCCTTGATGTCTCTGGGATTTTTCGCGCCGCACGCTAAGATCACACGGTCGAAATCCTTTAACAGCTTCGCCGGCTTTACATCCTTTCCGACATCTGCACCGGTAACGAAGGTCACTCCCTCCTGCTCCATGATCTTTATCTTGCGGTCGATAATGTTCTTTTCCAGCTTCATATTCGGAATGCCGTACATGAGCAGTCCGCCGACGCGGTCTGCGCGCTCGTAGACGGTTACTGTATGACCGCGCTTGTTCAACTGATCCGCCGCAGCCAGTCCGGCAGGGCCGGAGCCGATAACTGCCACCTTTTTACCGGTGCGCACCTTGGGCGGTTTTGCATCTGCAAAACCATGTGCATAGGCATACTCAATAATGCCATGCTCATTTTCCTTTGTGGTCACACTGTCACCGTAATTACCGCATGTACAGGCTGCCTCGCAGAGTGCCGGGCAGACACGGGATGTAAACTCCGGAAAATTGTTCGTCTTTTTCAGTCGGTGATATGCCTGTTCCCAGTTTCCGCGATATACAAGATCATTCCATTCCGGCACGAGATTGTGCAGCGGGCATCCGCTTGTCATGCCCATGATGGTCATGCCTGCCTGACAGAACGGTACGCCGCAGGACATACATCTCGCACCCTGCTCCTGCTGTTCTTCGAGGGAGAGCGGTGTATGGAACTCGCGGAAATTTTTGATGCGTTCCTTTGGATCGACCGCAGTTGCAGTCTTTCTCTCATAGTCTAAAAATCCAGTCGGTTTTCCCATTTCCTGTTCCCCTCCTTAATGTTTTGCATTTGCATAAAACGCTTCGATCTGTGCCTGTTCAGAGCTCAGACCCTTCTCTTCCATCTGCACGATCGCCATCATCATCCGGTTGTAATCATAAGGAATCATCTTCTTGAACTTCGGCAGATAGTCTGCGAAATTATCAAGGATCTCCTTGCCCTTCTCGGAATTGGTCAGTGTCACATGTTCTTTTATGAGTTCCTTGAGTTCCAGCACGTCATATTTGTTCGTCAATGTCTCTGTAAATACCATCTCCTTATTGGTTCTGGTGTAAAGGTCATTGTCCTCATCCAGCACATAAGCAATACCGCCGCTCATACCTGCCGCAAAGTTTTTTCCGGTTTTTCCGAGTACCACTACACGTCCGCCGGTCATATACTCACAGCCATGGTCGCCCACACCTTCTACCACTGCAACCGCGCCAGAGTTGCGGACACAGAAACGCTCGCCTGCAACACCGTTGATAAACGCTTTTCCGCTTGTAGCACCGTAGAGTGCCACGTTACCGATAATGATATTTTCATCCTTCTTATAGGTCACACCTGCAGGCGGATAGACGATCAGCTTTCCTCCGGATAAGCCCTTTCCAAAATAGTCGTTCGAATCACCCACCAGCTCCAGCGTCAATCCCTTCGGGATAAATGCACCGAAACTCTGTCCGCCGGCACCCTTACACTTCACAACAAAGGTGTCATCCTCCAGTGTCGTTTGGAATTTTTTCGTGATCTCGGAACCGAAGATCGTACCAAAGGAACGATCCGTATTGGAAACCTCCAGCTCAATGACACGCTTCTGCCCGCTGTCCAGCGCGCTCTTAAACTGCTTTAACAGCACAGTCTCATCCTTTGTCTTTTCCAGCTCAAAATCATAAACTTTCTTTGGATTGAAAATGAACTTCTCTTTCGTACCCACATACGGGTTGTATAAAATATTGGAAAGATCCAATTTTTTCTGTTTTTCGTTCAGATCGTCGCGAACCCGCAGAAGATCACTTCTGCCCACCAACTCATCGACAGTGCGCACGCCCAGACGCGCCATATGCTCTCTCAGATCCTCCGCGATAAAGCGCATGAAATTCACTACGTATTCCGGTTTGCCCGCAAAGCGCTTGCGAAGTTCCGGATTCTGAGTCGCCACACCTGCCGGGCAGGTATCCAGATTGCAGACACGCATCATGATACAGCCCATGGTCACAAGGGGAGCTGTCGCAAATCCAAACTCCTCCGCGCCAAGCATTGCTGCGATCGCCACGTCACGACCACTCATCAGCTTACCATCCGTCTCCACACGCACCTTTTCCCGCAGACCATTCATGATCAATGTCTGGTGTGTCTCGGCCAGTCCGAGCTCCCACGGAAGACCCGCATTGTGGATGGAGCTTCTCGGTGCCGCGCCGGTTCCTCCGTCATAGCCTGAGATCAGGACAACCTGTGCACCTGCCTTTGCCACACCGGCAGCGACAGTTCCGACGCCTGCCTCAGATACAAGCTTTACGGAAATACGCGCATCCTGATTCGAGTTTTTCAGATCATAAATGAGCTGCTCCAGATCCTCGATGGAGTAAATATCATGATGAGGCGGCGGTGAGATCAAGGACACACCAGGTGTAGAATGTCTCGTCTTTGCGATCCACGGGTACACCTTTGCACCGGGCAGATGTCCGCCCTCGCCGGGCTTTGCACCCTGTGCCATCTTGATCTGGATCTCCTGTGCACTGACAAGATAGGTACTTGTAACACCAAAACGTCCGCTCGCCACCTGCTTGATCGCTGAGCATCGGTTCAATCCGTCGGGACCTGGTTTCAAGCGGTCTAAGCTCTCTCCGCCCTCACCGGTATTGGATTTTCCGTGGATCATGTTCATAGCGATCGCCAACGTCTCATGTGCCTCCTGCGAGATGGAACCGTAGCTCATGGCGCCGGTCTTAAAACGGGTCACGATGGAATCAACGCTCTCCACCTCCTCGAGGGGCACACCCTTCTTCGGATAATTGAAATCCAGCATACCGCGAATGTAATTGCGGTTCTCCAGCTCGTTAACTGCCTTTTCATACTCCTTGAACATTGCATAGTCACCGCGCTTGGTAGACTCCTGCAGCAGATGGATCGTCAGCGGATTGTACAGATGCTCATCCGCACCACTTCGCATGGAATGACGTCCCACCGAATCCAGTGTCAGATCATTCTCCAGTCCCAACGGATCGTATGCCTCGGAGTGCAGGAAGTTGACCTGCTTCTCGATATCCTTTATCGTAATGCCGCCGATACGGCTGACTGTATTTGTAAAATATTTGTCAATGACGGACTTATCAATTCCGATCGCCTCAAAGATCTTGGATCCCTGATAAGACTGGATCGTAGAGATACCCATCTTGGCAGCGATCTTTACGATACCGTCAATAACTGCATGATTATAATCCTCGATAGCTGCATAGTAATCCTTGTCAAGCAGATGATCATCCACCAGCTGCTTCACCGTATCCTGTGCCAGATAAGGATTGACCGCGCAGGCTCCGTAACCCAGCAGTGTTGCAAAATGATGTACTTCATGGGGCTCGCCGGACTCCAGGATAATAGCAAGCGCCGTTCTCTTTTTCGTGACTACCAGATGCTCGTGCAGCGCTGCGACTGCAAGCAATGAAGGGATCGCCACATGGTTCTCATCCACACCGCGGTCGGAAAGGATCAGAATATTCGCACCGTCACGGTATGCGCGATCCGCTTCGACAAACAAGCGGTCAATGGCCTTTTCCAGACTGGTGTTTTTATAATAGGTGATCGGAATATCTGCCACATGGAATCCTTCTTTATTCATAGCCCGGATCTTCATGAGATCCGTGTTTGTCAGGATCGGGTTGTTGACCTTGATCACATGACAGTTTTCAGGCTTCTCCAAAAGGAGGTTTCCATCCTCGCCGATATAAGTGGTCGTAGAGGTGACGATCTTCTCACGGATGGAGTCGATGGGCGGATTGGTCACCTGTGCAAACAGCTGTTTAAAATAGTTGAACAACGGCTGATATTTTCCGTCCAGCACGGCAAGCGGAATATCCATACCCATCGCACTGGTGGATTCGCCACCGTTCTGCGCCATGGGCAGGATCACTTCTTTCAGTGACTCATAAGAATAGCCAAAGGCCTTCATCATGCGCTGACGCTCTTCATAACTGTACTCCGGCACACGCTGATTGGGTATACGAAGATCCTTCAGTTGGACCAGATTGCGATCCAGCCACTCACCATAAGGCTGTCTGCTGGCATAGAAATCCTTCAGCTCCTCATCATCGATGATGCGTCCCTTGACGGTGTCTACAAGAAGCATCTTTCCGGGGCGCAGACGATCTTTCGCAACAATGTGTGTCGGATCGATATCCAGCACACCCACCTCGGACGAAAGGATCAACTGATCATTGTCAAGCACATAATATCTGGAAGGGCGCAGACCGTTGCGATCAAGTACCGCACCCATCATATCTCCATCGGAAAACAGGATGGATGCCGGGCCATCCCACGGCTCCATCATCGTCGCGTAATACTGATAAAAATCTTTTTTCTTCTGGCTCATCAGATGATTGTTTGCCCAGGGCTCCGGGATCATGATCATGACTGCCAGCGGCAGAGGCATACCATTCATGACTAAAAATTCCAGTGTGTTATCGGTCATTGCAGAGTCAGATCCTTCCGTATTGATGACCGGCAGCACTTTTGTCAACTGGTCATGCAGCTTTCCGGAAGTCATCGTCTCCTCCCGAGCAAGCATCTTATCCGCATTGCCGCGGATGGTATTGATCTCGCCGTTGTGGACAATAAAACGGTTGGGATGCGCGCGTTCCCAGCTCGGATTCGTGTTTGTACTAAAACGTGAATGCACCATGGCGATGGCAGACTCATAATCCGGATCCTGCAGATCATCAAAGAATAATCTCAACTGGTCTACGAGAAACATTCCCTTGTATACGATCGTACGACTGGAGAGCGATGCCACATAGGTCACCTCACTGCTCTGCTCAAAGACGCGGCGCACGATATAGAGCATCCGGTCAAAATCCAGTCCCTTTGCCACATGCTCCGGACGCTTGATGAATGCCTGCATGATGTAAGGCATGCAATCCAGCGCTTTTTGGCCCAGCACATCTGCATGGGTCGGCACTTCACGCCAGCCCAAAAGCTCCAGTCCCTCTTTCGCCACAATGACCTCAAACATCTTTTTTGCCTGATTGCGCTTGAGCTCATCCTGCGGGAAGAAAAACATTCCCACACCGAAATCCCGGTCACCACCCAGCTCGATACCGAGCGGTTTTACTGCCTTTGAGAAAAACTTATGCGAAACCTGTAACAGGATTCCGACACCGTCTCCGGTCTTTCCCTCTGCATCCTTTCCGGCTCTGTGCTTCAGATTTTCTACGATCTTTAACGCCTGCTCCACAGTAGCGTGGCTTTTTCGTCCTTTGACATCCACCACCGCACCGATACCGCAGTTGTCATGCTCAAACGCCGGATCATAAAGTCCCTGTGCATGCTGTTTACTCTCATCTACCACATGTTCTCTCATATGCGTTCCCCGTAACCGCCCGACCGTGACCGGAACGGTTGTTTCCTTCCTTTCATCATGATTATGATCTGCATTATGATCTGCAGCGATCTTATTCCTGCCATTTAATATAGCGCAAAACGCATTTCACGTCCATCCCATGTTTTCTAGAAATTGTCTGATTGTTTTCTTTTTTGTTGTAATACGGTTGTATTTTCTGAAAATTATACCTAATTTTCCTTGAAAGACAATCTCTCAGAAACAATTTCAAGCGCCTTTGGAAGAAAAAACCTAATAAAATAAAGCGAGAAAAACAACCGTTTCACAAATTGTGTCTGAATTGTTTTTCTCGCTATATTGCATTTTTTATGGAAAATTTACGATTTATCGGCTATTTTTGAATTTTTTGATATACATTCCTGCAACCAGAACAACCACAGCCAACAGGATACCTGTCACCGGCAGGAACCATGTACTGCTGGGCTGTAACCCTGCCAGAAAGCCCGTTTCACCCCGCAGCAGGGACAAAACATTCGCGGCGATATGTCCGCACATGGCTACACGAACATCCTGATAATACTCCACCAAAATACCAAGCACCAGCCCCAGCGCACATGCATAGACCGTCTGGACGATATTCATATGGATCAAGCCAAAAATAAGGGCAGAACCGACGATGGCTCCATCTCGCCCCATCAGCTCCCGCAATCGCGAAAATACGATGTCCCGGTACAAAAACTCCTCCGCAACCGGTGTGATCAGTCCCAGTGCAAGGATCTCCCAGCCCAGACTGGAAGAGTAAAATGCCTGCTCCACGGTCTGATAGCTGTCAGACGCCTGTTTTAATTCTGTCAGAGAGATCAGATTGTTCATCCCGATGCCTGCACAGCCAAGTAACAGCACAGCTATCAGCATACCGACTGCCAGATGACCGGATACAGGTACTGCGAATACCTTCTTTTTTTCTCCGCTATCGGTGGTTTCTCCACGTATAAAACAGAAATAGAGCACAAAGAATGCCGCCAGCGAACCCATTCCCTGTCGTTTTACCGCATCGATCTGCGCGGACACCGGGAACATTCCCACAAGAATATTTACTGCCTGACAGACCAAAAAATACGCAAATATCGGATAGATCACAGACAAAACTTTCCGATTGTTATGATCATTCCTATTATTATAATTCTGCTTTTGCCTCGAGTTCATCCAGATATGCCTCCACTTCCTCCAGCGTATCGAATACAGCTACTGCTCCTGCCTCGTATAATTCCTCGCGTGTCCCGAAACCATATGTCACCCCGATACAATCGATTCCCGCTTTCGCAGCTCCGACTGCATCATATTTCGTGTCTCCGATCAGTACGACCTGTGCACGGTCAGTGACGTTCATACGACGAAATGCTTCCTCTAAAACAAGAATCTTTTCCCTGCGTTCCGGTCCCATCGATGCTCCGACAATATCGTCAAAATACTCTGCTACTCCCTGGTTTTTCAGGATCTGTACACAGCTGCACTCAGGTTTGGAAGAAGCCAGCCCGATCGTATATCCTTTTTCGCGCAGATGCTGCAACATCTCTTTGACGCCCGGATACAACTCACACTGGTTCATACCGATCGAGTCATAATACTCACGATATTTTGCTACTGTCGGCTCGATCTTCTCCGCCGGAACATGATATTTCTGATCAAACATAAGTGCCAACGGCGGTCCGATAAAGCACCGCAGCGACTCCAGATCCGGTTCATCGATGCCCAGATTTTCCCGGAGCGCATATTGCACGCCCTTTGTGATTCCCTCCTGTGAATTGATCAATGTTCCGTCCAGATCAAACAATATTTTTTTCATTAACGCTTGACTCCTTTTGTATCTCTGTTACATATGTGCAGCCGGTTCAGTGCAACCTGCTTGTCCTTCCCGCCAAACTGCGCTCCTGTATCATCTGCATCAAGATAATAGATCGCAGTCAGCTCATCGCCGGTGCTGAGACGCATACCGCGTACTCCGATCGCCATTTTTTTCTTCTCCGGCACGGAATCAATGGAAATGCGAAGGAACACGCTCTTTGCAGACTCCATAACAATCGTGGATCCCGCCTGTACCGGGCTCACGAAAAGTAACTCATCACCTTCAGCCAGCTTTGTCGCAGCCGTTGTACGCTTTCCGACTTCAAATTCCACCCCATCTACCAGCTTCAGCATAGAGGTCTTTGTTCCAAATATTAATTTTTTATTCAACAAATTGCCCATTGCTTCCAGATAAATAAAATTCTCCGCGCTGCTGTCGTAATTGCTCATGTTGTCAATGGGTTTTCCCTTTTCCCGGAACTTTCCGAAGGGCAGATCCAGCACCTTCAGCAAATGCATATTTCCGGTGTTTGTAAAAATACAGATCTTATCCGTGTTCTTACATGTGATCGTATAACGGCTCTCACTGTCAGCCGCTTCTTTGTTTCGCTCATAGGTAGGAACATCTACTGCCTTCGCATAGCCGAACCGGTCGATCAGTACGACCACATCCATCTCCTCCAGTTTCGGTTCCTCCACAACTGCTTCCGCCACATTGTCGATCTCAGTGCGCCGTACTCTGTCATACTCCTTTTTAAAACCGTCCAGCTCTTTGATGATCACCTTTGCCATCGCCGCACGGCTGCTCAGGATCTTTTCATACTCAGCGATGTTTTTCAGCGTTGCGTCATGCTCCTTTAAGAGCGCCTCGATTTCCAGACCGATGAGCTTGTACAGACGCATCTCCAAAATAGCAGTCGCCTGGCGTTCCGTAAAGCACAACTGTTTGGCATCTTTTTCTGATTCCTTATGTTTAAATTTAATATTTGTCGTATCCCCGGTCATAAGGCACGCCTTGGCGTCCTTGATATTTTTACTACCTCGCAGGATCTCAATGATCAGATCAATGACATCACAGGCCTTGATCAGACCTTCCTGAACCTCCTGCTTTTCCAGTTCCTTAGTAAGCAGCGTCTTATACTTTCTGGTTGCAAGCTCGTACTGGAATTCCACATGGTGGCGGATCATCGGCACCAGACCCATAGTCTCCGGCTTTCCGTCCGCCACTGCCAGCATATTGACACCGAAGGTATCTTCCAGCTTTGTCTTCTTATATAATAGATTGCATATGTTTTCGGCATTGGCACCCTTGCGCAGCTCGATCACGATGCGGATGCCCTCCTTTGAGGACTGGTTGGATATATCCACGATGTCATTCGTGATCTTTTTCTCCACCAGTGCATACACATCATTCAGAAACTTGCCGATGCCTGCACCGATCATCGTATAGGGGATCTCCGTGACGACGATACACTCCTTGCCGCCCTTCATCTTCTCGATCTCAACCTTGCCGCGGATCTTGATCTTTCCGACTCCGGTTGAATAAATACCCAGAAGCTCATCCTGATTGGTAACAATGCCTCCGGTGGGGAAATCAGGTCCTTTGATGTACTTCATCATCTGTTCCGTATTGATATCCGGATCCTTCATATAGGCCTTCACACCCTCGATCACTTCACCGAAATTGTGCGGCGGGATCGAAGTCGCCATTCCGACGGCGATACCCTCCGCGCCGTTGATCAGGATATTAGGCACCTTGACCGGGAGCACCTCGGGCTCTTTTTCCGTCTCGTCAAAATTCGGAACAAAGTCCACCACGTCCTTGTCGAGATCTGCCAGATATGCCTCCTGCGTGATCTTGTGCAGTCTGGCTTCCGTATAACGCATCGCAGCTGCGCCATCGCCCTCGATGGATCCGAAATTTCCATGCCCGTCCACCAGCGGAAGACCTTTTTTGAAATCCTGCGACATCACAACCAGTGCCTCGTAGATGGAGCTGTCACCGTGGGGATGATATTTACCCATCGTATCACCCACGATACGCGCGCTCTTACGGTAAGGCTTATCGTAACGGATGCCCAGCTCATACATATCATAGAGCGTTCTCCGCTGTACCGGCTTTAATCCGTCACGCACGTCCGGAAGCGCACGGGCAACGATGACACTCATCGCATAATCGATATAGGACTTTTGCATTACCTCCGAATACTCGGTCCGTATCAGTCTCTCTTCTGATTCCATTTATTCAATCTCCCTTAAATTTATACATCCAACTCTGCATCTCTAGCATGTTCATAGATAAAGGCCTTGCGCGGCGGCACATCGGTACCCATGAGCATCGCCGTCACATCACTGGCCATGCGTCCGTCCTCAATCTCTACCTTCTTTAACATACGCGTCTCCGGATTCAGCGTCGTCTCCCAAAGCTGCTCGGCATCCATCTCACCCAGACCTTTGTAGCGCTGCAGCGTAAAGCTGCCGGTGTGGGTCTTGCGGTACTTTTCCAATGCCGCATCATCATACAGATATTCCTCCTCACCCTTCTTCGGCATTGCCTTGTAAAGCGGAGGCATCGCGATATAAACATGTCCCTCAAAGATCAGTTCCGGCATAAAGCGATAAAACAATGTTAAAAGTAAAGTTGATATATGCGCACCATCCACGTCGGCATCTGCCATGATGATGATCTTGTCATAGCGGAGCTTGCTGATATCAAAGTCATTGCCATAACCTTCCGAAAAACCGCATCCAAATGCATTGATCATCGTCTTGATCTCTGCGTTTGCCAGCACCTTGTCGATAGAAGCCTTCTCCACGTTCAGGATCTTTCCGCGGATCGGCATGATCGCCTGATACATGCGGTTCCGTGCCATCTTCGCGGAACCGCCAGCGGAATCTCCCTCCACGATAAAGATCTCACATTTGGAGGCATCCCTGGACTCACAGTTTGCAAGCTTTCCGTTGGAGTCGAAGGAAAACTTCTGCTTCGTCAGAAGATTCGTCTTCGCGCGCTCCTCCGTCTTACGAATCTTTGCGGCCTTCAGCGCACAGTCGATCACCGCCTTTAATGTCTCCAGATTTTTGTCGAAGTAAAGCTGGATCTCCTCGCCGGTCACCTTGGATGTCACCTTGGCAGCATCCTGATTGTCCAGTTTTGTTTTTGTCTGTCCCTCAAAACGCGGGTCCGGATGCTTGATGGAGATCACGGCAGTCATGCCGTTTCGCACATCGGTTCCGGTAAAGTTGGCATCCTTTTCCTTTAAGATACCAAGCTCTCTGGCGTACTGGTTGATGACTGTCGTGAAAACGGTCTTAAAACCGGTGATATGTGCACCGCCCTCCGCATTATAAATGTTGTTACAGAATCCTAATATATTTTCGTGAAATTCATTCGTATACTGAAAAGCTGCCTCCACCTCAATGCCATCGCTCTCGCCCTTGAAGTAGATCACATCATGGATCGTCTCGAGATTTTTATTCAGATCGCGCACAAAGCCGGTGATCCCCTCTGGCTCATGATATTCGATATGTTCGGTTGTCTCTCCCCGTTTGTCCTCATAGATGATTGTTAAATCCGGATTTAAATATGCCGTCTCATGCATACGGCTCTTGACATCGTCCTCTTTAAATCTGGTCTTTTCGAAGATCTCCGGGTCGGGAAGAAAGTTGATCTTCGTCCCGGTCTTTCTCGTCTTGCCGATCACCGGGAGAAGCCCGTTTTCCAGCGGGATCACCGGATTGCCCCGCTCATAGCGGTCATGGTGCACAAAGCCCTCCCTGCTGATCTCCACATCCATATAGGTGGATAACGCATTCACCACAGAGGAGCCGACACCGTGCAGACCGCCACTGGTCTTGTAGGCATCATTGTCAAATTTGCCTCCGGCATGCAGGGTCGTAAAGACCAGCCGCGCTGCAGAAACACCTTTTTCATGCATTCCCACCGGAATACCACGTCCGTTGTCCTCCACCGTACAGGAACCGTCCGCCTCCAGTGTCACACGGATCGTATCGCAGTAACCTGCCAAATGCTCGTCCACAGAGTTATCAACGATCTCATAGATCAGATGGTTCAGACCTTTTCTGGATACGCTTCCGATATACATCCCCGGTCTTTTACGTACTGCCTCCAGTCCCTCCAGCACCGCTATACTGCCGGCATCGTAACTGCCCTTTGCCATAATCTTTACTCCCTTTCTATATCTCGTACTACTTCGAAGATTATAACACAACTTATTGTATCGCGTAAAGAAATTTTTTGTCTTTTACGAACATTTGTTTGTGCTCTCTTTTCCATGTATTCCCAGTTGTTTTTTCCTTTGAGAAACTGATAAAGTATGTCTGAAAATCAACAATTACATTTTTAGCTATTTTTTACATATTTATACTGTTTTTTTACAAAATGTATGTTACAATTACATAAATATCTATTTTAGGGGGTACATATGGAAAAAGAAATGATTGCCATGCTTTTAGCTGGCGGCCAGGGCTCCCGGTTATACGCTTTAACCGAGAAGCTTGCAAAACCTGCCGTTCCATTCGGCGGCAAATATCGTATCATTGATTTCCCGTTGTCCAACTGTGTGAATTCCGGCATCGACACCGTCGGCATCCTGACACAGTATCAGCCTCTGGTGCTGAATGAGTACATCGGCAATGGACAGCCTTGGGATCTGGATCGTCTGCACGGCGGTGTTCACGTTCTTCCGCCCTACCAGAAAGCGTCCGGTTCTGACTGGTATAAGGGTACTGCGAATGCAATCTGTCAGAACATTTCATTTATTGAACGCTACAACCCGAAATATGTCATCATCCTTTCCGGTGACCAGATCTGTAAGCAGGACTACAGCGATTTTCTGCGTTTCCACAAAGAGAAAAACGCCGAATTTTCCGTTGCAGTCATGGAGGTACCGTGGGAAGAGGCATCCCGCTTCGGTCTGATGGTGGCAGACGAGACCGACCGCATCACAGAATTCCAGGAGAAGCCCAAGGAGCCGAAGTCCAATCTCGCATCTATGGGTATCTACATCTTTAATTGGGATATCCTGAAGAAATATCTGCTGGAGGACGATGCAGATCCGAATTCCGAGAATGATTTCGGAAACAACATTATTCCGAACCTGCTGCGCGACGGACGCAAAATGTATGCTTATCATTTCGATGGCTACTGGAAGGATGTCGGAACGATCAGCTCCCTGTGGGAGGCAAATATGGAAGTGCTTGATCCCGAGCATTCCGGCATTGACCTTTTTGATGAAAATTGGAAGATCTACAGCCGCAACAGCGGAATGGCAGGTCATCACATCAGTGAAACCGCAGAGGTCACCAACTCCATGATCACAGACGGCTGCAAGGTCAGCGGTTCTGTCAAGCACTCCATCCTCTTTGACGGGGTTACGGTAGAGGAAGGTGCGACCGTTGAGGACGCAGTTGTCATGGGCGGCACGACCATCCGCTCCGGCGCTATCGTAAAGCACTGCATCGTTGCAGAAAATGTCACCATCAATGAGCAGGCCATCGTCGGCGCAATGCCTACTGCTGAAGAAAAAGGTGTAGCCACTATTGCTTCCGACGTATCTATTGGCAGAGGTGCCAAGATCGGACCCAACGCTATGGTACGAAATAATGTAAAGGACGGTGAAGAAGAATGGTAAGTTCAAACGCAAATGCAATGGGAATTATTTTTCCCAACAGTTATGACTCTCTGGTGCCGGAACTGGTATCAAACCGCCTGATGGCTTCCATTCCTTTTGCAAGCCGTTACCGCATGATCGACTTTTTACTTTCCAGCATGGTAAATTCCGGCATTGACAATATCTCCATCGTTTTGCGACAGAACTACCGTTCTCTCATGGATCATCTCGGAAGCGGCCGCGAATGGGATCTGACCCGCAAAAACGGAGGTCTGAATATCATCCCTCCGTTCTCAGAGAGAGGCATTAAGGTATACAGCGGCCGTGTGGAAGCGCTCTACAACATTCTCCCGCTGCTGCGCAGCTCCAAGGAGAAATATGTTGTTCTTGCCGATGCCAATATTGCTGCCAATATCCGCTTTGATGAAGTGATCGCCGAACATGAAGCATCCGGTGCAAATGTGACCATGCTTTACTATAAGGCTGATCTTAGCACACGTTCCGGCTATACCCGTAAGGACACCGATGATTTCTACTATACGCTCCAGTTGGATGAGGACAGTCGTGTGAACGAGATCCACATCAATGCACAGGATGTCGGTGTACAGAATCACTCCATGAATATCTACGTGGTAGACCGTGAATTTTTGATCACACAGGTTGAGGATGCCACCGTGCGCGGAAAGATCTACTTTGAGCGCGATGTGCTCCTGCCGAATCTGGACAAGTTCCTTGTAAAGGCCTATGAGTTCACCGGTTATGTAGCTCTCATCAACAGCATCAAGAGCTATTTTGACGAGAACATGGCTCTGCTCAAGCAGGAAAATGCCGACGCACTGTTTGCAGGAAACAACATCTACACCAAGGTGCGTGACGACAATCCGACCCGCTACACTGCTACCGCTCAGGCGAAGAACATCATGGCTGCGGATGGCTGTGTCATTGAGGGAACCGTTGAGAACTGTGTACTGTTCCGTGGTGTCAAGATCGCAAAGGGCGCTGTCGTAAAGAACTGCATTCTCATGCAGGATACGGTGATCGCCGAGAACACGACTGCTGAGTATCTGATCACTGATAAGAATGTCACCATCACTGCAAATCAGGAAGTGAAAGGTACTACTTCTTATCCGATGTATATCGCAAAGAGAAAGATCGTATAATTTCATCATATACGAAACCCAAAGAGGGCGACTCCATTTAACAGAGCCACCCTCTTATATTCTATTCTATATCAAATTCCGGCGGTTCATCCAGATCAAGGGGAACCGGCGCACCATTCTTTTTTCGCTGGCGCACGCACTCCGTCAGCAAATATTCTATCTGTCCATTCACAGATCGGAAATCATCCTCTGCCCAGGCTGCAATGGCATTGTAGAGCTTTGCAGATAAGCGGAGCGGCACCTGTTTTTTACTATTATCAGCCATCAGTACAGGCTTCCGGAATTCACGATCGGCTGGGCATCCCGATTTCCGCAGAGGACGACGAGCAGATTGGAGACCATCGCTGCCTTGCGCTCTTCATCCAGATTAACGATCTCATTTTCAGAGAGTTTTTCCAGTGCCATTTCGACCATACCGACTGCACCGTCCACGATCATCTTTCTCGCATCGATGATGGCTGACGCCTGCTGTCTCTGCAGCATGACTGCCGCAATCTCCGGTCGTATCCACATTTTCCGATACATCATACGGATATATGCGGACAACATCGCGAAGTGCACTGTCACACTGTAAGGATAAATACTCCTTGTAATTGTCTACATTAAATACTGCTTTCGCGGTATCTACCACACGCCACATCACGGCAATACTAATCTCGATGGGATTTCCGAGACAGTCATTGATCTTCTGTTTGCTGTTGCTCAGAGTCATGACCTTCAGGGAGATCTTTTTGCCGCCTACGGAATTCACTTCAGCACTGACACCTTCTGTCGAACTGATCTGCATCAGTTTTCCCATGCCGGACTTCACATCACCGCTCTGGTTGAGCTTTGTATCCGCTGCCGGATTGACCGCTGTACAGAACGGATTTACAAAGTAAAAGCCCTGATCCTTGATCGTGCCGATATAATTTCCAAACAACGTCAGCACCAGTGCTTCCTGCGGCTTTAACACCTTCAATCCTAAAAACAGGATCCAACCGAGCGCCGCATACACGATACCAATGATCATAATGACCAGTCCCACCTTCGAATTCCTTGTTCTTTATCTATCTCTATATCTACGTTGCAGAAATGTTGCAGTTTGATGCATTTGTGTTGCAACTGTGTTGCATTGCAACAAAAACTGTACAATACTATCATTTTGACCAAAACAGCCAAAAGAAAAACCGCCATTACTGACGGCTCTCTTGATTGTTATGCATACATCAATTTTCCTTTAGGTTGTGGAATCTCTCGCCCTAACTCCTTAGCGGTTTCTATCCACTCAGAAATAATAGTCTCCACGTTCTCCAGAGCTTCAACCGCTGTCTTGCCGTCTGCCATGCATCCGGCAAGTTCCGGAACCTCAACGATGAATTTCTTATCTGCTTCTGACCAATATATAATTCTCTCGTATTTATGCATATGTCCTACACCTCCATCTGGTATTTTAATATTATACCTCTGATCTGTTTCACTTGGTACGGCTTCGCTTTGTTTCCATCCGGCTGAATGTTTATAATCTCCTCAATTCCATCTTTCCAGTATATGAAATGATCGCCCTTTATTCTACACTGGAACCCTAACACATCAAGTATTTTCTGCAAGTCTGTAAATTTTATGTTTCGGTCTTGTGTTCCGCTCATAATTGACTGCATCAGTTTTTCTATCGTAGCCACCCGTTCACACCTCTTTCTGCCTAATTCATGAACGGAACTCCTGAAAAATCTTGTTGCTGCTCTGGCGGTTGTTCCGTCTCTTGATCTTTGGCGTACTTCACAAGCTCTTGCAGCACTTCGTTTCCGTACTTCTCCATGATGTTGATCTGCCCAATAACCGACAGAATAGCATCTTTGCCTTACTCCTCATACAAGGCTTGTAGATCTATTTCTTTCGCTTCTGGCTTGGTTTCTGCAGTATCTGTTATTTCGTGGCTGTTTTCGGCTTTTTGCGCGCTCTGAACAGGCTGTTCAACCGCTTCTATCCTCTCTAACTCCTTTTCTACAGCCTTTATAATAAAAGCATTTATTGTACTTCCTGTTGCTTCTATCCGCTGCTTTGTGCCTTTGGGAAATCTGCAATTAACGCGATCAACCTTTTCCTGATAGTTTGCAACAGCTCGCCGTTGAGCTTCGCTTGTTTTTGGTTTCTGCATTTTATCACCCCTATAAATTTATCAATTACATTATAAGTGCCTTTTATATGTTTTGTCAACAAAAATATATGTGCCCTATAGACTTTTTAATATGTGTGCCTTATGATATTCTTAACAAATGAAGAACAACCAAATATCAAATACAGGAGGGAAACAAAATGATGGATACAAGAAAGTTAGATATGATTTTTTTCATGACTTTTGAAAACGGAAAAGATTTAACCTATGAGGAAATCGAGGATATAGCAAAAAAATATTCTGCTCGCTCTCTTTGGTACTTATGGCAGCACACCAAACGCCATAGCAAATGGTTGAGTAGATCAAAATAAGCCGAAACGCTCCGCTCTGGAGCGTCCGCACAAGATGGCTACTTGTGCGCTGATGATGGTAAGCCGGTGAACAAATGAAAGGATGGTTGATATTATGACAAACACAGTTAAATTACAGGGAATGTATGGCGAACAGAAAGCAATCAGAGCAGGCGAATTAAAACCCGGCATGGTTACGGTTTGGAACTTCGGTTATAAAGAGGTTATCAAGTCCATAGAGCTGACCAAGAGCGGTAAAAGTGTAAAATGTGCGATTATCTGCGAGAGCGGAAAAGAATTAGTTCGCACAATGCGCGTTGATCGGCTCGTGGCGATCGCATAACAGCAAGAAAGAAAGGCTTTCCCGCCGGTTCGAGTTCCGGCGGCTTGCTCTACCTCATAAGAGGACAGAAAACACATAGAAAGGCGGTTTTGAGTATGTTAGAAAAAATCATGGTATTACACGAAATGAAATTAATGGGAATTGATATTTCCGCAAGTCTTGAAAAAATGTATGAAAAGTACGGGAAAGAAGAATTTCAACACTCCGCAATGGTAAGTGGTTACGGCTTCATTCTTCAATAATTCTACTCTTCCTCTTCTCCGCTATAGGCGGCGCGGATCATGACCGTGAAGAGGATTTTCTGCAATAACGCAACGGAAACGGCGCAACGTGCGCCCGATTTATTTTGACGATGATTTTTATTATATTTTCGTTTCCAGCACGTGAAAACTCCATTTATGGACTATTGCGGACGGCTCAAGGCTGGCGATGTCGTTATAATTGCGCCTGCGTGTTGGAGCTTGTGCATCTCCAAATAAAAACAGATTGCACACGGCACCGCGCCGGAATGCGGAAAATGAAAACGAAAACGGAGGCGATCACATGAGCAAATATCTTGTTGAGGCATCAAAGAAAAATGGGCTATTCGAACCATATGATCCACAGAAGTATTATCTTGTGAGCAAAGAACAACTTTCTAAAATGATTTTACAGCCCTTTTCGTGGGCTGTATGGTCTGCGAAATGGATCAGCTTAGAACTAACTTCACTGGAGCATCTGAAAGGCGTTTATGGTGAAATAGAGGTGTTAGATTAATAGCGACACGCGCGCAATTCTCCACCTGCAGCTTGACAACTACAGAACGACCGCGTAAAATCGGTTTTAAGGCGGTCATATGCCGTTTCGGATAAATAGGCACTAGCGGCATTATAACGCAAATTTGAGCCGTTCAGCGTGGTCACAGGTGCATTTTATTCATCCGGTCGAATGTATAACGCAATCGGGAGGTTTCGGCGTGTCAGACGCCGAATATGAACGATCTGTGAAATCTGATCAGGATCCGAGTGAAATTCTAAGATTTTCTGAAATGAAATTTCCGGTTGAAAATGATAGGTAGGGGGGATTCAAAATGACGTGCGATAAAATTTTGCGCAAAAAAATAAACCGATCTGTGATCGATTTACTTTTCAAGGCTTTTTTAAAGCAGGATACGGGAGTCGAACCCGCCTAACCAGCTTGGGAAGCTGGTGCCCTACCGATAGACGAATCCTGCATCTGAGGGATAACCGCTACCGCATGAATGCTCCGCTCTGCCTACGCAATTGAAAAAAGAGTCATGGGTAATACAGCTGATGCTGCACTCATCTCTGAACGATTGATCCTTTTGTATTTTAGCACCAAATCATTCTTCTGTCCAGCCTTTACTGATTTTTAGACTATAACCAGTTATAATCGCCTCCTGTGATTGCAAGGGACAACAAGGCATCCATCTTTTCTACTTCTTCTTCACCCTCTACCACCTGTAACAGTTTTGCCGTCTCTACCGTGACCGGCATTTCCTCATCCGGCCCGATCTCCATATCCGGTTCTTCTCCGCAGTACGGACATACCAGCTTCGGTGCGATCTTCAAATCTAAAAATCTGCTTCCGCACGCTTCACACTCATAAAACCCGCACATCAGCGTGCCGTCAGGTACATAATACATGTCGTTTTCGCCTCCATCCTCAAGGTACTGAAATCATTAATCCCAGGTTCTCAGATATTCCTTCATCATAAATGCACAAAAATACGGAAAAGTATATATTCCATTTGACTGACCTACATTAAAATCTCCAAGCTTTATTCCATGCTTGATGTCACTGTAATTCTCATTTTTTATCAATATCGCTAAGGATTTTGATCTGTCATGGTTAGATTTCACTTCTACCGGAATCAGCTCATTTTTTGACCTTACGAAAAAGTCTTCTTCCAATGTAGAATTTTCCTTTTTGAAATAATAAAGTCCTAATCCCTGCTTTACAAAAGCCTCTGCCACAAAATTTTCGTACAAGGCGCCTTTGTATACACCCAGATTTTTATTTACTCGGAGATCCTCCTGCGCCTCTTCGTCCAACGCAGAAACTAATAATCCGGTATCCGGATAATATAGCTTGTATTTCGATTCATCTGCATTCCCCTTTAACGGTAATTCAGGAAAAAGCAGACAATTGCATTCCACGATGACACCCGCATCAATTAACCATTCAATACACCCTGTATATTCACGGGAACGGGCATTCTTACTGATCTTATTAAATTGAAATTTCTTATTTTCCTTGGCCAACTGGGCAGGAACACTTCTGTAGACGCTGATAATTTTTGTCTGATCCAGACCTTCTGCGTATTTACGGACATCTTCCTCATAATCCAGCCTGATCTGCTGCTGCGTCTTCAGTGAACCGGAAAAGGTTCCTGTTTCAATATATCCCTTGATCACATCGGGCATTCCACCCAGAACACAGTAGTCAAGAAATAGGGACTTATATACCGACAATTCCGTCTCACTAAAGGGCATATTCTCCACCATATGATCAAAAATTGATCTTACCTGATCCTCGCGATAGCCCTTCGCCCACAGGAACTCCTCAAAATCCATGGAATACATTTCATAATCAGACTTGTATCCTACACTGTTACTGTGTATCTTTTTGTAATTGATTCCTAACATGGAACCGCTGCAAATCACATCGTATCTGCCATCAATTTTAAATGCTTTTAAGGTAGTTGCGATATCCGGATATTCCTGAATTTCATCAAAAATAATAATTGTTTCATTCTCTAAAAACCTAAGCGACGGATTTGCCAGCGTTATATTTTTAATGACTGTTTCTACATCATATCCATCACTTACGATCGCTCTGTATTTTTTCTCCAGCGCAAAATTTATATAAACAATATTGCTGTAATTTTCGTGTGCAAAATGCAAAATGGATTCGGTTTTTCCAATCTGCCGCGCTCCTTTTACGATCAACGGCTTATGTGCAGGATCTAATTTCCACTGTATCAGGAATTCATCTATTTTTCGTTTAAAATACATTTTGATCCCTCCTAATCGGAATTATTTCACCTGCACATATTGTATCACATTTTATGAGTGTTTAAAACCATTTCTATCACATTTTATGAGCTTTCTTTTTTATATCTTACACATTTCATGATTTTTCACTTATCAAATAGTACTTATCTCATTGTTTCTTGCACACATCCACCCATTCCACGTTTCCGCAAGCATCCTCTAATTCTGCAATGGTCAGTTTTACGGCACTGTGATCGTTTCCCGCTGCCGGATATACCAAGTCATACTTCTTCAGACCCTCATCCAGATATACCTTTATGCCTTCCTTGATCCCAAAGGGGCACACTCCGCCGGGTGCATGTCCGATATACTGTTCCACCTCGTCAAAAGGGATCATCTTCGCTTTTGTGTGAAAGGCATCCTTATATTTGCGGTTATCGATCCGTGCCGTACCTTCTGCCAAAATCAGTACTGCCGTTTCATTCTGCAAAAAGGACATGGTCTTTGCGATCATTCCCTCCTCGACTCCGAGAGCCTCCGCCGCCAGCGCCACGGTGGCACTGGATTGTTCAAGCTCTATGATATGATCCGCATAACCTTTTTCCTCTAAGTATCTCTTTGCAAGTTCTAATGACATTGTTTCATTCTCCTTTTGCTGCTTTACCGCTTCTTAATAATATAATACACGCCGTTCTCCTTCGGTCGGATCGTGTACTCGCGAAGCAACGCCAGATCACCGTGCAGACGCAGATTTTTCTTCACAAAGCCCTCCTCGTCCGAGTATAAAAACAGATGACCTCCGGTTGCCAGAAGCCGTTCAAACTGGCAGAAGCACCCGGTATAAAACGCGTCCAACTCCTCCTTTGTCTTCTTGCCGCGCTTTGGCATATCCGCAAAGATCTCCGTCATCTGATGCTTCGATGAAAACTCCAGAAAATCCTTCATGATAAAATTACAGTCCACACCGGCTGCCGCTGCATTTTCCTTTGCTCCGGCGATCGCCTCACCGAAAATATCCACCGCATAGTTATCGTAAGTCTTCATGCGCAGATTACGCTCGATCACAAATGTTCCTACACCGCAAAGTGCGTCCAGAACAACGGCGTCTTCTTTCAGATACGGCCGTGCCAGCTCGATGAGCGCCGCCGCCAGCGACGGGTGCATGGATGCGGAGATTGTCTGTTTCCGCCATTCAAAACGGTCGTCCGGAAGCGTATAAAATTTCAGGCACGGATAAAATGTGCCGTCCTTCGTGCGAGCCAGACGCAACTCCACTTCATAGTCTGTGGTGGAATTCTGCAGTTTGCCGCCGCTCTGCTGTTCCAGTTCCTGTGCCAGTTTTTTTGCAAGCTTTGCCTTTTCCGCCGCATCCGATATTCCGCGCAGTTCCACGCGGAAATAGAAAGGCGCGGCTTCACGGTGACTGCTTTCCAGCAGCTCGATCAGATTGGAGGAAAGTAATGCCTCCGCCAGTTCCTTCGGTGATCCGGACAGCGTCTTTTTTACATTCAGCGCATGCAACAGCTCCCGATAGCTGTGCAGCCTGCAAAGTGTATCCAGCTCCGTAGTACGCGCCATGACTCCCATCGGATGAACGGTCGTCTGGATCCCGTTTTTACTATGTGCTTCCAGCTGTTTTTTTAACGGCTCACGCAGCATGCGCTCTGTCGTAAAGATCACGTCATTTCTGCGTTTCCAGCCGTTAAATGTATGTTTTTGCAGAACACCCGACTGTGACAGGAGCTGCTGCAGCAGTCCACGCTCCTCTGTCACGTGCTTGCGTTCTTCTTCCTTCGGCTCATAGGCGAGTAATTCCTCATATCGTTCCTGTAGGGAATCAATATAGTCAGACACATCCAGTGCCTTGAGCGCTGTCAGATAAGAGCTTCGCACAAATCGCGTTTTCTCCACCTCATACGCCTTATACAGAGCCTGTGCATCCTCCTGCGCCCGCAGTTCACCGATCAGCAGCGCCGCATTTTTCCGGATCTTGGCATCATCATCCCCCAAAAGTGATGCGATGACAGCGGGGTCGATTTCTCCCTCCAAAAGCTCCGCCGCAACCTGCGGGTCCTTACATATTTTTTTCAGTTCGATCAGATTTGCGCGGATCTCCTCTCCCCGACAGATCGCTTCATAATTTTTATTCATTCGCTTTTTTCTCCATATAGATCTTTACATCCTCAAGGAATGTTTCCCATGCATTCTCATGCTCCACATAATATTTGGGGCAGTTTTTTCCGGTAATATCATAATGGCGCAGCAGATCCTCCTCCGTCAGCCCGTACCGGAAACACAGCCACGACACCAGCTCCACAAGGGAATCATACGTCGGCTGCGCAAATTTTCCACTCTCGTCTGGAATACAGCACTCGATGGAGATCGTATCCTGATTACGCTCATTGGACGCATACGACCACTCATTGCAGGGAATGCACTGTACGATCTCGCCGTCCAGTCCGATGATAAAATGGCTGCTGGCCTTCGTCGCATGCGAATCCTTCAGCCCCTCGAAATAGTCACGGTTGTCCTGCGCCGAAGTGCCCGGATTTGCCGTGTAATGGATCACGATACCGTTCACCTGCTCCAGGGCGATGCCCGGTCTGGAATACTCATTCACCGTCAAAAGCTGCACATCCAGCGGCGGACGATCCATCTCCGCCACCTCACGGGGCTGATCCGGTGAAGACGGCGCCGCCAGCTGTACACGCTCACTTCCCATAATGATCTGCGTGCTTCGATGCCTGTAGATGATCCAGCCGGCAAACACGCCGGAAAGAAGCAGGATCAGGGCCAACACACACCACACCACTCTGCGTTCTCTTCTTTTTCTTTCTCTCAAACGTCTTTTTCTCAGTGTATATTCATCCAATCGTTTCTACCTGTTTTCCAATACTTTCATTTTCTGTATACAGTCTGCCGATTACTCTTCTCCCGCCAGATACTCCATGGCTACGTCTACGGTATGGTCCAACTGCTCTGTCGTATGAGCCATAGACAAAAACATCGCTTCAAACTGCGCCGGTGCCAGATAAAT
This sequence comes from uncultured bacterium, assembly GCA_945828315.1. Lineage (GTDB taxonomy): Bacteria > Bacillota > Clostridia > Lachnospirales > Lachnospiraceae > W0P33-017. The sequence continues at coordinate 24,274 of CALZQA010000010.1, read as the reverse complement.
GCCACGGCTTAACATATAATTGCAATAATCCGCATAACGCGCCGTATCCGAGGTCTTTGCACTCTCATAATCGCGCACGTGCTCCCCGGTAAAAAAGATGCATCCCAGAGAACCAATATGATTGACCTGATAAGGCTTTCCGGCTGCCTCCACAGCCACAGCGAGCTTTCGGAAAAAGATATCCGCTTTTTCGTTCAACTCCCGGTAATATTCCGGATGCTCACGCAGAATGGACAGCTGCGCAAAACCTGCCGCCATCGCCACCGGATTGCCGCTGAGTGTCCCCGCCTGATAGACCGGACCCACCGGCGCCACCATCTCCATGATCTCTCTTCTGCCGCCGTAAGCGCCCACGGGCATGCCTGCACCGATGATCTTTCCGTAGGTGGTCAGATCCGGACGCACGCCAAAGTATTCCTGCGCACCGCCAAAGGCGAGACGAAAGCCCGTGATCACCTCATCAAAGATCAGCAGTGCACCATACCTTGTGCAAAGATAACGTAACCCCTCCAAAAATCCTGCTTCCGGCAGTACCACACCCATGTTTGCCGCCACCGGCTCCACGATCACACAGGCGATCTCCTCCGGAAACTGCGCAAACAGTGTTTCCACCGATGTAAGATCATTATAGTTTGCTGTCAGCGTATCCTTTGTACAGCCTGCCGGAACACCTGCGGAATCCGGAATACCTGAGGTCATTGCCCCGCTTCCCGCCTTCACCAAAAGTCCATCCGAATGCCCATGATAGCAGCCGGTAAATTTGATGATCTTATCCCTTCCGGTAAAGCCGCGTGCCGCACGGATGGCGCTCATGACTGCCTCCGTGCCGGAATTGACCATGCGGATCATATCAATGGACGGAATGCTGTCGCAGATCAGCTTTGCCATCTCCACCTCGATCTTTGTGGCTGCGCCAAAGCTCAGACCTTTCGCACATGCATCAATGACCGCCTCCAGTACCTGCGTATGGCTGTGTCCCAGGATCATCGGACCCCAGGATCCGATAAAATCAATATATTCATTCCCGTCCTCATCCCACATGTTTGCGCCCGATGCGCGGGCGATCATGCGCGGTGTGGAACCGATGGAGCCAAACGCACGCACCGGGGAATTGACCCCGCCCGGGATGTAACGAACTGCTTCCTCAAATATTTTTTCTGATTTTGTCATTATCCAATCAGTCCTTTCCGCATACACTCCGCAAGCTCTTTTGCAAAATAAGTGATATAGATATCGGCTCCGGCGCGGTAAGCGCTGACCGCCATCTCACACATGATCCGCTCCTCATCGATGTAACCTGCCGCTGCCGTCGTCTTCACCATGGAATACTCACCGCTGACGCTGTAGGCAGCCACCGGTACATTTGTGGCATCCTTGACTTCGCGGATCAGATCACCGTAGCACGCAGCCGGTTTGACCATGACGATGTCCGCGCCCTCCTCCACATCCAGCAGCACTTCCTTTAAAGCCTCTCTGCGGTTATGAAAATCCATCTGATAGCTCTTGCGATCGCCAAAGCTGGGTGCCGAATCCGCCGCGTCGCGGAACGGTCCGTAAAAGGAAGATGCAAACTTTGCGGAATATGCCATGATCGGAATATTTGTATATCCGTTCGCATCCAGTGCCTCCCGGATTGCAGCCACTCTGCCGTCCATCATATCGGACGGCGCGATCATATCTGCTCCCGCCTCAGCCTGCGCGACCGCGATCTTCTGCAAATAAGTCAACGTCGCGTCATTGTCTACTTCTGCGCCGTGCAAAATACCGCAGTGTCCGTGTGAGGTGTACTCGCACATACACAGATCTGCTACAAAATACATCAGAGGATACGTCTCTTTTGCATGACGCAAAGCCTTCTGAACGATGCCGTTGTGGTCATAGGCACCGCTTCCGGTCTCGTCCTTATGATCCGGAATACCGAAAAACATTACAGCATGGACACCCGCCGTCTCCAGTTCATCGAGACATTCATCCATACGGTCAATGCTGTAGCGGTACTGTCCCGGCATGGACGTGATCTCCTCCTTGATATTTACTCCCTCTGCCACGAACATCGGGTATATGAGAGAGTCCGGACTGATGCGTGTCTCGCGCACCATATTTCTGATCTGCTGGCTGCTGCGCAGCCGTCTGGGTCGTTGTATCATCTTTGTATCTTCCCCTTTTTGTAATATCTTACTCATTCGTATATATTTTCTCTGCCAGCTCAATCAAGCCTTCCACAGACGCTTCCTTAGCTACTTCTACCCGCATCCCTGCCTCACATGCTGCCTCCGCGGTCATCTCGCCGATGCAGAGCGCATGGATCCGCGTCGGATCGATCTTGGGATTTGTCTGTAAAAATGCCCGCACCGTTGAAGTACTTGTAAAAAAAACACCGTCGATCAGATCCTTTTCAAACAGCTGTGCTGCCGGGATCAGCTCATTATGCTTCGTGACGGTCTCATAGACTGCCAGATCGGTAACCTGGATCGTTTTTCCCAGCTCTGCTGCCTGCGCTTCCATGCAGGTGACCAGTTTCGGATTACCGATCGCAGATCGGGCGATCAGCACACGGCTGCCATCCGGTAAACGCTCACCCAGCAGCGTGCCAAGTGATGCTCCATCATAAACTTCCGGCATAAGATCCGCCAGCAGCCCATACTCCCGCAGCGCACGTTTCGTGCCATCTCCGATCACGGCAAGCATCATGTCACCTAATATCCGGACATCCTGACCGCTGTCGCACAACATCTGAAAAAACGTGTGCACTCCTGCAGGAGAAGTAAATACAAGACAATCATATTCCTTTTTTGACAGTTTTTCAAATTCGGCTTGTATTTTCCCGGAAACAGACAATGGTCTTGTCTCGATCACAGGAAGCTCGATCACCTCCGCCCCCCGCGTCCGAAGCTGCTTTGCCAGCTCATCCATCCGTTCCTTTGGTCTGGTCAGCACAAAACGCCGGCCGAAGAAAGGAAGTTTTTCATACCACGCCAGCTGCTCACCAAGCGCTGCCACCGCACCGACCACAATGATCGCCGGTGTGCGCAGATGCGCATCCTTTACCGCCTCTTCCAATTCTGCCAGCACTGCACAGACCCGCCTCTGTCCTGCGGTCGTTCCCTTTTCCAAAACCGCAGCCGGAGTCTGAGGATCCATTTTCGCGTCGAGCAGTCCCCTTACGATATCCGGAAGTGCCGACAAGCCCATGAGAAACACCAGCGTTCCTTCTGTCTTCACATATGCCTGAAAGGGCAGCTCCAGCGGCTCGTCCGCTCGTTTGTGTCCGGTGATGATATGCACGGAGCTGGCACAGCTGCGATCCGTGACCGGAATCCCGTTATAGGCAGGCACTGCAAGCGCACTGCTGACCCCGGGCACCACTTCATAGTCGATCCCATTTGCCCGAAGCACCAAAAGTTCTTCTCCGCCCCGGCCAAACAAAAACGGATCTCCGCCCTTTAAACGCACAACGCGTTTTCCTTCCTCCGCCTTTCGCACAAGCAGTTCGTTGATCTCATCCTGCGTCATTGTGTGGTTTCCCGCCCGTTTTCCGACGTAGATCTGCTCTGCCGTCTCCGGAATCATAGAAAGCACACCGCTTCCTACCAGCGCATCGTAGACAACGACCTGCGCCTGCGCCAGCACCGCTTTCCCTTTCAATGTAAAAAGCCCGGGATCGGAAGGTCCCGCGCCCACCAGCCAGACCTTTCCCTTTCGGACTGTATGTTTCGATGTCACTGATTTTAACGCCTTTTCACGTGCTTCTGATCGATTCATAATCCATCCCTCATATACCGCGCCAGCCCGATACCGGTCTGTTCTGCCTGATGACGGCTGCCACTGGCACTCTCATACGCAAAACTGCCGTCATAGGTATCACAGAATCCACGTAAGATCAACTGCTCCCCGTTGACGCGCGCATACGCCGTAATAGGAGAACTGCAGCCACCATCGAGTTCCCTCACAAAGGCGCGCTCCGCTTCTGCCGCCACCCGGCTGTCCTCGTCAAAAAATCCTTCCAGAAAACGATAAGCCTCTCCCGCTCTGCCCTGCACAGCCAGAATTCCCTGTCCGGCTGCCGGAAGCAGTTCCTCCGGTTCAAAATAACGGGTGATCCGGTCTTCCAGATGCAGACGCCGGAGTCCCGCAGCCGCAAGGATGAGCGCGCCATATTCACCGTCATCCAGCTTTTGCAGCCTTGTCAGCACATTCCCGCGCACCGGTTGCGTTTCGATATCAGGATAAAGTTTATGCAACTGCATCGTGCGCCGTATACTCGACGTGCCTACCGGCTTTGTCTGATCCCATACGGGCACTCCCTTCGGCAGCACCAGCACATCCCGTGCGTCCTCTCTGGCCGAATAGCCCAGTATCGGCAATTCCTTCGCAACATTCATCGGCACATCCTTCAGGGAATGTACACACGCATCAATGCGCCCGTCCATAAGCGCCTGTTCCAGCTCCTTCACAAACAATCCCTTGCCGCCCACTGTATCTAAAGTACGGTCCATGATCCGGTCACCGGTCGTCTTCATGGTGACCAGTTCCGGCGTGATCTCAGGACAATTTGCTCTGATGTGATCGATCAAAAGCTGTGCCTGCGCCACTGCCAACACACTCTCCCGGCTGCCGATCCGAAATATCTTTGTCATGTTGTTTTCACTCCCAGTTCACACTCGAGTTTTTCCCGCAACGCTTTCACGGATTTATGAGTTGCCTCCGTCGCCTGTCCTGAGGCGATCGCCAACAAAAGTCCATCCTCCGTTTCCAATGTCGCCGGGAAATAAAAGCTGCACAGCGTATGGTCACTGACCACATTTACATAAATGTCACGATGGCGGCATTCTCTGTAGATCGCCTCATTGACCTTCGGGTCATTTGTCGCTGCGATAACCGCATCCATATCCTCCTCCATAAGGCATCCGCTGCGGTAAACATCTTTCACATAAGTAATCCGCTCTCCATATGCATCGACAAGTGCTTTCATCTCTTCACTGCACTCCGGTGCGATCACCGTCAGACTGCCGTTAGTCTTCATCAATGCAGCCGCCCGTCTGGCTGCAATTTCTCCCGCACCAAATATAACGATATGAGATCCGTCCATCTTCACATAAAACGGAAAATACTGCCAGTTCTGCTCGTTTTTATCCATCTTTCCCCTCCATCACTATTTCATTCATTCTCGATTTCTATGATCGATCTTTTTCCAGCACCTGCATGCAATGGGCAAATGTATCTGCATCCAATCCGTCCCGAAGAGCGAACAGGATATGTGCGGTCACCTTGCTGCTGCTTCGTTTTGCTGCCTGCTCTACGTGTCTGCGCTGACTGTCGTCAAGTCCTGCGCAGTCCTTTTTCATCCGTCCCCACAAGTCATCCGCCATCTCATCCGCAAATCTTCCGATACGTGGGATCAGATCCCGTCCATAGAAAAATCGTTCAAATTCTGCCAGTGCTTCCGATATCTTCTCCTGCGCACGCTCCGTCTGCTTCTTCTGCTCCTCTGACAGCTGCTCTATGTCCAGATCATCCATACACAGCAACCGCACGCCTGGCAGATCACCCACCGCCGGATCAATGTCTCTCGGCACAGCAAGGTCTACAAACGTCTTTCCGTCAAGTGCAATTCCGGACAGCCTATCCGGTGTGATCGTCAGATTCGGACTTGCTGTCGCGGAAAAAACATAATCTGCATCAGCCAGTTTTTCATATCGCTCTCCGTAATTAATACGCTGCGCACCCTCCGGAATATCCACGGTACCGCTGTGATACTGTCGTACTGTGACTGTCACCTGCGCACCTGCCTCCATCAGTGCCTGCGCAGTCAGTTTTCCCATCATGCCGTTTCCGATCACAAGTGCTTTTTTTCCGGAAAACACAGCGCCTCTCTTTTGCAAATGCATAATTACCGCCGTCGCTGCCGAGCAATTTCCATGATCAAATCTAATACTGCTTTTAATCTCCTTTGCCGTGGTGATCGCCTGACGGAACAATACCTCCAGACAGTGATCTGTGGCGGTTTCCTCCCGTGCCAGCAGCAGCGCATCCTTCACCTGTGTCAGGATCTGATCTTCGCCCATGATCTGTGAACGCAGACCGCAAGTCAGTTCAAACAGGTGGCGGGCTGCCTCCAGATCCTTTTTCTCATAAAACAGCGCCCGCTCTGCGCCTGGAAGGATGCCCTTCCAGTCACAGATGAGCGCATACAGATCCGGTTCTGCTTCCGGTGACAGACTGACATACAGTTCCATCCGGTTGCAGGTGGAAAGAAGCACACCACCCCTGATCCCGCTCATATTGTTTAAAGTTTGCATTCCTGTCTGCATGACCGCACGTGTCGCCGCATTTGTAAATGCATAGCGCTCCCGCACCTCTACCGATGCCCTGCTGTGGTCAATCCCGATCATTCTTAATTTCATTTACCTAAGTTCCCTTATTTTCTCGTCATCTGGTACATCAGCGCGTTCACGATCGCCGCCGCCACATTGGAACCGCCCTTGCGTCCTCTTGCAACGATGGACGGCACATCTGCTGACAGGATCAGCTCCTTGGCCTGCACCACATTAACAAATCCTACCGGAACCGCGATGATCATTCCCGGCTGAAAAGCATCACTTTCCATCAGTTCGGAAAGGCGTATCAACGCGGTCGGTGCGTTTCCGATGGCAAAGATCGTCGGTCGGTTTAATCGCGCTGCTTTTTCCATCGCCACCGCAGAACGTGTTTCTCCTCTGCGCCGTGCCTCCGCTGCCACATCCTCGTCCGATATAAAATTATATACCTCTGCGCCCAGCTTTAAAAGAGCAGATTTGTTGATTCCTGACATTGCCATTTTTGTGTCCGTGACAATGCATGCTCCATCCTGCAATAGCCTGTGGGCATGCTCTATGACCCCCGGCGAGAACACCAGATTGTCCGCATAATCAAAGTCCGCGGTTGTGTGAATGACACGCTTGATGATCGGCTCCTGCAGCGGATCAAAGGTCCGCCCGCCAAGCTCCTGCGTAATGATCTCAAAACTGCGCTGCTCGATCTGCTCCGGTGCAAGTTGTTCAAATTGAATCTTTTTCATGCCGCATTTCCTTTATTTCCGTACCGGCACGATCTCAAGCCAGTACCCGTCCGGATCCTGAATAAAATAGATACCCATCTTCTCGTTCTCAAAGCAGATGCAGCCCATCTCACTATGCAGCGCATGTGCAGCCTCAAAATCATCCGTCTCAAATGCCAGATGGAATTCCTCATCACCGAGATTATACGGCTCCGTCCGGTCACGCAGCCAGGTCAGCTCCAGTTGAAAATCCGCCTTCTCATTTCCTACATACACAATGATATATGAGCCGTCTGATGCCTCTTTTCTGCGCTGTTCGGTCAGACCGAGCGCTTTTTCGTAGAACTCCAGTGAGCGGTTCAAGTCCAGTACATTGTAATTTTCATGATACATTCTAAATTTCATTGTAGTCTTCCTCCAATCTCAAGGTTATTTTTATTATAATTTATCACGCCATTTATTGCAACAAAATACACCCGGGCGGATCCGTTCCACCCGGGCATTTCACTCTTATATCAGCCGCCTGTTTATGGCTTCCGCCACTGCGGCTGACTTGTTGTTAACTCCCAACTTTTTATAGGTCTCCTGATTGTAATATTTCACGCCCGCCTTTGACAGATCCATCTGTTTAGCGATTTCTTCCACCGACATTCCCTCTGCCTGCATACGCAGGATCTTCAGCGCTTTATCGGTCAGGATCACATTTCCTTCCTGCTTTTCTTTCAGATATGTTGGATAAAATCCTGCCATCTGACCACATTCTTTCATGACCTGCTTTTTGAATGACCGGTCCTGCCAGGTGAGTGGTGCGGCTTTTAAAAGTTCCAGGACAGCTGCTCCTTCCTTTGTCAGGATGCGTACAAAATGGTATTCCTCTGCCATTGTCACGGCCCCCTGTAATTTTTCCTTCCAGCCGTCCTTTCCCATGCGATACATAGCGATGGCTGCCAGGATCTGCACTTCCATCTCGATGTAAGTCCGGTGTGCTTTCTCTGCATAAAAACGCATTTTATCCAGTAATAACAATGCTTTTTCCCTGCGCCCGGCTGCCAGATAGACTCGCACCTTCGTCAGATAACGATAACGCTCCAGACCGTTAAACTCCGCATCCTCATCCGGTGCTTCCTCCAGCCACTGATAAGCTTCGCTGATCCTTCCTATATATAGATCCATGCGCGCTGACATGGCACGGATATTGGGCAGCAGCTTCGGTGCCTCCTGTTCCGCCGTCTGTCGAAAACTATTCAGCATGTCCACCGCATCATCCATGCGGTCATTCAGGATTGACAGCTGTGTCAGTATCCCGACCGCTACAAAGACCTGCTCTGTCTTTCCGCCGCTTTCTGCCTGCATCCTTCCATTTCCTGCAAGGGTTGCCACCTCATAATCATCCCCGCCCTTTTCGAAAAAGCTTTCCGCAAGGGCCAGATTGATCAGGCCTTTTCCATATTTTCCCAGCACGAGGCTGATGATCTTTCCGATGCTCTTTGCCAGCTCTTTATCCTTTTTGCTCCACTCGCAGAAATCTTTTCCTCCGTTCATCATGGAGGGAAGATTACTCGTCACGGAGAACTCCGGGAACACCAGTTTCCGCTCCATAACCAGCACTCCTGCACGCTTTAACAGATCTGTCATCCGGATGATCCCTCTGTGAGGCAGGGCAATGTCCAGATACAACAGTCTGCTCTCCGCCGCCCGCTTCATACCGCCGGTCTTTTCCTTTGCATAGTTTGCAAGTTCCTGATACCAGCGCTCACTTTCTTCTTCGTTTAAGAGCATGGACTGCAACATACTCATTCCTGCCATCAGTTCCACGCTTTCCTTTATCTTTTCCTCCGGCAGTTCCAGATAATAGTGCCTCAGTTCAAAGTATTCTCCTGATGCCGGATTTCTTCTTGCATTTTCAATCAGGATCCGGGAGATTCCTTCTTCATTGTGACATGCCTCGTACATCTTCAGCGCTTCACGCACATTTCCGGCAATCTCATAGCTGTTTCCGGCGCTGTAATACAACTCCATGATATAGTCCTGCGAATATTTTACGGAAAGTCTCCGGCGCATGGAGTTTTTCATAGGTGTCCGCATCTCATAAATGCTCTGCCCGTTCTCCGTATGTTCTACGAGAAAGTTTCCTGTTTCCTGTGCCTGCCGGATCAGTTTTCCCGCCTCTTTTTTCTTCGTGATCTGCTGCGCCATCTGCAAGTCAAACTGCTCCACAATGCACACCGCTTCCAGAAATTCCTGCAGCTCCACGCTCCACTGGTCATACACATGCACTTCAATATAATCCCACAGATCCCTTCTGGACTCCTCAATGGCGCGAAGCTCCGCAGCTGCCTTGTCCTTCTGCAGGTCTGCCGGCGAGATATCCCGCAGCCGCATTGCAGCGATCCGAAGAAACAACGGATTACCATGACCCAGCTCCCAGATTCTTCTGACGGCAGTCTCTGTCAGCGTCAGCTCCCATTTTTCCAGATACTGCCCCTGCTCCTTTTGACTCAGGCTCAGTTCTTCCTCCCCGATCGTCACGAAGATATACCTGACAAAAGTTGATCTTAACCATTTGGGCATCGGTGCTCTGGAGATCAGGATCAGCCATACATCCCTTCTGGCGCTCAGTTCCCCGATCAGCTGTCCGCAGGCATTCCTTTCCTCTTCTGTTTCCAGCAGATACAGATCATCGATCACAAAAATCGTGCAGCTCTCCGATTTTTCCGGCACCATCCCGGCGATCTCATCGATCCCGGAATCTGCCACAGAAACATAACAGCAACGCCTTCTGCCGAGAAAGTCCATCACAAAAGTCGTCTTTCCGCTTCCCGTGGTACCATAAAGATATACAGTCTGCCGCATACTTCTGGCAGCCTTCATCTTCTCCCATGCCGCCTGCGGACGGACATAATGTTCATCCACAACAGGTTTTTGTATTTTTCTCTCTGACATGAAATGCCCCCTATTTTTTATCTATCAACTGATAAATATACTCCATATCCAGATGCTCTCTAAGAGATGCTGCCAGCAGTTCAAACTGCTCCTCGCGGTACGCGGCAAGGGACTGTCGGGCTGTCTGATCCAGTGTGATGCCACGCCTTTTTGCCAGCGTACACGCCAGCGCTCCGGTCACACCTTCGCTGTCAAAAAAGCCGTGCACATAGGTGCCGTACACAGTCTCAGATGCTGCGCCGTCCGTCTTTTTTATGGCATGTGTTTCATCTGTCAATGACGTGAGCGGATGTATTTTCGCAACAGTCTCTCCCATGTGTATCTCATATCCTTCGATCGCACAGCCGGAGAGCCCGGCAAGTGCGCCGCAGATGGACGCGACCTTTCCGTGTACACGGGTTCTCGTCTTTTCTTTTGTAAAGACAGTCTGCATCGGCAGATATCCCAGTCCCGCCAGCTCGCCGCCTGCCTCCACATGCTCCGGATCGGACAACCGGTTCCCCAACAACTGATAACCGCCGCAGATGCCAAACAAAATGCTCCCGCTCTCGTGCGCCTTTTTCATGACCACTTCCATGCCCGAAGCCCGCAGCCATCGCAGATCGTCCATCGTATTTTTCGTGCCGGGCAAAATGATCAGATCCGGCGCACCCAGTTGTGACGGCTGCTCCACATAACGCAGAGAAATATTCGGTTCGTGCTCCAGCATGAGAAAATCAGTAAAATTTGAAATGTGCGGCAAACGGATGACTGCCACATCCAGAATGCCCTTTTTTTCATGGTTCGTCAGCCGCTCAGACAGAGAATCCTCGTCCTCAATATCAATGTTCAGATAAGGTGTCACCCCCACAACCGGAATCTCACAGAGCCTTTTTAACTGCTCGATTCCCGGATCAAGGATCGTCTTGTCGCCCCGAAACTTATTGATCACCAGCCCTTTGACACGCGCCCGCTCCTCCGGCTTCAAAAGCGTCACCGTTCCGACAAGCTGCGCAAACACGCCGCCCCGGTCGATATCACCCACGAGCAGCACCGGCGCGTCCACCAGCTCTGCCATTCCCATATTTACGATATCATTTTCCTTCAGATTGATCTCCGCCGGAGAGCCCGCGCCTTCAATCACAATGATATCGTTTTCTGATGCCAATGAATCATAGGCTTTCCGTATATCCGGGAGCAGGCTTTTTTTATATGAAAAATAATCTCTGGCACTCATATTTCCACGCACTTCACCGTTTACGATCACCTGCGAACCAACATCGCTCATGGGCTTTAAAAGGATCGGGTTCATACGCACGGAGGGTTCGATCCCTGCCGCCTGTGCCTGTACGACCTGAGCCCGTCCCATCTCAAGCCCCTCCCTCGTGATAAAGGAATTGAGCGCCATATTCTGTGATTTAAATGGTGCCACCTTATAACCGTCCTGCTTGAAGATCCGGCACAATCCCGCAACAAGCATGCTCTTTCCGGCTCCCGACATCGTGCCCTGTATCATGATATTTTTTGCCATTTAAGCCTCCCTCAACGCCGCAAGCAGCCACTCATTCTCCTCGCGCCTGCGCACGCATACGCGGTATGCACCCGCACCAAGCCCGCGATAATTACTGCAGTCACGGATCAGTATATTGTGCGACAGACAATGTTCATACAGACCCGCTTTTCCTGTAAAAAAGAGGAAATTTGCAGCCCCCGGAAACACGCGATATCCAAGCTCCGTCAGTTTTTCCTTCAGCCATTCACGCTCCGTGCGGATGCTCTCTGCCGTCTCCCGCAACCATTCACGCTCTCTCGTCGCCGCAATGCCCGCATAGGTCGCCGGGAGGGATATATTCCACTCCGGCAGGTGCATTTTGCATTTGCATAACATGTCCTGATTGTCACACAGGAGATACCCGATCCGAAGTCCCGCACAGGCAAAGGTTTTTGTAAACGCCTTCAGCAGTATGAGATGTCTGTCTGACTCCAAATACTGCTTCGCGCTGCAACGTTCCGGCTCCTCCAGAAAATCCAGAAAGCATTCATCCATGACGAGCGTGATCCCGCGTGCTTTCGTCAGCTTTATGATTTCTTTTAGATATTCCGGTGACAGTAGTGTTCCTGTCGGATTGTTCGGGTTGCTCAGGATCACCATGTCCACATCTGTTTTTTTCAGTGCATCCAAAAAAGCTGTTCCCGGAAGATAATCGTCTTTTTTCGATAACAGATGCCACTGCGTCTGCGCTCCCACTGCCGCAAGCACCCGCTCATATTCCAAAAAACAAGGCGCTGTGAGTAGCGCTCGCCTTGGCTGCAAAGCCTCCACCAGTGCTAACAGCAGTTCCGATGCGCCGTTGCCGCACAGGATCTGCGACGGCTTTACACCCTCGTAGTCCGCGATCGCCTCTCGCAATGCCTCCCACTCCGGATCAGGATAAGCATTCCCACACCGCACGCCGCGAATTGCCGCCTCCTGAACAGACGCAGGCATTCCATAGCAATTGCAGTTTGCCGAGAAATCCAAAACCCCGGGATTTCTGTAAATATCTCCACCGTGTACGCGCATAATTCCTCGCTTTCATCATTCCTGATGTCACTATTTCAACCGGTTCTAAATCTCAATTTTTCCAGTTGATCATGTTATATAATTGCAAATGTCACAAGTATGATCAATGCCAACACCCATCCGAGCATTGCGGTCGCCTTCATCAGCATAACTGCACGCGCAATGTCAGCGCGCTCCACCGGACGCAGATCATCTCCGATCGTCGGCTTGTGATGCACGACGCCAAAATAGCTGGCATCGCCTGCCAGCTGTACACCCAGCGCTCCCGCCATGACACTCTCCGTCTGTGCAGAGTTCGGGCTTGCGTGCGCATGGCAGTCTCTACGGTAGATCCGCCATACATCAGTAAGCAAACGCGTCTGCACATCCTGCCACTTCCGGCTCTTTTTTACTACTACATGCGCTGCCATCATCAAAATCGCCGAGAGCCGCGCAGGGATCAGGTTCACCAGATCATCCAGACGCGCTGCCGCCGTACCGTAATAGCGATAGCGGTCATTTTTATAGCCGACCATGGAATCCATCGTGTTGACCGCTTTATAAAAATACGCACACGGTGCTCCACCGATCAGCGCATAGAATATCGGTGCGATTACGCCGTCCGATGTGTTTTCTGCCACGGTCTCCACCGCCGCCTTGATCACACCTGCCTCCGTAAGCTTTTCTGTATCTCTGCCAACGATCATGGATACCGCTTTTCTTCCGGCATCCGGCCCGCCGCTCTCAAGTGCATGAAAAACTGCCATGCTCTCCCGCTCCAGTGATCTGGCTGCAAATGTAAAATAAAGCAACACACTCTCCGTCAGGACACCGGTCACCGGATGCAGACGATACAACCCCAGTGTAATGGCAAAGGGCGCTGCCATCGCGATCAATAGCACAAAAATGACCAGATAGATGCCCGCCGCACGCTCACCGCCCTTTGATCTCGGAAACAGCGAACGCGTCCATTTTTCTGTCCAGCTGATCAGATTGCCGATCAGACAGATCGGATGCCATGCCACACGCGGATCACCAAATATCTGATCCAGAATACCCGCCAGCGCGATCGCAAGCAGCCTGTAATATGCAATATTCATTGATTCTATTTCCTTTGTAATCATTTATACGATATCCATAGTTCACCGGAAAATGCTTCCGACCGGGAATCATTTTATCTGCGTGGCGATCCCACAGCAGACCCGGTACACCGCCTCCGCTTTCTTTGCCAGCTCACAGGAAATGCGCCCCACTGTCTCCCGGTACTCCCGCTCAAATGCATCTGTCGGGATCAACCCGCAGCCAAGCTCTGCCATCGTGATAACACCATTCGGATGTGACAACTGCACCTGTTCTGCCAACGCCCACGAATCCTCTCCCCGCTCCATGCACGCCCGGATCTGCAAATGCAGATCCTTTACCACATCCTCTGACAAGGATTTTGCAAACGCAGATTTCCCCTGATTCGTTCCACCGACAACTAAAACCATAACAGATCTCCTATCACGACTACCACTGCCATCAGACATTCACACATCTGTAAAAAACATCCCGCCAGATCTCCGGTGATCCCGCCAAACTGCCTCCGGGACATATAATGATACCACAGCATCGCAAGCAGCGCTGCGGCGAGCATACAAGCCGCTCCGAAAGGCTCTATAAAAAATGCTGCCATCAAGGTCAAAAGCAGTTCCACGCTGCAGATCACAGCGACCACATGCCGATGTGCTGCATCCTGAAAGGTCTTTGCCAGACCGGTGTCCTTTGCACAGGGGAATATCGCCACGGACCAGCCACTCAGGCAGCGGCTGATGACAAAACCGAAAGCCAGACTGCGCACGCCGTGCATCGACAGTTCTGACCACAACCCGAAATTCAGTACAAACAAACTGATTCCACAAATGATGGCAAATGCTCCCGCATGGGGGTCTTTCAATATCTCCAGCTTGCGCTCTTTTTCTGCATAGGAATGGAGCGCATCACAGGTATCCAAAAATCCGTCCAGATGGATGCCTCCGGTGACAAGCACCGGGATCAGAACATATACCGCTGTCCGCAGCAAAACTCCGATAGAAAGCCGTGCTGAGAGCCACCCCCATCCGCAGACAAGCGCACCGATCACCACTCCCACCAGCGGAAAACAGCACAGCACGTAACGCATATTTTCTTTTTCCCAGTCAGCCTTTGGTGTCGGTATTTTTGAATACATCGCAAATGCCAGCACGAGGCTGTTGTATATTTTTTTCAAGGTTTAATTACTCCAATTTCCAGCATCGTATCAATAGTTGCTTTATTTTTCTCCTGGCGTCGGTAGGCGGTATTATTCTAGTTTTCTCCGTAAAAACCTGTATCAGCAATGTCTTTTATGTTAAGCTGCATATTCAATCCGCACCTCCTTAATAGGTTCTAAAAAAGTATCTGAATCATAATAAAGACTTTGCAGTATCGGAACCAAGTCAATATATTCCTCTACTTCTCCTATATTCTTATACTTTGCCATCACCACTAAGTATCCGTGATCCCATTCTAAAATCTTCGTATATCGTTCTAAGTTTGAAGATGTAACAAAACGGATTATCTGATTGTTATATTCAAATATTGTGAAATTTCTATCACTACTAAGAATGGCATAGGTACACATAATATCATCACATCCTTTCAAAAAAATAAGGTATTCAATGCTGTTGCTGTTTTTTTATCGCATCATCAGCCATAAGAGTTTCTATATATCATAATTATGCGCTTTCCCCATTCAACAGGCAATCATAAAATCCAACCATTCCTCACTCATTTACGTAAATTCAACAATCAATTTGCTTCCACGGTATAAGACAACGTGATTGGTATCCCACACACGACCTCCACCACCTCATCAGCCAGCGCCACAAGACGTGTCTGACATTCGGCGAGCAAAGACGCGTACTGCTCCATCTCCGGTGTCTGCGCCTCACCGTCCCGGTGAATGTCGTTGCCGACGACTACCAGTAAATGTTGTTCGTCAGAAATATCTTTGATGCGCCGGCAGATAGCCTCCGCCAGATCTTGCGACCATCCTCTGCCGTTTTCCGACCAGATCTCATTGGCAAGCAAATTAGACAGATCCTCTAAAAGCACCGCACCTTTTTCCGACAAAAGCAGCCCTTCTAAATGCATTGCACATTCCACGGTCGTAAATCCTTTTCCGGCGCGCAGCTTTCGGTGTCTTTCAATCCGCTTTTTTCCTTCCTCACCGAAGGGTTCCATCGTCGCCACATAGTAGCGCGGCATTTCTCCAGCCTCCAGGATCCGCTGTTCTGCATATTCTGATTTTCCGCTGCCGCTGCCGCCAAAGACAAATATCATCATACCTGAAAATCCTCGTACGCCTCCACATGGATGTCATTGAAAGTCCCCATATGCTCATAGATCTCCGCCGCCATATCCAAAAACGGCAGAAGTGCCACCGCTCCGGAACCCTCGCCCAGACACATGTCCATGCAAAGTCCCGGCTCCAGATGAAGCGCCTCCAAAATCAGTTTTGCACCCGGCTCCTTTGACTGATGTGACGGGATCATGTACGCTGCACACCCCGGTGCGATACGAGCTGCCAAAAGTGCCGCCGCCAGAGAAATAAATCCGTCGATCACGACCGGAAGTCCCGCCGCCGCACCTCCAAGAAACACGCCTGCAAGTCCCGCCAGATCGAAACCGCCCACTTTCGCCAGCACATCAATCGGATCTGCCGGATCCGGCTGATTGATCGTTATCGCGCGCCGGATCGCTTCTTTTTTTCGCTCCAGCCCTTCATCGGAAAGTCCTGCACCACACCCGGTCACCGCTTCCACACAAGCGTCTATATGAGTGACGTTTTCATTTGACCGCCCCCGTAAGATGATATTCTTTAATAAGACCGCTGTCACGGCACTGCTTGTCGTTGTATTTCCGATGCCCATCTCTCCGGTCGCAAGGATCTGACAGCCTTCTTTCTTTAACTGTTCTGCCATCTCGATTCCTACGCGCAACGCCTCCAACGCCTCCTCACGTGTCATCGCCGGTTCTTTTGTCATGTTTTTTGTACCGTAAGCGATCTTCCGCCGGATCGTGCGCGGTGTATCGGATACCATACCGATATCGACAATGAACTGATCACAATTATTTTTTTTACATAAGAGAGAGGTGCAGGTCAGGTCATCAAAGAAATTCTCCGCCACGATCGCCGTGACTTCCTGTCCGGTCTGTGTGACACCCTCCGCAACAACTCCGTTGTCCGCACACATGACCACAAGTCCACGTTTTTTCACTGACGGATGCACGGTCCGCTGAATTCCCGCCAGCTGTGCCCATAGTGTCTCCAATTTGCCGAGACTGTGCAAGGGCTTTCCCATCTGATCCCAACTCTTCAGACACGCCCTACGGCTCATCTCATCTATGGGCTGTATTTTATTTATTGTCTGTTCCAAATATAATTCATCTGACATCTTTCTGCTACACCTTTTTTCTTCACCAGACATCGCCGCCCGATGGTTCTTATTACTTTCCGCACACCTCGATGTACTGTTCCAATCGCTCTGCCAGAAATGTCGGATTGCTGTAATAATACAAATGCGGGAAACCGATGAGTCCACGCTCGGACGCATGCATACATTTCCAGCTTACATCACGGAATGGCTTTCTGGCAATAAAATCGCTGCCATTATCCGTCGTGTCAAAATAGTGAAATTCATGTCCGCGGATCTGCGCACCGCCCGGCTGAGGTGTCAACTCAATATAACCGAACCGCCCCAGTTTTTTCGTCTGAAAAGCTTTTGCCGGAATCCATCCTGCCATCGGATACGAATGCCCCTTCATATCCTCTAATTGCTCTGTCAGATACAGAAAGCCGCCGCACTCTGCCAGCGCGTATACGCCGTTTTCCAGCGCCCCTCGGATTGAACGGCGCATCACCTCATTTTCAGATAGTTCCCGCGCATACAGTTCCGGATAACCGCCGGTCAAAAGCAGCACGTCCGTCTCCTCCGGTAACTTCGTGTCATGTAATGGTGAAAAAAACTGCACCTTCGCACCGATCTCACGCAAATATTTTAGATTGTCCTCATACAAAAAGCAGAACGCCTCATCCCTTGCAACGGAAACGTGTAGCGTTTGGGAAAGCTTCGGCAGCGTTACAGGATTCCATGTTAGCTCAGGTGCATTTTGCGCAACTGCAAACAAAGCGTCAAGATCAACGGTTTCCTCGATACGCTCCGCAAGTTTTTCGGTATATGCTCTCAGATCACACAATTCCCCCGGAGTCACCAGCCCCAGATGGCGGCTCGGAAGCTCCATGTCTGAAAGGCGTGGCACATAGCCGAGAGGACAAACGCCAAGCAATTCCACCTCCGGTCGGATCTCCTCATACACCTGTTTGGACATGCGATTAAATAATACCCCTTTGATCCGGTTAAGCTCACGATACTCCAGAAAACCCTTCAGGACTGCCACCGCCGACAGACTCATACCCGCGGCATCAATGATCAGCACCACCGGAGCCTCCAATACGTTTGCCAGTTCATAGGTGGAACCGATCTCCGTAGCAAGCCCCGCACCGTCATAATAGCCCATCACACCCTCGATCAACGAAAGCTCCGTCTCTTCTGTCTGTCCCTGCACAAACAGCATCCGCGTTGTATCCGCATCTGTAAAATAAGTGTCCAGATTTCTCGTCGGGATCCCCAGCACCCGGCCGTGAAACATCGGGTCAATGTAATCAGGTCCGCATTTATATGATGCCAGCTTTACACCTCGTTTTTGAAAAGCTGCCAGCAGCCCCATCGTGATCATCGTCTTTCCGCTGCCGCTGTGGGGCGCTGCAAGAACCAGACGCGGTATTATTTGTTCCATTTATTTTCTCCATCTCCTGTAAACGAAAATATATATACCGGATTCATGCTCTCCATCAGATGATATGCTCCTGCACTCTTTGCCTTTGCCACCGTGACGGAAACGATGTCCACATCTTTCACCGGAAGTGTTTTCAAAAGCGCATTTGCCTCACTCACTGTTTCCAGTGTGACCGCATCGATCACGATTCGCATGCACGGGTTCTTTTCCAACAGTAATTCTACGATTTCATGCAGCCTGCCTCCGCTGCCGCCGATAAACGCATGCGTAGGCATCTCATACCCCTCCAGGATCTCCGGTGCACTGCCCTGCACGACTGTCACCTGCCTGGCAGAAAGTCTCGCGGCATTTGCCCGGATCAGTTCACAGGCTTCCGCATTTCTTTCAAAGGCAATGATGGTTCCGTTCGGCACATAGCGCGCCATATCCATCGTCATGCCTCCGGTGCCTGCCCCGATATCGTAGCAAATCGCATCCGCAGTCAGGCGCAGCTTTGAAAGCGCCACTGCCCGGATCTCTTCTTTTGTCAAAGGCACAGCACCACGCTCAAATAATGCATCCGGCAGATTCCCGGTCGTTGGGCGCCCATTATCTTTTTGCAATGATACATCCCCAGTATCAACACTCTTCTGGTTGTTCACATCGACATTTTCAAACAGTGCAACACAAAGCCCTGTCCGTACCGGACGACTCAGGAATTCTCTGACGCTTCCCTGCCAGATCTCCTCTGTCTCATAGCCAAGATCAAATCCCGCAGACAGCCGGACATGATCCAGTCCGTTGTCATGCAGCTGCCCTGCCAGTTCCGTCAGTTGTTCTCCGCCATTGAATAGCGAAAAGACCTTTTTATTTTCCGTGATCTGTTTCAGCAGATCCGTATCTCTTCCATGCACACTGCATAGTTTCACATCCTGCCATGCCACGCCCAGCTTCGCCGCAAAATAATTGACCGAAGATATTCCTGCGATCCGGCTCACATTCCAGTTTTTTTCTCCACAGTCCAGACACTTCCCAAAGCTATCTGCGCCGCTGTAAAAGCCCACATCACCGGAAAACACGACTGCTGCCTGTGTAAGCTGTGGATGCTCACACAAATACGCAGCGATCTGTTCCCTGCGATACTCACATACCTTCTGTGCCGGAAATTCATGCACAGCATCCAGCATCCGTTTTGCCCCGAAGATCACCTGTGCCTGTTCCAGTACATGACGCGCTTCCAAGGTCATCTGCTCCGGCGTACCCATGCCGGTGCCGACAAGCGACAGGATTCCTGACGCGCGGCTGTCAGTCCCTGTCACGCCAAGCCGCTCGCATACCTGCTCAAAGGTCAGCCCCTGCTCCTTCGGTCTTTGGATCACAATACATTGCATGCCAAGCGCCAATGCCGCCTGCATCTTATCTGAAAATCCGCCCACATCACCGGATTCCTTTGTCACCAGGATCTTCGCATCCACATGGGCATACATTGCCCGGTTCAGATCCTCTGAGAACGGTCCCTGCATACAGATGAGCTGCTTTCCCTCAAAGCCCAGTTCTTTACATATCTCAAATGTTTCCTCCGTAGACAGCACTCGCGCATACAGCCGCGAAAAATCACTGATTATTTGAATGAATACCGCCAGTTCCTTGCTGCCCGTTGTCAGAAAAATGTTCCCGGACATTTGCTCTGCCAGCTCTGCTGCCGCCTTTGCATTCTGCACGAAATGAATCCGCTCATCCGCGGGAAGCGCTGCACCTGCCGG
Source organism: uncultured bacterium (assembly GCA_945828315.1). GTDB lineage: Bacteria > Bacillota > Clostridia > Lachnospirales > Lachnospiraceae > W0P33-017. Next base: position 4,173 of record CALZQA010000010.1, on the reverse strand, counting down.
GCGCAGGAGGCGCACATATTCCATATGCAATTCCTCACATACCTTTTTTACTGTCTCAGAAACGACCTGTGCATAGGGATGTGTCGCGTCCACAACAAGATACGGCATTTTCTGCTGTAAAAAGTCTGTCATTTTCTCCGCGTCCATCCGCCCGCTGTGCACCTGCAAGCAGGGCTGTTCCGGTATCAGCTTCTCGCCGTATTCCGTCGCCACACAGGCTGTGACCTCCACACCGGATGCTGCCAGGCGTTCCGCCAGCAGACGACCCTCTGTTGTTCCTGCAAAAATAACGATTCTTTTTTTATAGATCATAATGTATACCCTCTCGGCGTCATCATTTTCCCGTCGATCAAACGCGTCTGGGAGTTGCCGATAAACACGGTCGTAAACATATTGACGGTTTCTTCTCGAAGCTGCGCCAATGTCAGCACCTTCGCACGCTCACCCTCGCGCCCGATATTTTCCACCAGACCGCATACCGTCTCCGGCGACTGATGCTGAAGGATCAGGTCACATGCCTTTTTCAGATAATCATGGCGCTTTTTGCTGGATGGATTGTAGAGTACGATCACGAAATCTGCCTCCGCCGCCAAAAGCAGACGCTTCTCAATCTTTTCCCAATTTGTCAATAAGTCACTGAGACTGATGAGAGCAAAATCATGGATCAACGGTGCACCCAGCACGGCTGCCCCTGCCAGCGCCGCCGTCACTCCGGCCACGACCTGTATATCCACATCCGGATATTCTCCGTGCAGCTGCCACACCAGTCCGCTCATACCGTAAACACCTGCGTCTCCGCTGCAGATGAGTGACACCGTTTTTCCCGTATCTGCCAATGCCAATGCTTCCCGGCAGCGGTCCACTTCTTTTGTCATCGGTGTCGTGTAATATTCTTTTTCCGGAAAATCCGCCTGCACCAGCTCCGTGTACACGTGATAACCGACGATACATTCACTGCGGCTGAGTGCCTCCGCCGCCTCAAAGGTCATGCCCTCTTTTTTACCCGGACCAATGCCCACGATATATAACTGCTTCACGATGTTCCCTCCCGAAATTCCGTCGTAAATGTGGGATCATACAGCTTCGAACGCGAATAGCTGCTCTGTGAGACCACATCGCCGACGATGATCAGCGCTGTTTTTGTGATGCCGTGTTCCTGCGCAGTCCGCGCCAGTGTCTCCACCGAACATACATATTTTTGCTCATCCTCCCACGACGCTTTATAGACGATCGCCGCAGGAGTGGTCTTATCATAGCCGCCCGCGATCAACCGCCCGGATAGTTCCTCCAGCATGCCTGTGCTTAAAAATATGACCATCGTTGTCCCATGCGACGCAAAGGATTCGATGCTCTCCTTTGGCGGCACCGGTGTGCGTCCCTCCATTCGGGTGATGACTACGCTCTGAGAGACATCCGGCAACGTATACTCCAGGTTGAGTGCCGCTGCTGCCGCCTGAAAGGAACTGACGCCCGGCGTATCGTCATAGTCGATCCCCCGCGCATCCAACGCGTCCATCTGCTCCCGGATCGCACCGTACAGACAGGGATCACCCGTATGCAGCCGAACTGTTGTCTTTCCATCTTTTTCTGCCTGTTCCATAACTGCCAGCACTTCCTCCAGCGTCATCTTCGCGCTGTTGTAAACAATGGCAGTTTCTTTTTTATCTTCCAGCAACTGCGGATTCACCAGTGATCCGGCATAAATGATCACATCCGCTTCCTCCAAAAGCCGTTTTCCCCGCAGCGTGATCAGATCCGGCGCCCCGCTGCCCGCGCCCACAAAATGTACCATTATCTGTCTCCTGCAAATTTAATCCTAAATGATTGGTCCCGAATTATTTTTCTTTCAAAATGATCAAAGAATAATAGCCTGCATCCTCCGGTATTTCATCCGCGCCGCGGCAGATGCGCTCACCGGCCATTCCACAGTTTTCCACCATATAAACATCTGCATCCATACGGGCGACTGCTTCCTTTACAAGCGGCATTTTCTTTCCTGCCTTCATGAGCACTTTTGTGCCCGGCAGATCTAACGCATCCCGGGTCTCATAGGAAGACGGAATAATGTGGAGCTGCTGCTCTTTCTCCACAAGTCCGGTATTTAACGCCGCACCGGCCGCCAGAAATGATGCAATACCACTGATGATCTCCGTCTCAAATCCTGCCTCCTGTACGAGTTTTTGCAGATATAAATAGGTGGAATAGATCGTCGGATCACCGAGCGTCAAAAATGCGACAGATCTTCCCTGTTCCAACAGACGGATAATCTGTGCCGCTCCGTTTTCATGGCTTTCTTTCAACTTTTTTTCGTCCTTTGTCATGGGCATATGGATACAGATAGTTTCCTTTTGCGCGATTCCCGATACGGCTGCCAGCGCAATGCCATAGGCAACCGAGTCTTCCTTTGTTCTGCCCGGCACCGCCAGCACATCACATTCCTCTATGATACGAACAGCCTTCAAGGTGAGCAGTTCCGGATCGCCCGGTCCGACACCTACGCCGTAAAATATTGCATTCATTGATCTTCCTCATCTTTCTCCGTGATTCAATAACACATTATAGCACAATGTGATACATATTTCTCACCAGTTACCTGTTCCTCTTTACCTCTTGATCAGCAGAACGGCAACATCATTCACAGTGCAAGCTCCTGATTGCGCCCGCCTTTTCCGTGTCCTGTCAGCCGGACAACGGTTTCCCCGCCTGCAATGAAAGCAAGGCTTTCTTTCGTCTCCTGATGAGACTTTGCGATCGCACCGAGAAAAGCTCCGGCTTCCTTTGCCTGGCAGTCCAGCTGGTTATAGGCGTTATATTTCTCCCGCTGGATCTCTCTCCCCACTCGCCGGTCAAGGTCCTGATCCAGCAGTCTGCAATTTTCTATGAAGTCTTTATCTGTTCCGTCAGTTCTCTTGAATTCCATTTTTCTCCTCACAACTCCCCATAAACATTGGAGAACAAAACTGCCCGGATCTCCAGCCTGTCACCTGCGCGCTGACGCAGATAATAGTCAATCCGTTCTTTCACCGCATCCATAACCGGACGCAACATGTGGTGCTCGTCCAGCATCCGCAGCGCATCCTCCGTCGTGACCGTATCATAAAGCTTCTTCAAGATCTCCTGCGGAACATCCGCGCGCACACCGGCGGATACGAGCAGATCAATGCGTGCGTCCGCCTGTCTGGAATGGGTGTTAAAAATGCCACCGGTGAGCTTGATCAATTTTCCAATATGCCCGACCAGCAATACTTCCGTAAATCCGAGCGCAGCTGCCATGTCGATCGCATCGCCAATAAAATTGGAGCATTTCACCGCCGAGTTTACATCTATGTTATGATCCTCCTGCAATTCACAATTTAAAGAAGCGCTCCCATTTTGCAGATTATCCCGGCTCATGGCTCTCTCTCTCAAAAAGTCCAGTCCGTAATTACCCGGTACTAAAACCACATCCTGATGTCCTTCTGCGCGACGCACAGACAGCTCTGCGCGGATCGTCGCCTTCAGCGCTTCCTCACTCATCGGCTCCACGATCCCGCTGGTACCGAGCACCGAAATGCCGCCCTCAATGCCAAGCCTCGGATTGAAGGTCTTTGCCGCCAATGAAACTCCTTCGGGAATCTCGATCGTGATGCGGATACCGCCATCATAACGGGCATGCTCCATCACCCGGGACACTTCCCGCGTGATCATCTCCCGCGGCACATGATTGACGGCGGAGGCTCCCACCGGCTGATCCAGTCCCGGACGCGTCACACGTCCCACACCGATGCCTCCCTCGATCTGCACACCCGGCTCATCAGAGATTTCTGCAACTGCATAAATGTAGATGCCATCCGTTATATCCGGGTCGTCCCCGGCATCCTTTTTCACCCCACAGCGCACCCTGTTCTCTTCCCTGGTAATATGTTCAATATCCAGCTGCAGTTTGATTCCCTTCGGCGTCATAAAATCCACCGTGGATACTTCATCCCCACAAAGAAGCATCTGGGCAGCGGCCGCTGCCGCCGCTGTGGCACAGCTGCCCGTCGTATAGCCGAAGCGAAGTCCCTGTTCATTTTTCGGTAATGTCGTGCTCATGTATGCCTCCTGCGCTAATTCTTATGATCTGTAACGGTTCATACCCCAGCTCGATTTTGCTCTGAATCGTTAAAAATTTATATATTTTAAATAATTCTA
>CALZQA010000009.1 GCA_945828315.1 uncultured bacterium | reverse complement strand
TTCTTCCGTGAAAATATCACCTACAAATAATTTGCCGCCCTGTACCGCTATTCCGCAGGGCTCCGCCGGCTCACGTCCGTCTCCCATGGAAAATGCGGAAATGAGCGTTGTCACCTTGCCATTGGACAGCTTTTTGACGCAGGCGTTTCCAGTATCGGAGATGTACATGATATTCTTATATAAAATGATATCCTGCGGATTGGACAGGAGCGCTTTCAAAGCACTTCCGTTTTTGTCCCCCTCGATACCCTTCGCGCTGCCTGCGACGGTAGTCACTTTACCATTTTCAATCTTGCAGATCCTGTGATTGCCGGAGTCCGCCACATAGAGCGCACCTTTGTAGTAAAAAAGCCCGGTAGGTTCATAAAATTTTGCCGTTTTCAGTGTGCCGTCCGCACATCCTTTTTTGCTTCCTGCGTAAGTCGTTACTTTGCCGTTTTTATCGATTTTCCGGATCACGTTATTCCCGGTATCCGCGATATAGACCTCGCCGTTACTACCCACTGCCATTCCTGTCGGGCGGTTAAACTGCGCTTTTTCACTGGTTGCATTTTTATAGCCTGCGGTTCCGTTGCCTGCGATCGTCGTCACTTTCCCGCTCTTATACCAGCGCAGGACATTATTTTCGCTGTCTGAGATCAGCCATCCGCTCTTGTACAACACCGTATCCCACGGCGCGTTAAAAAGCGCCTTTCTTGCACTGCCATCTTTGTAACCGCTCTTTCCTTCTGTTCCTGCAAGTATAGAGTAATCACCTTCTTTTGTACGCACACGCACCACGTTGTAAGTACGGTCCGCGATGAACAGACTGCCCTGGCTGTTTTTTGTGATGCCGGACGGTGCAAGCACAAATCTGTTCGTTTCGGCTGTCGTATCAGTTTTTGTTTCTGTCGCTGCAGGTGTCTCTGCTGTTGTCTCTGCAGATACCGAAAAAACACTGCCTGCACATGCAAGCGCCAATGTCAAAAATAATGCCAGCCCTCGTTTTTTCATCATTGTCTCCTCCTCATTTTCATGTCATGTACCTCTATATTTTTCAATGGTTACCGTTTTATTTCTCCAGCAGTTCTTCGGCGCGCAGCACTTCAAATCCTGCTGCCTTTCCTTTCAGCGGAACGGTATCACCCAGCGAAGTGAACCTCACACGTCCGGCGAGCGCTTCCGCCACCGCATGGCTCACATAAATACAGCCGCCCGGTGCATTTGCCTCCAGTCTTGCCGCCGTGTTGACCGTATCTCCGATGGCTGTGTAGTCCATCCGGTTTGGTGCTCCGATGTTTCCGACGACTGCCGGACCATAATGGACGCCGACACCGAAGCTGACGGTTCTGCCAAATTTTTCTTCCAATTCCTTTTCCAGCGCCGCCGAGCGCTCGATCATGTCAAAGGCCGTCTTCACTGCCTTGTAAATGCTGTCCTCCTGCGGTAACGGTGCACCCCAGAATGCCATCGTACAGTCGCCGACAAATTTATCCAGTGTACCGCTGTTCTCAAAAATGCAGGTGCTGGTCAGTGTCAGATAACGGTTTAGGATCTGTACGATCTCCTCCGGCTCCAGCACTTCTGACATCGTCGTAAATCCACGGATATCCACAAAGAGCACTGCGATGTTGCACAGTTTTCCACCGAGCCCTACTGCGTCGGAGCCTTCTTTTAAGAGCTCCGCCACGATCTCCGGTGCCACATAGCGCTGGAACGTCGCTGTCACGCGGCGTTTTTCCAATGCGGCGCGAAGATAGCTGAATGCAATACTGCATACAAACAGGATCGTCACAAACAAAGGTATGTACAGCGGCGATAATACAATGCCGTTTTTATATGCTGCGATACAGATGACGATGTAGCCTGCCACCGTGACGATCCATCCGATGACTGCCGTGCGCAGTCTGCGGTTGGTAAAGAGCAGCGCCCAGAGAATCGTCACGATAAATACCGCCAGTACCTGCGGTGCGCGTCCCACCTCCCGTTTGGTCTGTCCATGGATCAGTGCGTCGATCATGTTTGCCTGATATTCAATGCCGTACATTTTTCCGGCGTGGTCGATGGCTGTCGCGAAATCGTCCTGCATGCCTGCCGCATAGGGTCCGATCAGCACGATCTTTCCGGCATAGGCCGACGGGTCGATCTCTCCGTTCAACAGGTCGATCACACCGTAGCCGTCGCTGTATGCGCCCGGCTCGCCCTGAAACGGGATGTAATAGCGATGCTCACTGTCCGTTATCGGAACCGTTGATGCCTTCTGTCCGGTCTGCTCACAATAAAGCTCATAAATCTGTCTGTGGAAGGAAGGAATCTCCTCTCCGTCCGGCAGATCGATCTGCCAGATTCCGTGTCGAAGGACACCATCGGCATCGAACATGGAGTTGATGTGTCCCTGCCAGGTAGCATTTTTCAATTCTTCGTACGGTTCATCAAAGGCGATCAGCGCATAATCGTCCATGTAAAAGCTGCCGTCCTCGTTCTCCACAAGCTGGGAGCCGAAGGTTCCGGCGCATGCCACCACCACCGGGCAGCTGTTTGCGCAGGCTTCCGCCAGGTAGGAATCGCCCTCCGGGTCATCAGATTCTCCGACGTAGAGCACGTCCAATGCAATGACCGCCGGTGCTGCTTCCGGATCCTGATTCAGCATATTGATGACATCGCCCATGAGCGCTCTGCCCCAGGACTGAAACGGTCCGAGGGCATCCAGACTCTTCTGATCCAGATTGATCAGCACGATCTGCCCGTCCTGCGGCGTTGCCTGCTGATAGAGCGCATCCGCCACGTATGTATCCTGTGCATACATGATGTTCGATGCACAGATGCCTGCAAAGAGCGCCGCGGCGAGCATGCCCGCGAGGAGGGTGCGCCAGATGGCGGATCTTTGTGATGTAGGTTGTTTTCGTTTCATGATCTGCTCCCGTATTTTTGTCGTTTTCATTTGCAACGCTTGCGCAAACCAGTTTTATGTGTTATATTCAAGAAAAGGAGCAACCGCCCACAAGGGGTTGACCTATATTGTGATTGTAGAAATTTCCACCCTGTCACTCGGTCAAAGTTCAAGGGTGGTTTTTTCTACACTTTTTTCATGTACTACCTAATCATATATATGAAGGTCAGTAGCGCAAGCAAAAATATTCCGAACTGCATCAAGTCGTTAAAACTGAATTTGTTCTTCATGTGCACCACCCCCATCCTCTTTGGAATGAAGGTCAAGCCACCCTGCAACACGATTGCTCCGTGGCTTGAGTATAGCATATCTTTTTGTTTTCTACAATGTGTATTTTCCCATTCTCCCCGCAAGAGACTATTCATCAGATATTTGCCTGCAGCCGCTAATCTTGAATCGGAAAACTAAGTGTTCCGTTCTGGAATTGCAGAGTAACGTTATCCGGCAATTTCAGATATGACGGAGCTGTTATCCCAGTGCTATCTGCCGTACTCTTTATTCCCTGTATCGTATATTGTACTTTTTGTGTTCCTGTCGTAATCGAAAGGGATGCACTCAACCAGTTCACACGTTCTCGCGCATTTTGTACAGTAGTATCTGCAGCTATTACATAGTAATTTTCTAATTTACTAATGTTGCTTATAGTTCCACTTACTTTTTCATCAAAATTTAGTATTCCGCTTCCTGTTAAGTAAATCACCGCGCATTGATCGTTGCCATCACTCGTTTGGGATCCCTCGCCGGAAATTGATACCGTGCCTGTCAAAGTCAGCGTTCCTTGTACTTGAAGTTTATATGCTCCCAAATCAGCATTGAAATTTGTTAATGTGATTCCATTTTCAGTGGATGGCACAATAGCATCCTTTGAGAACGTCCATGTACTATCATTCATATAAGCAGCCACATTTGCATTTAACTGGCTGGCATAACAATACATACTTTGATCACTATTCACTGCAAGTAATGAATCACCCGGCATTGCTGTCGATTCCTGACCAGAGACTACTGCACTGTCTTCGTTGCCTTGATATTCATCTTCGGAAGTTCCTGTTATGGTATAAGCAGCTGTCAGTTTTATCAAACTGCAATTTACGATGCAGGAACTTCCTGCGCTCGTAATCTTTCCTCCGTCAATTGTTCCATGATTTGTGATCTTGCTTCCAGCCGCCAGATTTATCGCATCTGCCTGAAGCTTTCCATTGTCCTCCACCAACACAGCGGCATTGTTCCCAACATTTATCGTTCCGTTCATGCCTACGGTATTGGTTACTTTTAAGGTTGCACCATCCTCTAAGTCTAAAACTGATCCCGGCAGCATGTTAAACCCATATGCGTATCCGCCCGTGATCTCTGTTATCTTAGCTTGTACATCTAAAGTTTTTCCATTCGGCACTGTAACTTTATCCCCTGAACGCAACGTAATTTTTGCCTCCGAACCGAATGTAACTGTCTGGTTCGTACTCAGCGAAAGATTCAGTTCATCAACTGTTACGTTACCGCTTGTAAATATTTCCGGTATTTGCAATTGGATCTGACTTCCGGTCCATATTGGCACATAACCTGTTTTGACTGTAACCCAAGATGGTAGCTCTGCCCTCGTATTACTGTCAGAAGATTTTGCTGACGCAATCGCTGCTGAAACAGTTTCGCCGGCAATATAACACCCTATATCATTCCACTCAAATGTTCCTCCGTCGGAAACAACCGCAGATCCACTACCCATATTTCCGATAACACTACTTGTACTTTCACCACTTAGGATCAGCTTGCCCCCTGACTTCAAGCGAACAGTTGCACTTCCGGTTCCCGTAATATTGGTTGACCCTGATAAAGTCAATTCACCCAATATTTGAAGTTCATTGCCATACATATTTGCATTAAAATCAGCGAACTCAACCGTATCTCCTGCGGAAATTTCTGCATTCTTTGCAAATTGCCAGGTCACTCCTGTTCCGGCAATCTTCATATTTTCCCGCACGAGTTGATTTATACTCCTCGCATAATAATACGAATTACCTGCCGACATAAGTAAACTTCCATTTTGATTTCCTGTCGGCATTCCTGTTGATGTATTTGTGCTGATTAGCAAAGCCTCTTCAGTATCGCCGTAAGTGTCTGTTCCCGTCGAGGTATATACACCACTCAGACTTATAAGGCTTGTATTCTTAATCGTTGCTCCACCATCACTTGTCAGATTATTTCCAGTCAGGGTTCCATGATTCTCATATATAGCGCCATTTGACAGATGCATAGTTCCATTTACTGTCAATTCTTTATTGTTTATGAGTGTGGTACTTGCTCCACCATCCACACTCGCACAAATCAATGTTCCGTGATCCTCCAGACGACTATTTGCCAGCACATTGATCGTTCCGGCTGTAAATGAAGCCGATTCAACTATACACAATAACCCCTGTGTTGTACCATCACCAACCGTAATCGTCGTTGTTGTCGGAATCTCTTTTTTGCCCCAGATGTGAAGCATCTTCCCGCCCGGAATCGTAAGCGTATCATTTGCAGAAAAAACCATAGTTGCATCTGCACCAATGTGTACACGCTGATAATCCTGGAATGCTGCTTCAATTGCTCCCGGAGTAACTGTACCACTAAGTGTGGTTTCTGTTATAACAGGTGTACTTGGCGTATAGGAACCTCCGCCAGATGATGTCGTACTCTCATCCTCTTTTTTCTCGTCCTGTTCTTCTTGATCCTTTTCCTCTTCGTTCTCCTGCTCTGCCTTTTCCTGCTCGATGCGCTCTGCTTCTTCCTTTTCGAACTGTTCCAGCGCTTCCTCGATCTTTTCGATCTTTAATTTGGTGGTCTGCTCAATCTTTGCCTGAAGAATCGGATCTGCAACGATCTCCTGAAGTGCCACAGGCGGAATCTGTTCCTCAGTCAGGGTTTCTACCATGACCTTCTGTTCCATTTCTTTATCTGTCTCGCCGGATTCTCCCGGTTTGTTTTCACCGCCCGGCTGTTCGGAGCCGCCTGTCTCTTGTTTCGGTTGTAATACAACGGTCGCAGTCTGTCCGCCGTACACGGTTGTCGCGTTATCACCAGATCCAAGCGTTACCTGCCCTTCGATCAAATACAGTTTGGATTTATTGACATCTACATACTCAACAGCGCCGCATGTTCCACGGATTCCGGTTACCATCGTGGAAGTACGGATATTCATATCTTCCTTTTCGGTCAACGGACTGCTCACATTAAAAAACAGTTTTCCGCTCTTTACGAGCAGTTCCAGCTGCTTTCCGCTCTGGCGGAGTGTTGCAGATGAACTCTGATCCAGCTTGACGGCTTTTGTGCTGTCGAGACTGATATGGGCATAGCTGTACTTTGCGGTTGCCAAAGTGTTTCCGTTATAGAGACGCATTCCTTTGGTGATCTTACGCGCTGACCCATTCTGCGTTTTCAGCGTCACGGTTCCTTCTATTTTTTCCAATTTCATGGTCGTGGCACGGGCGGTTGCCGCTGATGCGGGGGCCACAGATGCCATGATCATTGCACCCGACATCAACGCACACACGATTGCTTTCAGATTTATCTTTTTGCGTCTCATAAGATTTCCTCCGCTTTTTTTATTCTTTATTTTGTACCGCTTGCATAAAGCAGCTTGCTGTGCTATATTTAAGAAAAGGAACAACCGCCCACAAGGGGTTGACCTATTAAATTGGATGTAGAAAATGCCACCCTATCGCTCGGTCAAAGTTCAAGGGTGGTTTTTTCTACGCTTTTTATGTACTGCTTATTGACTGATCATATATATGAAGGTCAGTAGTGCAAGTAAAAATAATCCGAACTGCATCAAGTCATTAAAGCTAAATCTGTTCTTCATGCGCACCACCCCCATTCTGTGTAGAATGAAGGTCAAGCCACCCTGCAACACGATTGCTCCGTGGCTTGAGTATAGCATATTCTTGCCAAAATGACAATGTGTGATTGTCATTTGTGTTATGCTCCCTGCCTTCAGGGTTTCATAGGGCTTACCTGATCTATTGCGGAACAAGAGATTGCGGTATTTGTTTCAATTAACTATAGCTGAAACCGGAGCGTTTTGAGATCTTCGTCCCATGCAAGTCCCTGCTGCGGGCTAAACTCCAAATTAGCCGGCACAACGAAATCATCCTCTTTTGTCAAACCTTGTATCGCATGATCCAAATCGCTGGAAGAATAAATTATAATACTTGTATCATTCCACGTAATGGTTGATTTTGGATTCTCTGCCACAGCTATTGTGTACCCTGTTCCCGTATTTTCAATGCTTCCATTTGATGAACCACCTGTTTCGCCTAATATGAGTTTTCCGCCATTCAAAGAGATAACTGGATCTCCACTTCCGGTAATCTTTCCACTATTTGTAAGCGTGCTGCCGCTTCCCAGTGTAATACCACCTGTAATGGTGCAATTTTGGTTATTTATGAGCTCGCTTTGGTCCGACAATGTAATGTTGCCTGTTATTTTATTATTGTTTGTGAGTGTACTGCCGGTTTCCAGTATGATGCCTTCTCCGGTATCCGTTATTGTGCCATCATTTGTAATCGACCCACTGTTATTGATTGTGCCTGTATTATCAAGTGTTCCGCTGTTTGTAAATGTTCCGGTTTCGCTATTTGTGATTGTTCCTCCGTTTTCAAATGTTCCGCTGTTTTCAAATGTTCCGTTGTTTGTGAGGGTCCCTCTGTTATTAAGTAAACCGCCTTCATCGATAACCAGCGCACCACCAGTACCTACAGTAATTGTATCTGCATACAACATTAGATTCGATCCAACAACCAATTTCTTATTTTTCGGGATCTCCACAGAATCTATGCCAATCTCTGATTCTATACTATCCTCATTCACATCTGCAGTCAGTGTTACTGTATCGTAATCGCCTGTAGTAAACGCCTCATTAATTTTTTCCACCGTCACATCGCTTCCGCTCAAAGTCGTCTCTGTCTCTATAGGCTGCGGGTCACTTGACTCCTCTCCGGTACTGCCTCCACCGGAGCTTCCGCCATAACTTCCGCCGGATGATGTCGTTTCTTCCGGTTTCTGCTCCTCTTCTTTTTCCTCTTCGGTTCCCTCCGGATTCTGGCTCTCTTCTAATACTTCCTCTAACTTTTTGATCTTCAGTTCGGTTGTTGCCTCGATTTTCCGCTGAAGGACAGGGTCGCTTAAAATCTCCGTGATGGCGAAAATGGGCACGTTTGTCTCCGTCAATTTCTCTACGTAGACCTTCTGCTCCATGTCTTTTTCCGTGTTACCGCTATCGCCCGAACCGCCACTCGCACCGGTTTCGTCCTTCGGGCGGAGTATGACCGTTGCTGTCTGTCCGCCTTGCACGGTCACTGCGTTTTCACCATTGCCCAGTGTCACCTGTCCTTCGATCAGGTACAGCTTTGACTTGGACGAATTTACTTTTTCTACGACTCCGCAGGTTCCGCGGATTCCGGCTACCATGGAGGAAGTGCGGATGTTTAAGCTTTCTTTTTGGGTCAGTTTTTCGCTGACGTTAAAGAACAACTGTCCGCTCTTTACCAAAAGTTCCAGCTGTTTGCCGCTCTGGCGCACGGTCGTGGAGGAGTTTTGGCCCAGCTTGACTGCTTTTGTGCCGTCCAGACTGACATAGGCATAGCTGGATGCTGCGGTTGCAAGGGTATTGCCACTGTAAAGATGCATCCCGTTTGAAATCTTGCGCACAGTTCCGTTCTGCGTTTTCAGCGTCGCAGTGCCTTCCGTTTTTTCCAGCTTCATCGTTGTCGCGCGAGCAGTTGCTGCAAAGGACGGTACAACCGCCAATGCTGCCAGCACACATGCCACCGCGATGGATGTCAGAACCCGCGCTGTCCGTTTTTGTCCGTGATCATAACGTTTTCCTATCATAACTGCTCCTTTCCGTTCTCTTACTCCTCAATCCATGCTTTACTTTGTTCAAACAAGTCTATGAGATCACTGTCGAGCTGCCCCTGCTCTGCCATCTTCCGTAAAATGCCGAATGCACGATCCACAGGTACCGCTTTCTTATAGGGGCGGTCATGCGCTGTCATTGCCTCAAATATGTCCAGGATCGACAGCAGTCGTACTTCCATGCAGATCTCATCGCCCTTTAATCCCTTCGGATAACCGCTGCCGTCCAGCATCTCATGGTGCTGCGATGCCCATGGCAACACATCCTTATAGTCGTCTCCCAGCGCCATCTGTTCCAGCATGATCCGGGTTTTTTCCACATGATCCTGCATGATCGCACGCTCGGATGCCGTCAGCGTTCCTTTGCGGATGAGCAGCTGCTCCCGCTCTGCGGGCGTGATCCACAGCTGCGTGGATCCGTCCTCTTCGATATAAGTGCGTGTTGCCAGCTGTTCCACCTGTTCTGCCAGCTCGTCCGTCAGAAAGCCGGCTTTGTTCACGGTTTCCACCAGTTCTGCAGCCCGGCTGATCTCCTCTATGCGCGTTTGTGCTTCCTTCGCGCTGATCTTTCCCTCCAGGTGCTGGATCCGCGTCAGCAGGCGGATCTTTTCAAATCTGTCCATGATCAGTCCATAGTTTCCTGCCAGACGATCCTGCTTGTCCATGACCTCCATCGGCGTGATCAGCTTTCCGATATCATGGAGCCACACACTCATGATAAATTCCTGTATTTTTCTGTCATCAAAATGCCAGACATCATGATATTTATGAAGCCAGTCGATAAAACGCATCGCATATGCCACCATGTTCTTCGTATGGTTTGCGTTGTAGGGTGTTCTGGCATCGATTGCCGTAGACATCACCCGGACGTAAGAATCCAACATGTCCCGGATCTGATGTGCATAATTCATATTTACCAGACAGATGGCGGCCTGTGAGCCCATCGCCCGCAGAATCTTCTCGTCCTCCGACGGAAAGGGTATGACATTCCCGTCATCATCCAATGCATTGATCAGCTGCAGAACACCGATCACATGCTCCTTATCATCCTCCATCGGAACCACCATCATGGACTGGGTATGATATCCGGTCATCGCATCGTAGCGCTTCGGACCGGAAAAATCATATAGTGAGCTTTCATACACGTCCGGTATGTTGATCAGTCTGCGGTAGATCACTCCACACGCGCACACATTTTTCTTGGATAAGGGCACCGGCGGCAGCGTGATCTCATCCTCTCCGCCGCCCTGATGGATCCCCTGTGAACGGGTGATCATGATCCGAAACTCCAGCGCGTCTCCGTTGTTGATGTACAAAGTGCCGCCGTCACAGCGCGTGATATCCATGGCGGCCGTCAATATCTGGTCTAACAGACGTTCTCTGTTTTTTTCTTTTGAAAAGGCAATACCTATATTCAGTATTTTCTCCAGCGTGTCATTTTTCATAATGCAATTATTTCTCCCTCTCTTGCAAATGAAATATTCTTCCGGTATTGCTGCAATCGCTGTTCAAATGTGCCCAGCTGTGCATCCGTGTGTGATGGTGAATGGTGGAAAAGCAGTCCCTGCCCCGCTCCGCTCGCCGCAATGATCTGTGCGGAAGTGCGCATGCTGGGATGACCAAAGCCTCTGCATTTTTCATATTCTTCATCCGTATACTGCGCGTCCAGGATAAACAGGTCCGTATCCGCCGCAAATCGCTCCAAGGAACGTCCCGTGCCCTCATCCGGATCGCAGTCCGTCGCATACACCATGCTGTGTGTTCCCCAGTCTGCACGAAACGCGATCGCTCCGCCCGGATGTGTGACCGGTGCTGCCGTGACCGTCAGTGACTGTTCTCCTGCATCCGCTGCTCCGTTCAGTGCTACCGGTGACATGCCGATGCTGCGAAAGCTCTGCTTTGCCCGGAAAGAGTCCGGTCCCACCGGCCAGAGCGGCTCTGCCATCATCTGGCGAAATACCTCCGGAATTTGCTCCCCATCTTCCGCATAAAAGATCAGTTCCGCGGCCGGGTTATACATCATCTGGCTCATGGGGATTCCCATGAGATGATCGAGATGAAAATGGGATAAAAAGATATGTATCCGCTTATATTCTTTTCTCACGTGCTGCGGCAGATTTAAAAGTCCGCTGCCCGCATCAAACAGGACCGCTTCTCCCGCTGCTTCCAACAGGACGCACGAAGTCGCCCCTCCGTATGTCTTGTATCCGTTTCCGCTGACCGGTATGCTTCCCCGGGCTCCCAGGATCGTCACCTGATTTTTTTCCACTGTTCACACTCCCGAATCGATTTTTGGGTATATATATTTACAATATCATAATTTTTTCACAATGAAAATAAATTCTTTTGAATTAACGGTTTTTACCAGCATAATCAACGATCCGTGCGCAAATACTTTTGCAAAAAGGGATTTTGGATCAACAAGGAGACTCCATCATGACACAGGAAATCATTCACACAATTGTTTTATCGGTCGGCTCACTGATCGTATTGTTTTTATTGACAAAACTCATGGGCTACCGGCAGATGTCCCAGCTCAGCCTTTTTGACTACATCAACGGCATCACGATCGGTTCCATCGCCGCGGAGATGGCTACAAATCTGGAGGATTACCACCGTCCGCTCACCGCGATGATCATCTATGGTCTGGCTACAGTGCTGCTGTCGCTGCTCACCGGAAAATCGATCAAAGCGCGCCGCTTTGTAAACGGAAAGCCGCTGATCCTGCTCCATCACGGCACACTCTACGAAGAAAACCTGCGAAAAGCAAAGATAGACCTCAATGAATTTCTGGAGCAGTGCCGGGTAAGCGGCTATTTCGACATCTCGCAGCTGCAGGCGGTGATCCT
Source organism: uncultured bacterium (assembly GCA_945828315.1). Classification (GTDB taxonomy): domain Bacteria; phylum Bacillota; class Clostridia; order Lachnospirales; family Lachnospiraceae; genus W0P33-017. Next base: position 36,993 of record CALZQA010000009.1, on the reverse strand, counting down.
GGAAGGAAACGGCAGGCTCAGTTTTTTGCCGAAACCAGCGGATCGTCCCGCCACGCCCTCCGATCTGAATCTTGAGCCGGAAGACGAGGATCTGACCGCCGCCCTTGTCCTGGACGGACATATCATGGAACACAATCTGCACCACTCCGGAAAAAACAAAAAGTGGCTTACCGCACAGCTTAGCGCCCTCGGTTTCCCGGAGGTGAAAGATGTGCTGCTTGCCACCTGTGATCTGAATAATAAACTGACGGTATTCGCCAAAAATAAAGACGAACATTCTGAAGATGTTTTAGACTAATACGATATCACTTCTGCTCCGTCCTCGGTGACGAGTACCATGTACTCCCACTGAGCGGAGGGCATGCCGTCTTCTGTATATGCGGTCCAGCCGTTTGCATCGTCGATAAATATCTCTACTTTTCCCATGTTTACCATCGGCTCGATCGTAAAGATCATGCCGGGCACCATGAGCATTTCCTCGCCCCGTCTGGAATTGTAGCTGACCCACGGGTCTTCGTGGAATTCAACGCCCACGCCGTGTCCGCCGATCTCGCGGACGACTGTATAGCCGTTTTCATAGGCGTGGTCATGGACTGCCTGACCCATGTCTCCGAGAAATCCCCAGGGCTTCACTTCCTTCAGTCCGATATCACAGCATTCCTTGGTGACCTCCACCAGACGTTTCTTTTCCGGGCTGACTTCGCCGATGCAGAACATACGCGAAGAATCCGAAAAATATCCGTTCAGGATCGTGGAACAGTCCACGTTGATGATGTCCCCCTCTTTTAATACGACCTTCTCATCAGGAATACCGTGGCACACCTGATCATTGATGGAAGTGCACACGCTCTTGGGATAGCCCTGATAATTTAACGGTGCGGGAATTCCACCCATCTTTGTGGTCAGATCATACACCCAGTCATCGATCTGCTGTGTGGTAATTCCTTCCCTGATATGCTCTGCTACATAATCCAGTACCGCAATATTGATCTTTGCGCTCTGACGGATACCTGCGATCTGATCCGGTGTTTTGATGATCGAATGATCCGGCACGATATGTCCTTCGTCCTGAATGCGCTTGATCTTTTCATCCATTGCCATATGGCACTGTTTGTATTTTTTTCCACTCTTACACCAGCACGGATCGTTGCGTCCGATGCTGATCTGTTTTCTCGCTGCTGCAATATTCATTTTTGTCTGTCTCCTCTGTCTTCCGGTTACGTTTTTTTGCTTATTGATCCAGCGTCACATGCCCCATGGAAACCCCTTCCCAAAGCCGGTCTCTGATCTTGTATGTATGCTCTCCCAATAATGTTTCGTATGCTGCGCCGTTTGCATCATAGTCCTCCTCGGGGACATTCTGCATCGCCGCATACAGCTGCTGATATTTTTGCGCCAGTGCCATCCGGAGCAGATCTTCTGTCAGTTCCTCCTGTGTGATGCCGAGGCGCGCTTGTCCGGTCGCGCCCAGATCCATCCAGAAATCCTCACTGCGCCCGGTGGCGTAGTCGATCTCCTCCTGATCCAGCTCCATACCAAGCTCCAGCGCCATCTCATAAAAGATGAAATCGTGGATTGCCATGTTCATTGCTTCGTTTCGCGCCTGAACCCGGACAAAATGTCCGTTCATATGTGTGTTCCAGTAGGCGTTCGGATTTGTGGCATCATAGGCAAGCGCCTGTTCCTGTATCAATTGTTCTTCATAAGCCACGTAAAACGCCAGCTCCCGCAGCGGATATTTCTCTCCGTCCAGTTCCAGTACGGTTTCATCCAGATGTTCTTTAAATTCAATTGTTTTCGCTCGGACACCACAGCCGCTCAGCGCAAGCAGCGCACACATAAGCAGTGCTGCCGCCAGCCATCTGCGCACCGGACGAACCACACTTTGTTTTCTCATCGCGCCACCTCTGTTCTTCCACGGTCAGTTCCTGTTCCGCAGTTTCCTACGCTACAGTACTCGCCGTACCGCAAGGATCGTACGGTAGGTAGCATTCTGTGTCGCAATGCCCACCGCTGAACTCTGTGCCCCCACGATCCGACCTCCGCCAATGTAGATCGCCACATGTCCGCTGTAGCAGATCAGGTCTCCCGGCTGTGCATTGCTGTAGCTGACGGCTCGTCCACAGCTGCGCAATGCATAAGAACTGTGGGGAAGGCTGATGCCAAAATGTCCAAAGACACTCATTACAAATCCTGAACAGTCTGCTCCGTTTGTCAGGCTGGTGCCGCCCCACACATACGGGTTACCCACAAACTGCAACGCATAATTCACAACATCCTGACCACTGATGTTTGTCTGATATGAAGGATTCGCTCCACCGTCATCCGTACTGCCGGAACTGCCACCCGAACTGCTGCCGGAGCCACCACCCTGCTGTTGCTGCTGTTGCTGTGCGGCTTCCTGTCTGCGGCGTTCTTCCTCCTGGCGTCTGCGTTCCTCTTCCTGGCGTCTGCGTTCTTCCTCTTCTGCGGCGATCCGCGCCTGCTCTGCTACAATGATATTGTTCTGTTCCTGTATCGTTTCTTTATACTGTGCTGCCAGTGCTTCTGCCTTTGCGAGCTTTGTATCGAAATCATCCATTGTCGCACGCTTTTTCGTCAGCATGTCCTGTAATTCCTCGGACTGATGTTCCTGATTCTCTTTCAATGCCAGCATATCCTGCTGTTCCTGCTCCAATGTCTCTTTCAGCTCTGCCACCTGGGTGATCGTATCCTGATACTCATTCAGCATCGTGCGGTCATAATCATAGATCTGATTGAAATATTCCACCCGGTTTAAAAAATCCGCCATGCTGCCTGCCCCCAGCAGCGACTCGATCAGCGCATTGTCACCCCGCTCATACATAAAGCGGATCCGTTTTTTCATGCTCTCATACTGCTTTTGTGCCGTTTCCTCCGCCTCTGCCAGATCTGATGTGGCCTGATCGATATCCGCCTCTTTCTGCGAGATCTCGTCCTTTAACACCTCGATATCCAAAAGCAGCGCCACCAGCTCCGAATCAAGGGAGTCGATCTCCTGCTGAAGCGAATTCTGTTTTTTCTCTATATCTGAAATCTGGCTTTTCGTCTGATCAAGCTGCTGGTTTGCCTCATTGATCTTGTCCTTCGCGTCCTGAATCGCGGACGCACCCGTACTCTGAGCCATTCCACCTGCCAGTGCCACAACCAGTGCCGCCGCGATGATCCGTTTTCCGTTTTTCTGTCGTATCATAGTTCCTCCCGAATTGTATGTTCACCATATGTATGCGGAGAAGCGAATTCTCCGCATACATATTTAGTATAACACTCCCATGCACAGATTTCAACTGATGGTCTTCACGATCATGAGCTTATCTTTGGGGCGGATCTCCTCATCTGTCAGCCCGTTCTGCTCCATGAGCTGGCGCATCGTCACCCGGTGCGCTTTGGCGATATCCCACAGTTTTTCGCCATTTTTCACGATATAGCCGATCATGCCCGGCTGTGTCCGGAGCTGTTTTTCATCCACCTCTGAGCTTTCTATTTTTTCCACATTTTTCACATTCTGGTTTTCAAAAATAATGACGCAGAGGCGAATCTGTGCCTTACATTCCACCTGACTCTGGTCGATCAGCGCTGTCGTCAGCTGATCAATGCCCGCCTCCAGCTCATAGCTGATGTCTGATCCGTCAGGACGCAGTCCCGGCACTTCCACCACTTCGGAGAAGGGAAGCGTCTCATCCACGGTCATAAGCGGCATCTCGTCGTTAGCTGCGATATAGAGCAGCTTCATTTTCAGGATTCCCGAAACCTCCAGTCTGCCGTCGGCCGGTATCACCTCCTCCACCTGCACATTTCCCACGCAGGAACAGATCTGCAGCACCTGCGCAGCGGTGTCAAGTGTCACACGCTCATTCAGTCGGAACCGGGAATCATTTTTTATGAGCAGGCGCTGCAAAGTCACATCTTCTCTGATACAGTTCAAATCCCGGTTCGTGGCATATGCGTCCTGCAGCAGTGTCAGGGTCTGCTCCTGCCACAGGGTATAGTCCACCTCCAGCACTGCCGTCAACTGCAGCATGCGCTCCTCGCCGTCAAAGTCCTCCGCTGCCTCCAGTTCGCCGCTGAGCAGTCGCACGCGCACCCATGAGAGCATCTGCGCTTCCGCCTCTTCAGCATCTACCTGTGTCTGCAGCGGCACTGCCAGCTCCAGACATTGCAGCTGATCCTGCTCCCCGGTTCCCAGATAGACCATATGTATGAACAGTTCCCCACTCAGATCGATCTTTCCGTCTTCCAGCCGGCTCTCGATTCCTCGCGGCTGCAGGGAATACCACAGGATTTCCTGTATGCCGGGCTTGTTGGAAGGGAGCGACAATTCTGTTCGAAAACGGCTTGTATCTTTTTTCTGTCCCAAAAGTTCCAACGCCTCAACATCCTCTTTGCGCACCTGCACATGTTCTCCCACATCACCGCTCAGATCTGTTGCCAGCGCATGTACGCACGGCTGCCGCAGCTGCAGCTGCATCGTGATGAGTGAACGGATCTCCAACTTGCGGGAATTGATCAGGCCGATGGAAAGATCCTCGATCTCCGGGTCCACATAAACAGTATCATACTCTCCCGCGCCCTCCATCCGCACGTTTTCCTGAAACGAGATATCACCCTGCAGCCGCCCGAAATAACCATCCTCTCCGGTGCTGCGGTAAAGCACCTCGAAGTGCAGCGCGCCCCGCAGCCGCACGAGATCCGGCTCGATCTTGATCTCCTCCATGCGCACCTGCCCTTTGTCTTCAATGATCTTTAAAATATCCGGCTTATACTCCGCCAGATTGTAGTCATCGTCCAGTGTGATCTGTGTGACTGCTCTGCCTTTTTCACAGATCACATGGATCTGACGGCGTTCACACTCCAAATATTCTACTGATTCCATACAAAAAGACCTCCATTTTTGACTCACTTAACAATAAGTATTCAAAAATGGAGATCTTTATGCGAATCTTTGCGATTCTTTTTTGCATAAGTGTGCGCTGCCCTTCCAAAGCAATCAGCACAATTTCATACGGATATCTCTGGTAATGATATCAGTGTAGGAAAAGGACAGAAGCTGCGGTGGATTAAGTCCATCGGTGCTGTCTACAAGAATGGTAAATACACTGGGATAAGCGTTCTGAATGACACCCTCCTGAATATCGACCTTGTTGCGTCCACGATCCAACTGAATCACAACCTTGTTGCCACAACGCTGGTGCACGGATGCACGAACCTTGCTGATTTCAGATTGTTTCATCCTTTTTCCTCCCTTATGCTGTTTTGAATTCTTTCGTTACCATTATACCACAACATCTAGTGTTGTGTCAATCTCGAAAAATCACTCAAACACAACATTTTGTTCACCACACAGCAGTTTCACCACTATATATGGATATGCACTTGTGGTCTCATCCTCTGCATTTTTGCCGCCTCCGACCAGCTGTGTATCAAACACAATGCCATCCTGTGTGCAGTATAATTCCAGCACCTGAATACTGCTGCCGCCCGGCTGGGCGCCATATCCCCTCACAATATACAGTGTTCCGTCATCTGCATAAGTCAGCTTCATCTCCTCTGTTTTTGCCGCCTCGATCTGCGTCATCAATTCCTCCGGGATATCCTCCTGTGCCACGATCGTGTATTCCGGTTCCGACAGTTTCTGCCGTTCTCCGCTTTCCACACTGCAGCCTGTAAGCAGGCATGCGCCAAGGACTGCAAGCAGTCCGATCATCCATTTTTTCATCGATCTCTCCCTCCCATTTACGTATTGTCAGAATGGTAAATTCTATGCTATAATTTTAAAATATATATATGAGAGGTTGCTAATTATGATTCGTACATTTTTTGTTGTATTATTTGTAATACTCTATCTGATTCTCGGGATTCCCGTCCTCGGCGTATTCTGGCTGATTTCCAAAAATGAAAAATGGAAGGATGGCGCTGCGCTGGCACAGCTTCGTCTCGTACAGTGGGCGTTCCGGTGCATCAGCGTGATCTCCGGCGTGAAGCTTACCGTGATTGGCGAGGAACAGGTGCCTACCGATGAGCCAGTGCTCTACATAGGCAATCACCGCAGCTATTTTGACATTGTCATCTCCTACGCACGCTGCCCGCGGCTGACCGGTTATATTGCAAAAGACAGCATGCTGAAGATCCCCCTGCTCTCCACATGGATGAAGCGGCTCAACTGTTTGTTCATCAATCGCGAGGATATTAAAGAGAGTTTAAAGACGATCCTTGCCGGGATCGAAAATGTGAAAAATGGTATTTCCATGTGTATCTATCCGGAAGGAACCCGTGGCAAAGGTGTGGATGAGCTGGACATGCTCCCCTTCAAAGAGGGCAGTTTAAAGATTGCTGAAAAGACCGGCTGCAAGATCGTTCCGATGGCAATGACCGGATCTGCTGATATTTTTGAGAATCACGTTCCGTTTATTCGAAAGTCACGTGTCATTTTAGAGTATGGTGCGCCGATCGACATCTCCCAGCTCTCCAAGGAGGATAAAAAGAAGCTCGGCGGCTATTGTCAGGCTGAGATCGCACGGATGCTGGCGAAACATAAAACCATGTAACTCATTACAAAAGAGACGCGATCGAGCGTCTCTTTTTTGCGAACACTTATTATCAATGGCAGATAGCGCCTTGCTCGCGCTGCCAGATGAAGTTCAGGGCAGGTAAAGCACCTCTGATACGCTTGCGGGAACTGCATAAATGCGCAGGATACGCGAAATTACGATGTTAACGCCTTCACAATTCTCGGATAGTCCATGAAGTGTGATGCCTTCACGAGGATCGTGTCGCCCGGACGGACAAATTCACATACGCGACTGCACAGTGCTTCCACATCGGTTCCGAAATAATCGTACTGTGTCGTAAAATCCGGATATTCCGTTACACCGCGCACCAGCTCCCGGGACAATTCTCCCGCCGCAAACAGCCAGTCGATGTGCTTTTCCGCCACATAGGCCCCCACTTCATAGTGAAGCTGTTTTTCATCGGTTCCGAGTTCTCCCATGTCGCCAAGTACCGCTATGGTCCGTCCCTCACCCTGCGCCAGCACGTCAAGGGCAGCTTTCATGGACACGGGATTTGCATTATAGCAGTCGTCGATCACAAGATAATCATGCGCCTCGATCAGGTTTGTTCGCCCGCCGATCGTGCGTGCAGCCTCGATACCTGCGCAGATCTCCTGCTCGGACAGACCCAGTGCCAGACCGACTGCCGCTGCTGCCATCGCATTGTATACGTTGTGCTCACCCGGTATTGCCACATGCACGCGACTGGTTCCCTGTGGCAGGTGGAGATCAAAATCAATACCCCGCAGTCCCTTGTTTTCGACTGCATCTGCAAAAATGCTCTTTTTTTCGTAGACCGCTCCCTCGGGCAGCGTTTCACCTATTCCGTAGAACACGGGCGATTTTCCCTGCACAGATGCAACGGTGCACAGCTTGTCATCATCTCCGTTCAGCACGACGGTCGCATCGTCCCGCAAATAGTCAAACACCTCGGTTTTTGCCTTTAAGATACCATCCCTGGTCCCAAGATTTTCCAGATGACAGATGCCGATATTTGTGATCACGGACACTTTCGGCCGTGCGACCGCTGCAAGCCGGCTCATCTCGCCAAAGTCTGAGATACCCATCTCCAACACGGCCACCTCATGCTCCTCACGCAGACCGAACACAGTGAGCGGCAGACCGATCTCATTATTAAAATTGCCCGCGGTCTTATGTACGCAGTACTTCTGCGCCAGCACGGAGGCGATCATTTCCTTTGTGCTGGTCTTTCCGACACTTCCGGTAATGCCGACGACCGGAATCGCCAGTTCGTCCAGATAGAGCGCTGCAAGCTTTTTTAACGCCTCTTTTGAGGATTCCACCAACAGGCATACGCCCGCTGCTTTCTCCGGCTCGCGCTCACACACGACTGCCAATGCACCTGCCTCGAACACCTGCGGAATAAAATCATGTCCATCCACACGCTCTCCGGGCAGTGCCACAAACACAAAATTTTCTTTGACCTGACGGCTGTCGGTCACAATACCCGCCGCCTGTGTCTCCTTGATCTTTTGGTCCAACGGTGCTCCGCACAGACGCGCATTACACGCCTGTGCCATCCGCTCTATTGTCATGCCTTTCATGAACGCTTCTCCATTTTCTGTAAGGATATCTGAATCAGCTGTTCGCACAGCTCATTGTAGCTCACACCGATCGCAGCTGCCTCCTGCGGGATCAGGCTGGTGGGAGTCATGCCGGGCAGCGTATTTGCCTCCAGACAGTACATGCGTCCGTCGTCATCCATGAGGAAATCCATACGAGAGTAGGTGTCCAGACCGATCACCTGTGCTGCCAGTTCCGCATAGCCCTGCATTTCTTTCGTCTGTATCTCCGGGAGCTCCGCCGGACAGGTCTCAACCGTACTTCCTGCCTGATACTTGTTTTTATAATCATAGAATCCGCTGATCGGCGCGATCTCAATAACCGGTAATGCCTTTCCGTCGATCACGCAGATAGAAAATTCTCTTCCCTGAATGTACTGCTCAACGACAACCTCATCTTCCCAGCGGAACGCCTCCTCCAGCGCCTGCTCGTACTCCTTCTGGTCGTTTACAATGGAAACACCAATGCTGGAACCACCGCAGCAGGGCTTTACAACGCACGGGAATCCGGGCTGTTTACTGGTCTGCACGCCTTTTTTTACGGCAAATCCGCGCGGTACGGGAACTCCGCCTGCTGCCAGCACCTTTTTGGCAAGTTCTTTATTCATTGCAATGGCACTGGAAAGATAATCCGAACCGGTATAGCGAATTCCAAACAGGTCAAAGGCTGCCTGAATCTTTCCATTTTCACCATTTTCCCCATGCAGTGCCATGAAAACGATATCCGCCATCTGACACAATGTGATAACATTCGGTCCGAAGAAACAGTCTGACTGGTCCGCTCTGGATGCCTTTACCGCTGCCAGATCCGGTGCAGTCTCCGGAATTCCGCTGACCGTTACGCTGACTTCCTCACTCTTTTCAAACCAGTGCGCGACATCATCTCCTTCGCGCCCCATAAATACATCCATCAATATGACATTGTGGCCATTCTGTCTCAGTGCCTCACATACTTTGCTTCCCGTCACCAGTGACACATCACGCTCCGGGCTTAATCCACCTGCTAAAACTACGATATTCATAATTTTTTCTCCTATTTGATCCTTTTGGAACTTTCTTAACAGTATATGTTTTTTCTGTTTTACTGCCTCTTATCCTACTCCATTTAGCGGCGGATGACAAGACCTTTACCGGATGTAAGACATCAAATAACTGTTTTTCAGCAGTTCCAGCTCCGGCGGCCCCTCCCCTCCCTCGCGCTCCTTAAGTATCTCCCGCAACAAACTCATCCGTGAGTACGCCTGCTGTGCGTCGGCAGTCTCATGCAGTGCAAAAAGCACATTACTGAGGTTTCCGTAGAGACTGGGCAGCGGTATCAGCAGCCCTGCACTTAAGCAGCTGCTGATACCCGCATCGCAGAAAATACGTGCCGGATGGACCAGACCTGTGCTCAGCTTGACTGCTGCCAGGTTATTGCAGACTGCAGGCAGAAGATATCTGTCGATCTCGCCGCCGGTATGCCACTTTTTTAAATAGGTATAAACGCGTTCCAGAATGCGATTCGCCGATTCAAAACTCTCCATGTGATAAAATTGCACGGCAATGCTGTTTAAAATATACAACTCCAAATAAGTATAAGTACGACGCGCGGCACTCTCATCATACAGTTCCTCCAACGGCATGGACATCACAAGAATCTTCATCAGTTCAAGCAGCAGTACCGCATGATCGGTTCCGTCTTTCATGCGGTCTGTTACAAGCACATAAGAAAAAAACTGTTCTTCAAATAAAGATCCTCTTTTGCGTTCTTCTTTTGCCCGTTTCAGCACACACCCCCAGTTTTTCAATTCCAGCAGTTCTTCGGGCTGCGCAAACCCAGTAAAAAAGCAGCCCGAATCCTTCAGCCTGCGAAGCAATGCTTCTGCCACACGACCTGAAGGCATCTGACTGCCCTTTTCGATCTTGGCGATCGAGCTGACGGAACAGATCCCCGCCGCCAGCTCTTCCTGTGTCATGTGCAACCGATCACGCAGTTCCCTGATCACATCGCCTAATCTATAATATACCATTTCCATACCCTCCCCGTAGATGTATTGTAATCAGTATACCTACCTCATTTGGAGAGAATATTTTCAATTTGCATGATTTTTTCGGCGTTTTTTGTCAAAATTTTCAAGATGAAAACTTTTTTATTTTCGACTGTTCTCGACAATTTTATGTGAACTGTGACTTTTCTGCCCGTTCCCGCCGAAAGATCCCATTGCAAAACCGGTCGATTTAAAATTCCGGCTCGATCAGACCGTAGCTCTTGTCCTTGCGCTTGTAGACCACATTGACCTCGCCGGTCTCAGCATTGCTGAATACAAAGAAGTTATGTCCGAGAAGCTCCATCTGTACACAGGCATCTTCCGGAAACATCGGCTTCATACCGAATTTCTTTGCGCGGACGATGCGGATCTCCTCATCATCTGTAGTCTCCTCCTCGACAAATTCCTTGCGCAGGCTGTCCGTATTCTGCTGCTTGTCAATGAGTTTCTTGCGATATTTTTTCAACTGTGACTCGATGACATCCACAACCAGATCGATCGTCACATACATATCATCGCTCTGCTGCTCTGCGCGGATGATATGTCCCTTCATCGGAATCGTGACCTCCATCTTCTGACGCTCCTTTTCGACACTGAGTGTCACATTGCAGACCGTTTCAGGGGTAAAATACTTTTCCAGCTTTCTGAGCTTGTCCTCCACAGCTCCACGCAGACCCTCTGTCACATCAATGTTTTTTCCACTAATTGTTATCTTCATAAGCAATCATCTCCTTTGAGATTTATTTTGTCTTATAATTTTACCAAATAATCTCTTTCAAAACCAGTCCTTTTGAGATAAAATGTATAAAAAATATATAAACTTTTGGAGTGGATCATGAAGCACAAAACCATACTGATCACAGGAGCCTCACACGGCATCGGCAGAGCGATCGCCGCACGTTTTGCCGCTGAGGGCTTTTCTCTTGTTTTAAACTGTAAAACGGACATTATGCTGCTGCGCAGCTATGCAGACGAGCTGGCTCACACGTACGGGATTCGGACACTGGCCGTTCCCGGCGATATCAGCGATCATACCTTTGTCTGTAGCCTTTTTTCACAGGCAAGGGATGTCTTCGGAGGTGTCGACGTTCTGGTCAACAACGCCGGCATTTCCCATATCGGACTGCTCACGGATCTGTCGATCGACGACTGGAACCGGGTGATCGCAACCAACCTCACAAGTGTCTTTTCCTGCTGCCATGAGGCAGTTCCTTACATGGTACATCAAAAATCCGGGTGCATCATCAACATTTCTTCCGTCTGGGGTAACGTCGGCGCTTCCTGTGAAGTCGCATACTCCGCTTCCAAAGGCGGAGTTAACAGCTTTACAAAAGCGTTGGCAAAAGAACTTGCACCCAGCAATATTACGGTCAATGCCATTGCCTGCGGCGTGATCGACACACGCATGAACGGTTGCTTTGATGCCGATGAGCGCGCTGCTCTGGAAGCAGAAATTCCCATGGGGCGTTACGGCACACCGGACGAAGTGGCAGCGCTCGCCTGGCAGCTTGCCACTGCACCGGCTTATCTGACCGGCCAGATCCTCACGATTGACGGAGGCTGGCAATAGTGTGAGGCTTAGTCCTGATTTTATGCGATATGCTCGTTAGAAAAAAAAGAAAGGACGCAGCGTTTTTCGCTGCGAAAGGAGCATTTCAAATGGAATCAACAGCCAATCGCATACGGGAGATCATGAAGGAACAACACATCTCACAAAAGAGACTTGCAGGTAAACTGCAAGTCTCTAATTCTTCTCTCAATAATTATCTCAACGGCAGACGATGGATGAGTGTGAGCCTCATCCGCGAGGTCTGTCGTTATCTGAACATTTCCTCTGATTATCTGCTGGGTCTGTCCCCACAAAAACACCCCTCTTACCTGCCTGACGACGAACAGGAGTTACTGGAACTCTACCGAACGCTGCCCTCGCATGCCAAGCGGTGTGCCATGAATCAGATGAAGCAGCTGGTGCAGCTGTGCCGGCTGTGGGAGCACGCAGGCAAATAGTAATGAAGGATAGGGGAACGCCCATAGGGCAATGAAACAAAATTGATATGACAATTCTGGCGGAGTACATCTACCTTTCCGGTTGCATACACTCCGCCTCTATTAATTGAAGTACGTCCGATGAGCCGTTTATTTTACCATACTGCCGGCTTAGTCGTTGCCCAGTGACTGCGACTTGCGCACCTCTGTGGTCTTGTCGTAGCAGGAGAAGATCTCGTCCACTGCCTTTTCATCCTGCTTGGGCGAGATGAGGCTGACAACAGGTACGATCACCAGACCTGCGATCATTGCGAATGCTCCGCAGTTGATCGGTGACTGAAGCAATGTCGGGAAGGAGCTGCGCGCCAGCATGTTCAGCACCATGATACCTGCGCCGAAGATAAAGCTTACCCATACAGACAGCTTTGTGGTCTTCTTCCAGTACAGTCCATAGAGGAACGGTGCAAGGAATGCGCCTGCCAGTGCTCCCCATGAAACACCCATCAGCTGTGCAATGAATGTCACATTGTTTGTGTACTGCACGATCGCGATGACAACAGAGATCGCAATAAATACAACGATCAGCACACGGATACAAAACAGCTGTTTTTTCTCATCCATCTTTTTGATCACGTGATTTTTCAACACGTCGATCGTGAGTGTGGAGCTGGATGCGATAACCAGTGAAGACAGCGTAGACATAGACGCTGAGAGCACAAGGATCACAACCAGTCCGATCAAGAGATCCGGCAGACCGGAAAGCATCGTGGGAATGATCGCATCATACCCTTCCGCTGCGACATCGATCTTGTCTGAAAACAGACGGCCGAAACCGCCGAGGAAATAGCTTCCGCCGGCTACTACCAGCGCGAAGAACGTAGAGATCACAGCACCCTTGCGGATCTGATTCTCGTTCTTAATGGCGTAGAATTTCTGAACCATCTGAGGAAGTCCCCAGGTACCCAGCGATGTCAGGATGACAACGCCCAAAAGGTTTATAGGATCGGGTCCGAGGAAGGAATTAAACACACCGGGCGTTGTTGACACCGCCGGATCCTCAATGCGTGCCAGTCCATCCAGTGCGCCCATCAGGCCGCCGTTCATGTTCAGTACGGCTCCTATGACTGCCACGATACCGATCAGCATGACACAACCCTGAATAAAGTCATTGATCGCAGTGGCCATATAACCGCCTGCGATGACATAGATTCCGGTGAGCACTGCCATGATCACGATGCAGAGCTTAAAATCAATATTAAATGCCATTCCGAACAGACGGGAAAGTCCGTTATAGAGAGAGGCGGTATACGGGATCAGGAAAATAAATACGATGACAGACGCACAGATCTTTAATGCAGGGCTGTCAAAACGCTTGCCGAAAAACTCCGGCATAGTTGCGGAATCCAAATGCTGGGTCATAACACGTGTCCGGCGTCCCAAAACAACCCATGCCAGCAATGAGCCGATCACAGCGTTTCCGAGTCCGATCCATGTGGCTGCAATACCGTATTTCCATCCAAACTGTCCGGCGTAGCCAATAAATACTACTGCTGAAAAATAAGATGTACCATAGGCAAATGCGGTCAGCCACGGGCCGACACTTCTTCCGCCGAGGACAAATCCGTTGACATCTGTTGCATGCTTGCGACAGTACAAGCCGATTGCGACCATCACTCCAAAGAAGATGATCAGCATCAAAATTTTTGCGATCATAACTAATCCTCTTTTCTTTTGTTTTTACCACGTTAAAGCGTTGCGGTTTAACGCTTTTATTGACTAAAGTATTGTAGCATAGAAAATAGCGGCTGTCAACGCAGCCGCCTGATTTTCTGTCACTATTTACTTACCGGTATCCTGACAGCCGGCAAGCTCTTCCCATACAGCTTCCGGGGTGTCAAACAGCTGCTCCGCTCCATGTGCAAGAAGCCACTCTCTGTCCCGAAAACCCCAGGTCACACTGATGCATGGAATTCCTGCGTTTTTCGCGGTGGCAATATCCACCTCGGAGTCACCCACGTAGACCGCATCCTCAGCAGAAATGCCCAGCTCCCGCAGAGCTGCGTACACCGTATCCGGTGCCGGTTTCTTCTTTACACCGGCCGCCTCGTTCTCTCCGATCGCCACGGAGATATAGTCTTTAAAATAAATGTCATTCAGCTGTTTGACGGCCGCATCCAGTTTGTTGGACACGATCGCCATCGGCGCACCGGCCTCCTTTAACTTTGCCAGAAGCTCCGGTATGCCCGGGTATGCACAGGTACAGTCGTTACTGTGGAGCACGTAATGAGCCCGGAATGCCTCAAACACCTGATCAAAATCCGGACAGTCTTCCGGCTTATCTACACCTAATGCCCGCAGCATCAACAGTTTCACTCCGTTTCCGACAAAGCTGCGCACCTCGTCCAGTGTGCGCTCCGGGTAACCATATTGAGCCAGCGCCGCATTGGTGCTGTTACAAAGATCCTGCAACGTATTAAGAAGCGTTCCATCCAGATCAAAGATCACTGCTTTTGTATTCATGTTCCTGTCATCTCCCTCTATCAGTCTCCCAACTAGTCATGCTTACATTTCAATACTTCCAGCACAAATTCATACACGCGCTTCGTGGAGGAAATAGACAATTTTTCTTCAAAGGTGTGGATACTGATCATGTCAGGACCGATGGAAACGCCGTCCAGATCTTTGATCTTTCCGGCTAAAATTCCGCACTCCAGACCTGCATGGATTGCCTCAATGCGGGGTGCTTTTCCGTACATCTGCTCATAGATACGTGCAGCGTCTTCCCGCAGCACGGAATCCTTCTTGTACTCCCATGCCGGGTAAACACCGCCCACTTCCAGACTGCCGCCGGCGTACTCTACCAGATTTCGGATCCGTGCCGTCAGTGCATCACGCGCACTGATCACAGAGCTGCGCACTGCGAACTCCATACGCGCTTCCTTTTCATCCAGTGCCAGTATTCCCATGTTCAACGATGTCTCTACCAGACCTGCGATGTCTGCACTCATGGACTGGATACCGCCGGGCAGATTGTTGAGCAGCATCAGTACCTTCTTTGCGCTGTCTTTGGTCAACACCTGCACAGATCCGCTGCTCTGCTCTGTAATATCAAGCGCCATATCCGGATCCGGTGTTGCATACTCGTTTTTGATCTGTGCGATCGTCTCCTGCAGACACGTGATGACTGCATCCTTTTTCTCCGGTGCTGCCACGATCACGGCGTTTGTCTCACGGGGGATCGCGTTCTGCTTTGCACCGCCGGAAAGCTGTGCGATCGCAATGCCTGTATCTGCCTGATCCAGTGCCAGAAGCAGACGTCCCATCACAAGGTTGGAATTGGCTCTGCCCTTATCGATCTCAGCTCCGGAATGACCGCCCTTGAGGCCCTTCACTGCCAGCGCCA
Source organism: uncultured bacterium (assembly GCA_945828315.1). Taxonomy (GTDB): domain Bacteria; phylum Bacillota; class Clostridia; order Lachnospirales; family Lachnospiraceae; genus W0P33-017. Next base: position 21,428 of record CALZQA010000009.1, on the reverse strand, counting down.
GCTGTACGCCCTCTGCGGGCTCATAGTTCACGGGGATATGGCAGACACTGCTGTTTCCTCCGGCACAGCTGACCGTCATGACACCTTCTGCCTCCGAATCAAGATTCAGCACTTTATGGCCCTGCAGCATGGACAGATCAATACCCATTGCACCTTCCATACCGACTTCCTCAGATACGGTGATGATGACCTCCAGTCTGGGATGTGCGATCTCCGGAGAATCCATGATCGCCAGCGCATAGGCAATGGCGATACCGTCATCGCCGCCAAGGGTCGTGCCCTTTGCAGTCACATAATCGCCCTCAATCATCAATGTCAGTCCCTCGTTCTCAAAATCGATCTCCACGCCCGGCTCTTTCTCACAGACCATATCCATATGTCCCTGTAAAATAATCGGCTCCTCGTTTTCATAGCCTTCCGTTGCAGGCGCGATCATAATGACATTGTACAGATCGTCCTGATAATACTCCAGACCATGCTCTTTTGCAAAACCAACCAGATAATCACTGATCTTTTTTTCCTTGTATGAGGGGCGCGGAATATTGCTGATCTCCTCAAAATAATGAAATACCTTTTTCGGCTCCAGATTTTCTAAAACTGCCATAATATACCTTCTTTCTGTTGCTTATTTTTTATTTTCGTAAACAATAAAGCAGCTATTGTGCAGTGATTTGATAAATGTGCACAGGCGCTCATAGAGCGGTTCTGCCTCTTGTCCATATTCGTTTTTTAACAGCTGGCCGATCTCGTAAACAGTGCGTTTACCATCGATCTGATTCCAGATAAAAGTGCCCATGCCCGGCAGCTCGATCCAGCTGACTTTCGGGCGCTTGAAAAAGATCTGGGCGATACGGTTGAACAGTCCTTTGTTGACGATCTTTACCTCGATCAGTCCATTCTCATTTGTACGATATTCATAAAGGGAATTGTGTTTGGGGATATAGTCTAAAAAATTGTCTGCTTTTTTCTTTGCCATAAATACTCCTTTGATAGAAGAACTGCACTATTCGGATCTCGCCGAATAGTGCAGCCCCTTTGCATATGCGTTTTAACTGCTTTTATTTACTCTTTTTCTTTCCTACAATAACATAAACCAATGTTGCAGCAAGTAATGCGAATACGATCAGTCCGCCCCAGTTACCCAGATTGAACGGAAGGATGCTGCCGAGGAAATCTCCCAGAGAACCCTCACCCATCGGGATGATTGCAAATACTGCAAGGAGAATACCTACAAGACCCTCACCTGCGATCAGTCCTGAAGCATACAGAACACCGCGGTCGATGCCTTCCTTGTTCTCTTTCTTGCGCTCGAAGAACCAGCGGATCAGACCACCAACCATCATCGGAGTACTCAGATGGATCGGCAGATACAGACCTACTGCAAACGGAAGTACCGGAATGCCAAGGATCTCAACAACAATAGCGATACCAACGCCGGCAAATACAAGGTTCCAAGGCAGGTCTCCACCCATAACGCCCTCTACAACCATCTTCATCAGTGTTGCCTGAGGAGCAGGAAGCTCTGCGGAACCGTAGCCCCATGCGCTGTTTAACAGATACAGGATACCACCGATAGCGATTGCAGAAGCAACGACACCGATCAGCTCACCAACCTGCTGCTTCTTCGGTGTTGCACCAACAATGTAACCGGTCTTTAAATCCTGTGAAGTATCACCTGCAACTGCTGCAATGATACAGATAACTGTACCGATGGCGATTGCAGATACCATTCCGGGATATCCGATCATTCCACTTGCCTTTAACAGGATGGTAGAGATCAGCAGAGTAGCGATCGCCATACCGGATACCGGGTTATTGGAACTTCCGACAATACCTACCATACGGGAAGATACAGTTGCGAAGAAGAAACCACACACGATGATGATGATCGCACCGATGAAGTTCACCGGAATGATCGGGATCAGCCACATAGCGATGGCTACAATACCAATTCCGATCAGCACGAGATTCATGCTCAGATCCTGAGCAGTACGACTGTTATCGTTTGTCTTTCCGCCCTTTAAGCCCTTCATCGCATCGCGGAAGGTTGTAATGATCATCGGTAAAGACTTGATCAGGCTTAAGATACCGCCGCAAGCTACTGCACCGGCACCGATGTAGCGGATATAATTGCTCCAGATGCCCCAGGTTCCCAGCTCAGAGATGGGCGCAGATGCAGGATACATTACCATATCTCCGCCGAACAGAGCGATCAGAGGCATGATCACGAACCATGCAACAGTACCACCTGCTAACAGGTAAGAGGAAATCTTCGGTCCGCAAATATAGCCGACACCGAGTAATGCGGGAAGCACATCCATTCCGATTCCGGAACCGTTGTACTTCTTAATGGAGAAGTCAACCTCACTGGGGAATGCTTTCAGGCCGTCTGCAATGAATTTGTAAACGGCTGCGATGCCGAGTCCGGCAAATACAGTACTTGCCTTTGCACCACCGGCTTCACCGGCAAGCAGTACCTCTGCACATGCAGTTCCCTCGGGATAAGGAAGTGTACCATGCTCTTTCACGATCAGAGCACTTCTTAAAGGAATCATGAATAATACGCCGAGCACACCACCGACTAATGTGATGAGTGCGATCTCAGCCAGTGACGGGTTGTCCACGCCACCCTCAGCTGCCCACATAAAGATTGCGGGTAAGGTGAAGATTGCTCCGGCTGCCACAGACTCACCTGCGGAACCGATGGTCTGCACCATGTTGTTCTCCAGAATGGAATCACGACGTAAGATCACGCGGATCACACCCATGGAAATAACTGCTGCAGGAATAGAAGCGGATACGGTCATGCCGACACGCAGTCCTAAATACGCATTCGCGCCGCCGAACAGTACGGCAAGTAAAATACCGAGAACGATAGACACTACCGTCAACTCGGGTAATACTTTGTCCGCAGGGATGTACGGCTTTAACTCTTTTTGGTTTTCGTTAGACATTTATCTAATCCCCTTTTGTTAATATTTTGTAACGTTTCAGAGCCAGACTCCGAATACTTACAATCTTAACCATTATAGCCGACAGAAAAAAAGCTGTCAACCGCCTATTTTTCAGGCTTTTTCATGGTATCACGTCACTGCGTCACTCAAATAAAATGCATTTCCGACCATTTTACTGCATGGCTTTTTCTTTATATTTTTGTATCTCCGTCAGATAACATGCACCAATCTCACTGATGTGCGTATCTTTCGCACAGATGTAGCCAATCGTCATTTTTTCATCCGAATTCAGCTTGACCGCCACATACTCGGAGCCGTTCAATTCCTCACAGATGATGCCCGAGCAGATGGTAAAGCCGTTCATACCCACCATCAGGTTGAGCAGCGTTGCACGGTCGCTTGCCTTAATGATCTTTTTATACTGGTAGGTGCTGAGCACCTCCTCCGCAAAATAAAACGAGTTATGCTCCCCCTGAGCAAAGGACAGACAGGGGTATTCCTGCAGATCTTCAAGCTCGATGACCGTCCGTTCTGCCAGCGGATGATGCTTCCACAGATACACGTACAGACCACAGTCAAACAACGGGTGAAATACAAGCCCATTTTCCGCAAACAGCTTTTTTAACACTTTTTCATTAAATTCATTCAGATACAGAATGCCAAGCTCCGAACGGCGGTTTTTAACATTTTCGATCACCTCGTAGGTCTTGTCCTCATAGATCTCAAATTCGTAGCTGTCCATGCCGAACTGACGCATGACTTCCATAAACGCGTTGACCGCAAAGGTGTAATGCTGCATGGAGACACTGAATTTTTTCTTCGTCTCCCTGCGGTTGATGAACCGGGCGTCCAGAAGCTCGTACTGTTCCAGCACCTGTCTGGCGTAACCGATGAATTCCTCTCCCTCGGCAGTGACCGTGATCCCGGTTTTGGTCCGGTTAAAGAGCGAAAATCCAAGTTCCGTCTCCAGTGCACTGACCGCATTGGACAGGCTCGGCTGCGAGATAAACAGTTTTTTTGCCGCGTCGTTCAGAGAGTTTTCGCCCGCCACCGTGACGACGTATTTTAATTGGTTGAGTGTCATGTTGTCCTCCTGTTCACTACGTTTTGTTCATTACAAAATGAGCGTTACGATCGCCGCGAGTGCGACCGCTCCGATCGCCACAGTCAAAAGTCCCTTTCGGCGGTACGCGAGGATCAATGCCACCGTCATGCCTGCCAGTGAAGGGATGACTCCTCCCGCCGAAGTGAATACCGCCGGAAATGTCATCGCCGCCAGCACACCGTATGGTATGTATTCCAAAAAAGAACGGATATACACGTTCGTTATTTTCTTTTTGACAAGTACAAAGGGCAGCGCACGCAAAAGGTAGGTCACCAGCGCCATCACTGCCAGATATTTAAAATAGATGGAAAGACTAAGCATGATGCACCTCCTTCGTGATGTTTACTGCCTGCATGTCATTGTCTGCGGAAGGCACTGTCCCGGCGTCATCTTCCTCCGGTTCTGCGGGCAGCGGATGTCTCCATGCGCCGTAAGCTGCTGCCACCACCGCGCAGAGGGTGATGGACAGACCACTGGACAGATGAATAAATGGTACGTAATAGATCACGCAGCTTAAGATCGCTGCGATCAGCACCACCTCAAGCACCGGATGACTGTCACGGGCCTTCGGAATGATGATCGCCAGAAACATGCCGTAGATGGCAATGCCGAAGATCTCCGCCACGCCATCAGGCACGATTTCACCCAGCAATGCCCCTGCCAGCGTTCCGATTCCCCAGCCAAGATACGGAGTCAGAAATAATCCTGTAAAATAACGTTTGCTCACAGGTTTCTCCTGTGACATTGCCACTGCAAAGATCTCATCCGTCACGCCCATCGCAAGTATCCAGCGTGAGATACCCCGGAAGCGCTCATCCACCTTCTGGGTCAGTGAGATGGACATGAGCAGATATCTTAAATTGATGAAAAACTGTGCGATCACCATCTCAATGAGCGCGCCGCCCTCCATCATGAGCGTCAGTCCGGCAAACTGTCCGGCGGACGTCACGTTCGTCAGCGAGATCAGCGTTGCCTGCCACCATGACAGGCCCATACCCACGCCGAGCAGACCAAATGTGAAAGACACAGACAGATAGCCCAGACAGATCGGAATACCGTCCCGCAGACCTTTTGTGAAATTTTGTTCCATTTTATCTTGTTCCCCTTCTATTGTATTTCATTTTGCAAGAGTGATGTCGGAAGAAAAAGCTCTCTCCGACTGCTCATTGTAAAAATACTGCATGTATGCTAAACTATCGATAAAGGCTTTCGCCGAATTTCGAACACATATAAAGGAGTATTTCTTATGAGCAAAGGTATCGGAAATAAGAGCACCTGGGTGCTCATCATGCTTGTATTGATCGGAGCCGTGCTGGGCAGCTTTATCGGCAACCTCGCTGACGGCAGTTCCCTCTCATGGCTCAACTACGGAAAAACCTTCGGTCTGACCAGCCCCATCGTCCTGGACATGGCAGTGCTGACACTGACCTTCGGTCTCACGATCCATTTCAGTATCGCCACGATACTGGGGATCATTCTTGCAATCATCATTTACCGCTTTATTTAAGCACACAGGGAGCTGCCAGTCAAGCAGCTCCCTTGTTATTTGGTCTAAAATCTAATCTAATAATTCCCGCACCATCTGTGCGTCAAAGGTCACGCAAGGCACATGCTCTACCTCGATCCGGTACAACGCATTTGCAGCAATATGCTCCGCTGCCTGCTCCAGATCGCGGATACCGCTTGTGTCCGCATAGCGGGCGACAACTGCCTCCAGCGCCTCGTCTGTCATGATACATTCGTCCTCGCGGATGCTCATGCGACGCAATACCTTTGGCAGGGCAAAGCGCGAGAAGATGATCTTCTTTTCCTCCGGTGTGTAATCCGGAATGTCAATGACTGCAAATCGCGACATAAGCGGCGCACTGATCTGTGACTTCTCGTTTGCCGTCGCAATGGGATACACGCCTACCGTAGGGATCATACACTCCATATAATTATCCGTAAATCCCAGGTTGTCAAGCAGTGTCAATAACACATCCGCCGGATTTCCGTTTCCTTTTCCGGCTGCCGCCTTGTCCAGCTCATTGATGATAAAGACCAGATTAGACTCGCCGGCCATGGAAAATGCGTCCATGATAATACCCGGCTTCGCATTTGCATAAATACGCGAGCTTCCGGTCAGCTGCTCCGGATCGTTGATGGAACTCATGTCCAGCGTCGTCCAGGGTAGTTTTAAGATACGTGCCACCGCGTAGGCGATCTGCGATTTTCCGGTTCCGGCGGGACCGACTAACAGCAGTCCGTATGCCGGCAGCGTGTGGGTACGGTTGATCTGGATGATCGTCTCAATGATGCGCTGTTTTACGCGCTCCATACCGTACAGTTCTTCATCCAGGATCCGGCGCGCCTCCTGCGGGTCGATGGCCTCAAAATAATTGCTCTTCCACTGTACATTCATCATAATGGAAAGCGCACGCTGCGCATGGCGGCGCTCCTCCGGTGACACTTCATGGGAACGTGCGACCGCAAGATTCCGACGTGCCCACAGTCGGATATTGTCGGGCAGCGTTCTGCCTGCACAGTTCATGAAGTCCGTGATGCTCTGAAGACTCGTGAGCTTCATGGAATCGCCTGATTCCTCCTCGTCATCATCGTCTCCCGTCTCCTCCTCCGGCGCACTGCTGGCCAACAGACGATCGATCATAAACTGCAAAAATCCGTCCTCCGCGGACAGCTTGGTACCGCCGCCGAATGCGATCTCACGGATCTTGTAGACCGCATAACCTTCCTCCCGGTTCTCTCCGGAAAGGCGCACATTAATGTGATTTTCTCCCAGCCATTTTAAAAGTCCGACAAAACGCGAATCGATCCGCAGGATATCTGCGCTGACAATGCCGTCCTCCTCCTGAAATTCAAAGGATGTGCGCTTGCTTGGATTTGTAAACATTCCGCAGGAATGATGCTTCCAGGCACGCTTTTTGTTTTCAAGCAACAGGATCGGCTTGTCCGCTGTGGGATTTTCTTCGTTGGAACGGAACGTCTCATAGGTGCATTCCGCCTGTTTTTTGTCCTCCGGTGCATTTGTAAAATCAAATACTGGCATAATTGTCTCCTTTTTGTTATGAAACCCTGTTTTCTCTGACCCGGCAGTCCGCCTCTGGTCTGTCACTCACGATCCGGGCGCTTTCCCAGCTCCCAGAACGCTACCGCACTGGCTGCTGCCACATTTAAAGAATCCACGCCGTGTGACATGGGGATGCGCACAGTGTGATCACAGGCTGCGATCGTCGCATCCGAAAGTCCCTCGCCTTCCGTGCCGAGGATCACCGCCAATTTTTCCGCCGCGCGGAATTTCGGATCACAGATGCCCATCGAATCCTCCCGCAACGCCATTGAAACCGTCAAAAATCCGTTCTCCCGCAGCCTGCGGATGCCGGGCAGCGCGCCCTCCCGGGCATCCCCATCCAGATATGTCCACGGGATCTGAAATACCGTGCCCATACTAACGCGGATGGCGCGCCGGTAAAGCGGATCGGCACAACCGGCAGTCAGCAATACCGCATCCATATTCAATGCCGCAGCCGAGCGGAAGATCGCGCCCATATTCGTCGGATTCATGACATTCTCCAGCACAGCCACGCGCCGCACGCCGGCAAGAATCACGCCCGGATCCGGCAGTTCTTTTCTGCGCATCGCGCACAGTAGTCCCCGGGTCAGCTCATAGCCGGTCAGTTGTCTGAGCACCTCATGATCCGCCACATACACGGGCACCTGTTCCGTCCATGGCGAAAATGCCTCCAGCTCCCGCAGCTTCTGCCTGTCCGCCAGAAAGGAAAGCGGCTCATATCCCGCTTCCAGTGCTCGCCCGATGACCGTCGCCGTCTCTGCCAGGAAAATGCCCGGCTCCGGCTCGTAAATTCTCCGAAGCTGCACTTCAGACAGTCGTGCATAAATATCCAGTTCCGGCATATTAAAATCTTTCATTTCGATCATACTTGACATATATTTCTATCGAACACGTTCTATTCTTTTCCATCCCAACAATAGGTGCACAGTTTGCAGTGATCCACGCCCGTCGCATCCAGCATATCGTCCAGCCGGTTGAAGCGCAGGGTGGTAAAATTCAATTCCTTACAAATCTCATCTACCATACGCTCATACTTTTCAGACTCGGGATCCGCGTACTCCTGCAGGATCTCGTCCGTCACATTTCCGTTTTCCAGACGTTCGATGACGCGTCTCGCGATCAGATCCATCTCCGAATTGGAACGTGAAAAGTTCAGATATTTACAGCCATACAATAATGGCGGACAAGCCGGGCGGATGTGTACCTCCTTCGCGCCGCTCTCATACAAGTACTCTGTCGTCTCCCGCAGCTGCGTGCCGCGCACGATGGAATCGTCGATGAGCAAAATACTCTTTCCCTCGATGAGATCGTTCACCGCCAGCATCTTCATCTTAGCGATCAGGTTTCGCTTGCTCTGCATCGTCGGCATAAAGGACCGGGGCCATGTCGGTGTATACTTGATAAACGGGCGGGAAAACGGGATTCCCGATTCATTCGCATAGCCCACGGCATGGGCGGTTCCGGAATCCGGTACACCTGCCACGATATCCGGTTTTACGGTGTCGCGCTGTGCCATCTTTGCTCCGCAGTTGTAACGCATCTGCTCGACGCTGATGCCCTCGTAGGAACTGGCCGGATAACCGTAATAAACCCACAAAAACGTGCAGATCTTCATCTCTTTGTTCGGGTCAGAGAGCGTGATGCAGTTTTTCTCTGTGATCACTACGATCTCTCCGGGTCCCAGTTCTTTGTAATCGTGATATCCAAGATTTTTGTAGGCATAATTCTCAAAGGATGCGCAGAATCCTTCCTGCTTTCTGCCGATGACAAGGGGTGTTCTGCCGTACTTGTCTCTGGCTGCATAGATACCGGCCTGATTTAACAACAGGATCGACATGGATCCTTCCACCACATCCTGCACAAAGCGGATGCCCTCGATGAGGTTTGCCTTCGTGTTGATCAGTGCTGCCACCAGCTCGGTCGCATTTACTTCACCGGTACTCATCTCCTGAAAGTGCGCATGTCCCTGATCGAACAGCATCTGGATCAGTTCGTCCATGTTGTTGATCTTTCCCACAGTCGTGATGGCATAAGTGCCGTGATGGGAACGGATGATCAGCGGCTGCGGCTCGTAATCTGAGATACAGCCGATACCGTACTTTCCTTCCATCTCCTGCACATCTTTGTCAAACTTTGTTCGGAACGGTGCGTTCTCGATGTTGTGAATGGCACGGTTAAATCCTTTCTCACCATACACGGTCATACCGCCGCGGCGCGTGCCCAGGTGCGAGTGATAATCAATGCCAAAAAATAAATCAAAGACGCAGTCCTCGTGTGAGGCTACTCCAAAAAATCCACCCATGTTCTAATCCTCTTTTCTTTCAGATATGTATTTTAAATATTGACAGGGCTATGCGCGCCTGACACGCCTACATCTCGCGGTGATCGATGACACGCTTGGTCTTCTTCTCGCTGCGCGGCAGTGTTCCGAAAGGCACCACTGTGATCTTAGGCGTCACACCAATGCGTGATTTGAACAGCTCGCGAATCTTTGTGCCTGCCTGCTCAAAGTCTACGCGTCCCTCTGCCTCCACCGTGACTAGCATGACATCACGGTTATGGTCCTCGTCATGCGCGATATTGATGACATACTCGCTGAGTACGCCGTCTACCTGCTGTAAGATCTCTTCCACCTGTCCGGGGAACATGTTGACACCGTGTACCTTAAACATGTCATCACTTCTTCCCTGGATGATGTCGATGCGCGGATAGCTTCGTCCGCAGCTGCAGGGCTCCGGAATGATCCGGGACATGTCATGGGTACGGAAGCGGAGTAACGGTGCACCCTCTTTGACAAGCGTCGTGATCACGATCTCGCCCGGCTCTCCATCCGGTACCGGCTCTCCGGTCTTCGGATCAATGATCTCGATATAAATATAATCATCCCAGTAGTGGATTCCTTCCTCGTGCTCACAATTGATACCAATACCCGGTCCGTAGATCTCGGTCAGTCCGTAAATATCGTACAGCTCGATACCCAGTCCCTCACGGATCGCCTGACGTTTTTTTTCGCTCCAACGCTCAGAACCGATCACGCCTTTTTTCAGGCAGATCCGGTCTTTCAGTCCACGCTTTTCGATCTCCTCCGCTAATGCCAGCGCATAGGAAGAAGTCGCCGTAATGACGGTGGATTTCAGATCGATCATCATCTGGATCTGCTTATCCGTATTGCCCGGTCCCATGGGAACTGCCATCGCTCCAAGCTTTTCGCAGCCCGCCTGGAAACCGATGCCCGCCGTCCACAGTCCGTAGCCCGGCGTGATCTGGATGCGGTCTTTATTTGTGATACCTGCGACCTCATAGCAACGCGCGAACATCACTGCCCAATCATCCACATCCTTTGCGGTATAGGGGATGATGACCGGCTTTCCGGTGGTTCCTGACGAGGAATGGATCCGGACAACCTCCTCATCCGGCACTGCCTGAATGCCTAACGGATATGCATCGCGAAGATCCTCCTTACCGGAAAACGGGATCTTCTCAAAATCCTCCTGTGATTTGGCTTCTGTGATACCCAGCTCGCGGTATTTTTTTCCGTAAAAGCTGTCAGTCTTGATCAGACGTTTGATCTGCGCGTCCACCTGCGCCAACTGTTTTTCATTTAACTTCATTTGTCTGCCCTGCCTCTCTGCCTGCTGCAAATGCTTTTTTATTGGTCTCTACAAACTGCGGCTTGACCTGCGCTTCGATCTCCGCCAGAAGCGCCTCCTCGGAAATGCCCAGCACGCCGGTGGCGCTGACCGCGCCCAGCTCGATCATATTGAGATAACGCGCGGAGCCAAAAGGTGCGCACAGCGCTTCTCCGTCAATGACCACACACTTACATTTTGTTTTTAGATACTCAATCTCCTTTGTTCCGTCATAGCCGGTCTCATGCAAGGACTCTGTCGTCGGCCGCACCGGTGTCCGGTTCACGATGACGATCCCGTCCGGCTTTAAATAATGCAGATTTCGCACTGCCTCTGCGGGCTCAAAGGCCAGTATCATGTCTGCGGCACCAAAAGGGATGAGTGGCGATCCGATATCCTCGCCGATGCGAATGTGGCTCGTGACCGAGCCTCCGCGCTGTGCCATTCCGATCGTTTCCGCAGAGTGTACCGTATGTCCCTCACGCATGGCTGCTGCCGCGATCAGCTTGGAAGCAAGCACCGTTCCCTGTCCGCCGACGCCACACAGTAAAATATCTTTATTCATGATCCGCACCTCCAATCGCTCCCACCGGGCAGATCTGCGCACACAGTCCGCATCCGGTGCAAAGGCTCTCATCCACGGCTACCTTGCCGTCTTTGATAATGAGCGCCGGACAGCCGATCTCCCGGATACATTTTTTACAGCCGATGCAGTTTTCGGAAATCTCCACCTTCGCGGAAGGCTTCGTGATCGCAACACACGGCGATTTGAAAATGATCGCTTTTACGCCCGGTAAGCCGGCACATTCCTGTACTGCTGCCACAGCAGCAGCCAGATCCAGCGGATTGACCGTCAGGATCTTTGTGACGCCCATGCCCTCTAATATCTTCTCGATGCTGACCTTATCCACCACATTTCCCATCATGTTGCGACCGGTGCCGGGATGGGGCTGATGGCCGGTCATCGCAGTCGTTGAATTGTCCAGCACGCACAGAACCATGTTGGCTTCATTGTAAAGTGCGTTCACCACGCCGGTCATGCCCGATGCAAAAAAGGTGGAATCACCCACAAAGGCAAAGCAAGCGGCCTCTTTGTCCATCCAATGCAATCCCTGCGCCATCGTGATGCCTGCACCCATGCAAAGACATGTATCCACCATGTCAAGGGGCATCGCATTGCCCAGTGTATAGCAGCCGATATCGCCGCAGAAATAGCTCTTTTTCCCTTCCATCGCACGCTTGACCGCATAAAAGCTGGCACGATGCGGACAGCCTGCGCACAGCACCGGTGGTCTCACCGGAAGTTCCGGACGGTCTGACACGTCAATGCCTGTCTGTTCCTCCTCCACGCCCAGAAATGCACCTATGATCCGGGCTGCCGACTCTGCGGAATTTTCTCCGCTGGACGGAACATGCCCAGTCAACTTGCCATATACTTTCACATTCAAGCCATGCGTTCCGATGCATTTTAACAACGCGGACTCAATATACGGACTCAGTTCCTCAAAACAGAGCACCTCCTCCACACCATCCAACGCGCGCAGCACAAAATCCTCCGGGAATGGGAACGCGGTCGCAAGCTTCACGAAGCGTACTTCGGGATGATCTTTCAGATATTCCTTTGCGTAAGCATAACTCACACCGGAAGCAAACACACATTTTTTACTGCTTCCGCTCATCTCATTATAGCGGTAATCCGAAAAATCCGCACCGATCTTCGGGTTGCGCTGTTCCATCTTTGCATGATTCCGGAAGGAAAGTCTTGGGAAGATCACCCATTTTTTTGAATCTTTCACAAATCCCTCATACTCCTTCGGGGCAGTCTGCTCCGGCGTCTCAATGGAGGCGTATGCGTGGCAGACTCTGGTGGTTGGTCGAAACAGTACCGGAGTCTCATATTTTTCGGAGTAATCAAAGGCATCCTGAATCATTTCATATGCCTCCTCCGGCGATGTCGGATCAAACACGGGAATGCGCGCAAATTCTGCAAACATGCGCGTATCCTGCTCAGTCTGTGAAGAGATCGGACCCGGATCGTCTGCTGAAACAACGACCATGCCACCTTTCACGCCCACATAGGCAAGCGACATGAGCGCATCCGCTGCCACGTTCAGGCCCATCTGCTTCATTGTCACCAGCGTGCGCGCGCCGCAATAAGCCGCACTGGCAGCCACTTCCATGGCAGCCTTCTCGTTGACGGACCACTCAATATGTACCTCACCGTTTTTATATTTCGCCATATTTTCGATAATCTCGGACGAGGGCGTGCCCGGATAACCGGCGACCAGGTTAACCCCTGCTGCCAGCGCCCCCAAGGCGATCGCACCATTGCCCATCACGTATTCTTTTCTCATGGTTTTCTCCTTGTCTAAAAAACAGAATTGCTTGTATTATATCACAGGGTCGTTTTCCTTGAAATCCCTTTTAAACAAAAATTGCATGCAAAAACTGCACAGCCGGATCTTCTCCGGACTGTGCAGTCTCTCATTTCCTTTTATGTATCATTTACGCCACGATCTTTTTTGAGAATTCTTCCAGTGGCAGCGGTTTGGAATAATAATAACCCTGAATGCTGTCGCAGTTTAGTTTCTGCAGGAATGATACCTGTGACTCATTTTCCACGCCTTCCGCGGTCACATGCATGCCCAATTCCTTCGCGAGGGCAATCGTGTGCTCCAACAGCCTGTCCCCGCCATAGTTTCCGATATAATCGATCAGGCTCTTATCGAGCTTTAACGTATCAAAATGCATGATATTGAGTGTCGCAAATGAAGAGTAGCCCGCACCAAAGTCGTCGATATGAAGCGGGAATCCCGCCTCATAGAAGCGATTTGCCAGCTGTCTGATGGACTTGTCATCCAATGCCGCAGTCTCTGTGATCTCGATCGGAACATACACGGGATCAACACCGATCTCCTGGGCGATCTTCTGATAGTGTTCTACGACATTCTGAAAATACAGGCTCGCGCGGGACAGGTTTACGGACACCGGGATCACTTTGCGTCCTTCCTCCAGCCATTTCTTTTGCTGGAAACAGACCTCACGAAATACATATTCATCGAGATATCGGATCATTCCGTTACGCTCAAACAGTGGAATAAACACAGCCGGCGAAACGAGGGTTCCGTCACTGTTTCTCCAGCGCACCAGTGCCTCCGCTCCTACCAGTTGCTCAGAATCCGGATTGTACTTCGGCTGATACCATACCTCAAAGCGCTGATTGCGGATCGATGACTCGAACGCATCCTCCATCTGTTTTTCCTGTAAAATACGGGAAGCATCTGCCTGGCTGAAAAACGCATGATTGATATCCTTGCGCTCTTTGATCTCATGTCTGGCAATATTAGCCTCGTTGTAAATCTGCTCAATCTTGTTCTCCGGCTCCCATGCGGAAATGCCAAAATACGGAAGCTGCTGCGGTACATTCAGTTCCACAGAACGTCTTCCCAACTGGATGGTAAGCATCTCAAGCCTTTCGGACACCGCTTCCTTGTCCATCTCCTCATAAAAAATGATATAGTGATCCGCATTGATATGCGCTGCCAGATCTCTCTCTCCAATATTATTAACAATGCAGCGCCAGATCTCCCGCAGGATCTCATCACCTTTTGTCGTTCCACAGACAGAATTCACCACCTTGAAGGAATGGATATCCATAGACACGATATATCCTTTTTCGGTTTTTTCCTCCAATTTTTTCTTAAAGCGGACATAGTTATCGCCTCCGGTTACCGGATCAATATATGCATAACGCTCCAACTCCCTGATCTTTTCCCTGCTGATATCCGAGAATCCGAAGATCGCTTTGTGAAGCGCACCGTCCGGCGAGAGATTGACTGCCTTCATGCGGCAGTAGACCACTTTTCCCGCCCTGACTGCGCGGAAATCATGCACGAATACTTTACCCTCTGCAAAATGCTCACGCAGATTTTTTACAGAACAAGCCCGCATCATTTCCTCGCGGTCTTCCTCCATCACGGTCTGCGAAATATATCCGGACATTGCAGCACCATACTCCGGTTTGGATCGGAAAAACGCTCCGTATTCTCTTTCAATATTCTCACTCAGCCGATATGGAACCACCTCATTTTTATCAAAATCTATATAGTAAATGGAATGATAATCATCACTAAGTGCACGCACCATCTCCGCGGAAATCGTTTCTATATCGGGGTTCTCGACAATACCGATCGCGCTCTGTGGCTTTCCTTCTTCATCCCAATCCGTGATCGTGACTGTCAGGCGGAACAGTGACTGGTCCTGCCTGGTTCGCAGCGTCGTGGAGACGCGCTTTTCACCCTGATCGATCTTATCAAAAAGATCCTCACACAGCTTGCGATCCTCCGGTACGACCAACTGTTCCACGATACGCCCTGGAACCGGATCATAATATTTTTCGCATCCGAAATTCTCTACCGTCAGATCTGTCATGATCACCAGTCTGTCTTTCGGATAATACCGAAAGCTGTAGATGCCGGCAGACGCAAGCGCTACCTGCGCCCTGCGATCCGCTTCATAATATTTTTTCCCATGATATAACACTTCACTCATTCAGATGCCACCTTTCCGGCAAATGAGCAGTTCGTCTATGCTGCCCTCGAAAATGTTTCCGCCATATTAGTATATTTTAGCACCAATTTCCATTTCAGTCAATAATTGTCAGACATCTTCCGACCAGATTTCAACCGCTTTCGACTATTTTCGACATTTTCTCTTTCAGGCACTTTTTCCTTCCGCCCTTGCAAGTGCTTCCACTGCCCGCCGCTGCTCCGGTGTCAGGTTTTTGGGTACTGCGATCTGTATCACCACATACTCATCTCCATGTTTTGTGGCATCTTTCATGGAGACAATGCCTTTGTGCTTCAGGCGGATCTTGCTGCCGGACTGTGTCCCGGCGGGGACATTGCATTCCACCATACCATGCAATGTCTTAAAATATGCTTTTCCTCCCAGCACCGCTGTCGTGTAGGGAATCGTCTGCGTAATATAGACATCCGTTCCCTTGCGTATATATTCCGGATGCGGCCGGATGTGCACCTTCAACAGCAGGTCGCCCGCCTGCTTTCCGTAACGTCCGGTCTCTCCTTTGCCTTTCAAGCGGACACTCTGACCTTCATCGATTCCGGCAGGAATATGAACCTGTAAGGATTCTTTTTTATCTCCCTCAAAACGCAGATACTTATCACAGCCGAATGCCGCCTCCTCAAAGTCGATGGTCACATCCGAGTGAACGTTTTTGCCCGCTGCGTAGTCATACTCCCGTTCTCCGCCAAAAGTGCTGCCAAAGGACTCTCCAAAGCCGCCAAAGCCGCCAAAACCGCCCTCCGTTCCGCCGGAAAAACTGTCATGAAAGCCTCCGTGGAACATGTCTCCGAACATATCTCCGAAAATATCATCCATATTTCCGGTGCTGTAATGGTATTCTCTGTACTGCCCACCGTTTCCGAATCCGCCGCCAAAGCCTCCTGAACCGTCGGCTCCGTCAAAGGGATCACCGGCAGACGGATCACCCATACTGCCGTCAAACGCCGCCATGCCAAACCGGTCATAAAGCTTTCGCTTTTCTTTATCGCTCAGCACATTGTAAGCTTCCGTGACTTCCTTGAACCGCTGTTCTGCCTGCTTATCACCGGGATTGGTGTCCGGATGGTATTTTTTTGCCAGCTTGCGGTACGCACTTTTAATTTCTTTTTCATCTGCACTCTTCGCCACGCCCAGGCAGTCATAATAATCCCGTTTTGCCATACGCTCCACCTCCTGTTTCGATCACACTGTCCTCTCACCTGCAGCTCAATGGCGCATGATTGAAGATCACATGCAAAAATGGGCGGGAGCACCCATATGGGCACCCCCGCCATGTCATTTATTATGCTCGCAGCTGCTTGATCCTCTCACAGCTCCGGTTGAACAATAACCCCAAGGGCGCCCGTTTAGCCCTCGATGGTGATATATCTGTTTTCCTCTACCTTCGGCTTTGCATCCTTCTTCGGTACAGACAGTTTCAGGATACCATCCTCAAACTTTGCCTTGATCTCATTCTTCTCAATGTCCTCACCGACATAGAAGGCTCTGCTGCAGGTTCCACTGTAACGCTCACGGCGGATATACTTGCCGTTTTCGTCTTTCTCATCCTTGTTCTCCTCGGTCTTCGCGCTTACGGTCAGGCATCCGTCTTTCAGCTCTACCTGTACGTTTTCTTTCTTGTAACCCGGAAGATCAATGTCCAGCTCATAGCCGGTCTCGGTTTCCTTTACGTCTGTCCGCATCACGGTTGCTGTCGGTGTATTGTATCTTACCGTAGTTCTTGCCGGTCTTGCGAAATCCTCAAAAAAGTTGTCAAATAAATCCTCTCCAAAAATGCTCGGTACTAACATAATAATTCCTCCTTTTACCCTTCAATGGTGATATAGTTTGTCTGCTCTACAGCCGGTTTTGATTCCTTCTTAGGAATCGTCAGCCGCAGAATGCCGTGTTTAAATTTACCCTTGATCTCATCCTGCGTGATGTCTTCACCCACGTAGAAGGAACGTGCACAGGCTCCTGCATAACGCTCTCTTCGGATGTACTTTCCGGTCTTCTGTTCCTGTTCATCTTTATCCAGACCCTTTTGGGCACTGATGGTCAGATAACCATTTTCCAGAGCAACCTTCACATCCTCTTTCTTGAAGCCGGGCAGATCAACGATCAACTCGTACTCGGTATCCCTTTCCTTCACATCTGTTTTCATCAGATTCTTTGCGTGCTTTCCGTACAGTGTCTTCTGCGCATCCGGAAATGCAGGAAATGCGAAATCATCCATGAAATCATCAAATAAGTCTTCTCCAAAAATATCATGCATCATCATAAGTCATATCTCCCTTCCATGATATAATGAGTGAAAATTTTATCGTGGCTGGTTCGGTCGCGATATAAAATTTGTTGTAGCACGATCGGAGAAATCCGAGGTGTTGAGTTTTTAGTTTCAAAGGATTTGTTGTTTTCCTTTGTTGATTATGTTATAGCACCATTATTAGCACTCGTCAATAGCGAGTGCTAATAATTCACACTTTTTTCACAAATAGACAGAAAATACTTATGTACAGACAGATCGTCGTCCAGCTCGGGATGGAAGGCTGTCGCCAGCTGGTTGTTGTATCTGACTGCAACGATATTATCATCGACCGTCGCAAGTACCTCTGCGCCGTGCACCTGCTCCACATAGGGCGCACGGATAAAGGTCATGGGGATCTCGCCGATCCCGCTCATCTGCGCTCTTGCGTGAAAGCTGCCGAGCTGACGGCCATATGCGTTTCGTCTGACGGTCACCGGAAGGGTTGCAAAATAACGGCTCTCGTCATTTGATAGTTCGTCCGCCAGAAGGATCATGCCTGCGCAGGTGCCAAACACCGGAAGGCCTCCCTCGATCAACGCTTTCAACGGCTCGAAGAGATCCAGATCCTTCAACAGCTTTCCCATCACCGTACTCTCTCCGCCCGGCAGGATCAGGCCGTCCATCGGCTGTTCAAGATCCCTCTTCTGGCGGATCTCAAAATTTGAAACGCCAAGCGCGTCCAGCACTTTTTCATGCTCGATAAACGCGCCCTGAACTGCTAATACTCCAATTACCATTTTATTTTCCTCTCTCTGCCATCAGGAGTTCGATCTCCTGCTCGTTGATGCCGACCATCGCCTCGCCCAGATCCTCGGACAGCTCTGCCAAAAGCTTTGCGTCATTAAAGTTTGTCACTGCTTTTACGATGGCTGCCGCGCGCTTCTTCGGATCGCCGGATTTGAAAATACCGGAACCGACAAAGACACCCTCTGCGCCCAGCTGCATCATCAGTGCCGCATCTGCAGGTGTTGCCACACCGCCCGCTGCGAAGTTGACAACCGGAAGTCTTCCGTTATCATGAACATATTTCACCAGTTCGTAGGAAACCTGCAGTTCCTTTGCCTGATTGAACAGTTCATCCTCACGCATGGAAGTGATGCGGGCGATCTCCTGATTCATCTTTCTCATATGTCTGACTGCCTGGACAACATCTCCGGTACCCGGCTCACCCTTCGTACGGATCATGGAAGCTCCCTCCTCGATGCGGCGGAGCGCCTCGCCCAGATCCTTTGCACCGCACACGAAAGGAACCTTGAATTTTGTCTTGTCGATATGGTAAACATCGTCGGCCGGTGAGAGCACCTCACTCTCATCGATATAATCAATCTCGATGGCCTCTAAGATCTGTGCCTCTGCAAAATGTCCGATCCGGCACTTTGCCATAACGGGAATGGATACTGCCTCCTGAATGCCCTTGATCATTTTCGGATCACTCATTCTGGACACACCGCCTGCTGCACGGATGTCTGCCGGGATGCGCTCCAGCGCCATAACTGCGCATGCACCTGCCTCCTGCGCGATCCTTGCCTGCTCCGGTGTGGTGACATCCATGATCACGCCACCCTTTAACATCTGTGCCAGTTCCTTGTTTAAACCGTATCTCTCTGTACTCATTTTCCTCAGTCTCCTTCTGTTTTATTCTTGGTTTTTTGGAATTTTTTCGTTTACATTCCGACTGCTATCCAGTATAATCATTTCTGACCTTATATAAATACTCAATTTGAATATATTCACTAAGGTCAGATTGGAGTTTTAGTCGAAAAATGTTGACATATTCTTTTACTGATATAGGGTCAGATACCCTGTACAATCATCTGTATAAATGCATCAAAAGCGACATTTTATCAGGGAATCTGGACCCCTGCAGTCGTTTGCCGTCCAAGCGGAGCCTTGCAAAAAATCTGGGCATAAGCGTGATCACCGTGGAGACTGCCTATGCGCAGCTGGTGGCAGAGGGCTACATCTATGCTCTGCCCAAAAAAGGTTTTTTCGTTGCTGACATCAGACAGACGCAGGAGCAGCAAAACGCCATTCTCTCCTCTGAAAACATCCGCCTCTCCTCCGGTGAGGCGACATATATTGCCGACTTTTCAAGCAATCAGACAGACCGGGAAAACTTTCCCTTTTCCATCTGGACAAAGTTGATCCGGGAAATTTTAAATGAGAATCAGAAAGAGCTGGTGACGAATCCTCCCTGCGGAGGCATCCTGAAACTGCGCCAGGCGATCGCAGACCACCTGAAGGGCTATCGCAATCTGCACATTGAGCCGGAGCAGATCATCATCGGCGCCGGAACGGAATATCTGTACGGGCTGTTGATCCAGCTTCTGGGCTTTGACAAGAAATATGCCGTGGAAGATCCGGGCTACGATAAGATCTATAAGATCTATGCCAGACATCATGTGACCTGCAATCATATTCCTATGGATGAAAGCGGGATCATTATTGACGAACTGGAGAAACATCAGACGGATATTGTGCATATCTCTCCGTCACACCATTTTCCCACCGGCATCATCATGCCCATCGGCAGGCGCTACGAGCTGCTGGGCTGGGCAGCCAAATCTCCTGACCGGTATATCATCGAAGACGACTATGACAGTGAGTTCCGCATGACCGGCCAGCCGATTCCAGCTCTGCAGGACATTGACGTTCTGGAACGCGTCATCTACATCAACACCTTCACGAAAACGCTTTCCTCCACCGTCCGCATCAGTTATATGGTGCTTCCAAAGCAGCTGGTCAACCGGTTTTATAAAGAGTTGTCCTTCTACTCCTGCACCGTCTCCAACTTTGAGCAGTACACCCTCGCCCGCTTTATTGAGGAAGGCTACTTTGAGAAACACTTGAACCGCATGCGCAATTACTACCACCAAAAGCGGGATTTCCTGTTAAACTGCATCAAAGAGAGCAAATTTTCCTCCTATGCAGAGATCATGGAGGAGGATGCCGGACTGCACTTTATTATGAAGATCCACACCAATCTGAGCGACCATGATTTTTGCATGTATGCCAAACAAAAAGGGATAAGGCTGACTGCCTTATCCCATTACTACTCACTGCCCACAAATGTGGAACATTATTTTGTGATCAACTATTCCTCCGTACAGGAAGCTCGGATCCAAGAGGCGATCCGCATCCTGTATGAGATCGCAAGAAAACATTAACATCCTTTGTCCTTCAAAAAAATGCTGCCCCGTTTTCCTGGGACAGCATTTTAGGTTCTGTTTTGAAAACGGATCACTCCGATAATTTCATCATATTCTCGGAAATACCGTAGATCTCGTTCAGAAGCTCATTCATCTCCTTCAGCGCATTCATGCTGCTGTCGCTGAGTGCCAGTGAGCTCTCTGTAGAGGCAGCCACTTCCTCACTCGTTGCGGAGAGGTTGGAAATGCTGTCGGAAATAGCTGTATTTGCAGCCACAACATCTTCTACTGCCTGTGTAACGCGCATCACGTTTCCGTTCAGGGCATCACTGTTATGCTGGATATCCATGAGCTTGTCCCCGGTCACACCGATCATCTCATTCTGCTTTTCTGCATAGACAGCTGACTGTGACATACTCTGGGATGCATTCTCCGCATCACTGATCAGTCTGCTGATGATAGCTGAAATCTGTTCGGTCGCTTCCTTCGTTCCCTCGGAAAGATTACGGATCTCATCTGCAACGACTGCAAAGCCTTTGCCTGCCTCGCCTGCGCGTGCCGCCTCGATGGAAGCATTCAATGCCAGCAGATTGGTCTGGCTGGAAACTGTCTCTTATACACATCTCCGAGCCCACGAGACGCTACGCTAT